>CAZDYP010000050.1:23011-29320 GCA_964509505.1 uncultured Anaerolineae bacterium | reverse complement strand
GCCACCGCATCCGCTTCTTGCTCATACTGGTCGCCTGGCGCATTCACCGTGAGTTTAGCTTGAATCACACCCTCACCCATACGTTTCGCGCTATTCAGACCCTTTCCATCATTAGACAACGCTCCGGACGCTGTAAAGGACAGTCCACTGCCTGCGCCTAAAGCCTCCGACTCAGTGGACGCCAACCCCTCCATAGCGACGGATTCATCGCCACCATTACGCTGTACGCTCGTGCGCGTCGGCGCAGCAGCGCGAGTAACCATCCGCGACACTTGCCGATTGCCCACCGTGCGTTGCAACGCGACGAGGTTGCGCGGCGTCATCGCGCGCGGGTCTATGCGCGCTTGCGCCGCCTCCGGAGCGGGCGTTTCGGGCGCCAGCGCTGGAGCTGGTTCAACCACAGGCTTGGCAGGTTTTGTTTGATGCGTTTTTTGTTGGGCGTCTGAGTGTTGACGAGTGACCTGTGCCATAAGAAAATCCTTTCAAACACGGAGCTTAACGCATAGCTTTGAATGATGAGCTAATCGAATCTGAATGTTTCTTGTAAATCCAGCGAGTAATGCGCTTCTACCATAAACCCATTTGGGCGCGTCTGGCATTCAACATAGGCGGGGGCTCTCACACCCAGAATGCCCTCCAATGCCGCCAATGGTTCGAGTTCTGTCATACCCACAAGCCGACATAGTTCCAACACTAACGCCGTGCGTGGTTGCGCTGCCAATAATCCCACTTTGACGACGCCTTGCTCGGATAACCACACCGACACGCCTAAACCCCGCTGCTCCAAGTTCATCAACAACGCCAACGCGTCGTCAGGCGGCAAGGCTGCTTTGAGGTCTGCGAACAGTTGCGTCGCTGCATAGACTTGCTCTTCAACATCGGCCGACTCAGGCAACATGAGCATCAGTTCAGCGTATGGATTGCCCGCGCCCAGCGCGCGTCCCAAGCGCACAACTTTTTCAATCTCATACGCTTCTGCCCACTCGCGCAAGCGCGCCAACGCCGTTATCGCATGAGAGGGCAAGCCACGTTCGGCTTCGTCCAATGTCAATGCGCTCGGCGCGTACCAACCCGCATTCAAGCTATTGGATTTCATTTCCAACCAATAGCCCAGTAGCTCAGGGTCAAGTTCAGCACCCAACTGACTGAGCCGCTCCAGCTCGGCTTGTGACGCGCCGACCTTCACGAAGTAATCCGCCATCCGTGGAATGAACGCCGTCGCTTCGCCCGCCGCGCGCCATGTCCAGCGCTGAAAGTCTGCGCTCACCGACACGCCGATTTCGCTGATGGGCTGATGACCGATGTGCGACGAAATAGGCAAGCTCTCCAGCCAATCAGCCAACGCCTCGATTTGCGTCAGCCCGCGCAGCTCCAACTGCGCCGTCTGCAAACGCAAACGCGGCAACAAGGTTTGTTCAATGAGTCGGTTAGTCATTTAGTCGCTTAGTCACTTGGTCACTTGGTCACTTGGTCATTTAGTCGCTTGGTTTGATGAAGCGACTAAGCGACTAGGTGACTCCTGTCGCTCCTAAACCTGCGCGAGCGCATTGTTGATTTGCGAGCGCAACTCGGATACTTTCATGCCCAAAATCAGCGCGAGCTTCGCCAATTCCTTGTCATTGAGTTGAGCCAAAGCGTCGCCCGCGACGAGACCTAGCTCGACCAGATCGCTTAAGTTGAGCATGCCAATGCCTCCGCCCATCGTGTCTGTCCAACCTTCGATGCCGCTCCGCACCTGCTTAAACTGAGGCGACTCGTCAATGGTGATATTCAAGTCCATCAGAATCGTGTCCAGCTTGCCCGCGCTCAGACCCAAAAGCTCTTCGATTTTTCCTTTCTCGTCCGAGCTCATGGTTTCGAGTTCAACGACGGTCAGTTTCTGGTTGGTCAGCAAAGTGAGCGTTTCACCTGTGAAATCTTTCTTGAACGCGAGGCGTTTGTCCTCCACAGCGTCCTTCAATGTCTTATAGCCGCTGGATTTTTTCTCTTTGCCACGTATCTCCTTCATCTTATCTTTGCGTTGCTCTTTCTCAACTTCTTTGGTGGCTTCGGTCACCTCAGAGAGCTGCCCCTTCTTGTAATCCACAACCTTCTTGAATTGTTTCTTGGCATCCTTTTTATATCCCTTTTCATACCGTCCCCACATCCGCTCTTGTTCCTCTTGCGAGCCGCCGCCCATCAAGCGGTCTGTGTAAACTTGCCCGAAGTTGCGCGTATCGGTTGGAGGCGGCGCGCCCCCCCCCGTCAGCTCGCCCTTGTAGAACCGCACCGCGCCCAGCACCGTCTTCGTCACAAACCCTTTGAGCGCGCCCTGCGCTTCTTTGGCGACAGCCTCGCCAATGGTATCTTCGCCTTCCTCGATGACCTTTTCCAATTCTTTGTCTTGATAGAATTTTTTGACGATGTAATTGGGCGCGAACATCACGGTGCGATTGATGACATTCGCCACCGTCGCGCCAATCGGTTTTGCCACCCACGGCGCGGCCTCGAAGAAGCCGCCCGCGTTCAACATTTCCGCTTGCAACGCAAACGAGAGATTGGCAGTCAAAATACTGGTGGTTGATTTCACCAAGCCCAGCGCAAAGTTTACTGCCAAACGGCTGAGCTGCGTCTCGCCCAAGACGAAGTAACGGAAGGCGGCTTCAAGCACTTGCATACCCGCCTCGATGGCAACCTGCAAGCCAATAGACAAAGGCGCACCCACGCCCATTGTCAAGCCCGTAATGATTGCCAACGCGATGAGCTTGAAGATGAGCATCGCGCGCTCGCGGAACGTCGCCTGCATGTCGCGGAAACGCGCTTCGAGCATCGTGCGATCTTCCAACGCCTCTTCGGTCTTCTTTGCGCCCTTCTCGCGGATTTCTTTGATTTGTTCTTTGCTCTTGCGTTGTGGCTCCGCCTCGCGCAATTGGCTTTCCGTCGAGGTGATGCCGCTTTTCACGTTGCGTGTGCCTTCATCCAGCTGCGAGCCTTTGGTCGAGAAGGCGTGCCACTGGCGTGTCGTGTCCAACAGCCGTTGCATCTGCAACGCATCCACGCCCTTCATTTTTTGCTGCATGTACTCATCGAAGGGCAAGCCCGCTTCGGTCAAGGCATCTTGCACTTCGGGATCCTTCTTCATCGCCTTCACCAGTTTATCGGTCACCATTCCTTCGATTTTGATGCGGTCTTCGGCTTTGATACGCAACGCTTTCAAGTCTTTGCGCCGCTCGTCGTTGATGCCCAACGTGAAGTTCTTCATCGCCGTTTGCAACTGCGCCATGTGCGCGAAATGGGCGAGCAACTGCTCTTCGGCTTCGTCATGTTTCTTTTGCTCTTCTTTGGTAGGCTGCGGCGGGAAGTTCATCACAATCTCAGACAAAAGCGCAGCGTCGCCTTCTGCTTCTTTCAAGTCCTTGCCCAGTTGGATGAACGCGCCTAAGTTCGACCACTCATCAAGCAATGGTCGCCCTTGCAAGTGCATGAAACTCATCACCACGCCTTGACGGTTCGCTTTGCCGAAAGAGCCTTCATACTTCGCGCGTTTCAAGCGAGTCTCAACGGTGATGGGTTTGTTTTCCTTCAAAGCAGCATAGGCGACAGGCACCTTCGTTTGCAAATAGGTCACCTTGCCTGCGTTGATTTGCTCCAATTCATTGAGCACATCTTGCAAGAAACGTCCCGCCAAGAACTTCGGATCGTTGTTGGGGTCTTTGGCAGCCGCGCGTTGCGCCGCATATTGCGCGTTGGTGATCAGCACGAACAAGCTGGATTTGTCGCTGCCCGCCGTGATCTTTTTCGTGATCTCCGATTCCTCAATCTGCTTGTCGAGTTTGACCGCCCAATGTTTGGGGTTCAACTCAGCGCGCTCTTCCGCGATTTGCGCTTGCACGCGCGTCTCAAGCCCCGTCGGCAGCTGGTCGTTCTCGTCTTGCATCCCCAAAAGCGTCATGATGCGTCCCCACGTTTTGGGACTGGCAACCGCTTTGATTTTGCGGAGCAGGTCTTTATCTTGGCGCACCTGCGCGTACTCCTCGCCTTCCAAGTCCATGATAATTTTAAAGGCGGCTTTGGCGATGACTTCTTGGCTCTGCCCTTTCAGCGCTTCTTTCGTGAAACGATGTTTGAGGCGTGTCTTCTTGCCTGGCTCGACCAATTCCCACAAATCCACATACGCGCCGCCGGGTGTGCCAAACTCTAGGGTCCTGAACATCGCGAGGATACGCGCGCGGCTCTCCTTATCGAAACCCGCCGCCTTCAGGTCCGCTTCCAACAACGTCAAGGCTTGACTCGGTGTTGGATCGTATGCCTTCAGCACCTCCGCGCGTTGCTCTTCGTTCAACAATTTGATTTCATTTTCGATCTCGGGCCACTTTTTCTCTGTCATCGCCGTCGAAACTTTTGTGCCAAGCCATCCCCGATTTGTGCCGCGATGGACAATGTTCTTCTGACGCTTCAAGCCGCCGACCACCGCTTTCACTTGCGTTTGCGAGCCAGACGTGTCCACCGTATCCAAAAAGGTTGTGAGGAAATCGCGCTCCTTCTGGCGCAAGCCCATCAAGAAATTCGTGGGCGCTTGCGCCAGCGCTTGCTGAAATTTGCTAGTCGGTTGCTTGATGTAATTGAGGTCGTCTTGGGTCGCTTTGGATTTCCACTCCAACAGGTCATCGTAAAGTTTGGTCGTCTCAAGTCCGATCGCTTTGCCAATCACAGGTAACTTCTTAATGTTATGCGTGAACAGCAAAGCGAGTTGCGCATCGCGCTCCATCGCCAGCGTTTGCGTATCCGCTGTAGTAATTGTTAAGCCCTTTTCCTTCTTCTGCTCAATGACGATCTCTGCCTTCTCGACATTGATCTGCGCTTCTAAGCGCTCATACGCCTTGCGCGATTTGTCATCTAAGCTTGACAGGCGCGCCATCAACGTCCTATCCCGCCAGATCTGATGCCGCTCGTCGCGCGGCGCGTTCTCGATTAGCTCAAACACGCGCACTGTATCGCCCTTAACACCCAATTTGCCGCCCAACACCGGCACATTGGTTATAGCTTTTGAGAAACTGCCCGAGCTATCCACATCCCCCACCGCGACGAGAATCTGGAATTTGAGCGACGGTGTGCCATCATGGTCAAGCAAATCCAGTAAATAGTTATGCGCTTCGGGGCCGGGGTCGCCTGCAAAATTTTGCTTGATGGTCTCCCGCAAATCCTCATGCGTCAGCTGTTTGAAATCGGCGGTCACTTTGCCGCCAGGCTGCCCTGCCAACAGAAACGCAATTTTCTGGAATGCCGTCAACTTCGAGAAGCCCGAGGTCAACGCGGTGAAAATTTGTTGCGCTGCTTCGCCGCTCGTCACATGGAGCGCCTTCTCCGTTTCATGGCGCGACTCGAAGCTGCCCGCCTTCGATTCGCCGATGATCTGCGTATCCTTCTTGTGGAACCAACGCGATTCTTTGAGCGCGATGGGCAAGTTCTCTTTCACCAGCTTGTCTTGGCGAATGTAACCTTGTTTGCTTTGGCTTGAACCCGTCAGCACCTGCACCTGATAATAGCCGCTGGTCACAGTGGGGTTGATCAGTTGCACCAACGTCCCTTCATCCAATGCCCCCTTCGCCGCGCCTGTCTTGTCAGCCTTATCACGCAACCCCGTGCGCTCAATCGTATGCCCTAACTCTGTGTCTTCCTTGGTACCCCATTCACCATAATCTTGACTAGGCACATAGCCCTGTGTGCCGCGCTGTTCACCAGAAAAAATTTCGACATGTCTCCAGGTTTTATTTGGGTCCTTTTCATCTGCCACAGGCTGTGAGTCAAGCGCTTTCAGCGCCGTGCTGTTTCGATACAACGTCTTAGAAGCTTTTTTCCCTTTGCTATTGGGCGAGCCACGCAATTCCACCGACCGCTTCACCGAACCCAACGTCAGCGGCTTGCGCTGAATGACATTTGCCTGTCGCTGCACGCCGCCTGTCTGCTGAATCGTATGCGTCAGCTCGTGCGCCAACAACTGTTGCCCATCACTTGAGTTGGGATTGTATTTGCCCTCATTGAAATAGATGTCGCTGCCATGCGTGAATGCCTGCGCCTGCACGTCTTGGCTCAATTGCGCGCCCTCGCTCCCTGTATGCACGCGCACGCCGCTAAAATCTACACCCATGCGCGACTCCATGAACTCGCGCGTCTCAGCAGGTAATGGACTGCCGCTGCCACGCGTCTCATTCAAGCGCGCCTGAAATGCCTCATCCATCTCGAAACTGCCATCGCCTTTGCGTTGCACTGACGGTTTCGCTTGCAGCTCGTCCTCTTCCGTCGCGCGTTGCACGAGTGGCTTCGCTTGCA
>CAZDYP010000050.1:0-22911 GCA_964509505.1 uncultured Anaerolineae bacterium | reverse complement strand
GCTTCGCTTGCAGCTCGTCCTCTTCCGTCGCGCGTTGCACGAGTGGCTTCGCTTGCAGCTCGTCCTCTTCCGTCGCGCGTTGCACGAGTGGCTTCGCTTGTAATTCATCTTCCTCGGGCATCGCTTGCCGTTGCGCGATCGGTTTGCGCGAAGCGTGCAGCTCATCTTCCTCGGGCATCGCTTGCCGTTGCACAGGCGCGCGCATCGTCACCACCTGCGCCGCCACCTTATCCGCCTCTTGCTCGTATGTATCGCCCGGCGCATTTACATTGAGTTTGGGCTGAATCAAGCGTTGCACCGCGCGATTGCCTATGACACCTTGCAACGCGAGCAGATTTTGTGGCAGCAACGCCCGCTCATCCGCTCGCGCTTGCGCAGCGTTCTCCGTTTCCGCCGTCGGCTTAACTGTTGCCTTCGCTGGCTTTTGCTGATGCGCTCGTTTCGCATCCGTCTGCTGACGAGCAACTTGAGCTTTCATGCTCCCCCTCCGCAATGAAGTAATCGCAATGCCAATTACGAATTACCAATTACCAATTACGAATTACTTTTTACTTATTACTTTCCTCTCGCGGCGCCACCATATCCTTCTCGCGCAACAACCGCCCCATCTTCTGCAACTCGCGCCGCGTGCCATGCAGCAAATGCTCCATCTTCACCATGCCGCCGTCGGCTGCTGCCAGATACGCCGCACTGACGATGATGTTGCGAATACTGCCGCCCGCGAGTTTGAAACGTCGCGCCATGTATTGCAAATCGAGGTTCGTCGCGCGTGGCACCCCAGGCGGGAACAACGTCTCCCAGATACGCAAACGGTCCGCCTCTTCGGGAAATGGAAAATCCACCGCGAACTGCAAACGACGAGTGAACGCTTCGTCCAAATTCGCGCGCAAGTTCGTCGCCAAAATCGTCACACCGTCGTATGCCTCCATGCGCTGCAACAAATAGCTGATTTCGATGTTGGCATAACGGTCATGCGAATCTTTCACCTCAGAGCGTTTGCCGAAGATGGCATCCGCCTCGTCAAAAAATAAAATCGCATTGCTGCGTTCTGCTTCATTGAAGATGCGCTCCAAATTTTTCTCGGTCTCGCCGATGTATTTGCTGACGATGCCCGATAGCTCAATCTTGTAGAGATCGAACCGCAACTCCGCCGCGATGACTTCGGCGGCCATCGTCTTGCCTGTGCCGGGCGGACCCGCAAACAACACAGTCACCCCTTGACTCGACGCGAGCTTCTGCCCCACGCCCCACCCTTCCAGCACGATGGAGCGTCCGCGCACTGTCGAGACGATTTCGCGCAGAATCGCGCGCTGGTCGTCGGGCAAGATGATGTCCGACCACTCGTAACGCGGTGTGAGCTTGCGCGCCAAGTTCAGCAACCCCAAGCTCGAATGCGACCGCGCCGCCATAAACAAGTCGGCTTCTTGCAGCGCATCGCCCCGTTGCGCGCTCAGATCGCGCGCCGATGCTACCGCATCACGAATCTGCGATGCCGTCAGCACAAACTGGCTCGACAACGCGGCGAGGTCGAACGTGTCATCAGCGTCCTCGTCTCGCTCCAGAAAATGTTGCCACAACGCTTCACGATGCGCGTAGTCGGGCATGTCGAACTCGATCCACGTGAAGGGTCGCGTGCGCTCTACATCTTTCGGATGCCAATGCGCTCGTCCGACGATGATGAGCGTGTCGGGATGCGCGCACACTTCCGATAAAATATCCGCAGGCGGCACACCCTCCGCCAAACACGCGTCCCAGCCCACTAACAATGGCCACGCGCCCGCGAGCCGCGCGTCGCGCAATGCGAGTCGTACGGCTTGCGCTGGCGTCTGTCCCGCTTTCACGACTGCGGCTAAATCCACCAGCAACAATTCACGCGCCGCTTCAGCCGCAAGCAAACGCGCGGCAGCCAATTGGCGCGCATGGTCGGGACCATAGAACACGCACAAGGGATTTTGCTCGAAGTCGAATTGTAAATCGCCTAACGCATCAGCCACCAACAATTCATCGGCGGCGGTTCTTTGTGGGGAAATTAAATCGGCGTGGAAACCCAAATCGGAGTGAGGTTGGAAGTTGCCCAACAGCCACGCGACGATGGCTTCGTCAGGCGCAAGGCTCTGACTGAGCAAGGGCGCTTTCGCATGGCTGGCATCGGTCACGCGCTCAATCAAACGATACTTGAACAACGGCGCATCGTCTTTGAAATGCGACAGACGCATCAGCCGTGTTGCGTTTGCCTCGCACAACAAATCCAATGCCAGGTTGATCGTTGGACGTTTGCGCGTCACGTCGTCTTGCAAATAGCCATAGAGCTTTTCATAACGCAAATCCAACGCGGGTGCGAGCGCAATCAGCAACACGTCGAGGTCGAAACGCTCCAAGCCAAACGCTTGCGCCAGTTCGTAGAGACGCAAGCGCTGTCCCGCAGCTTTCGCGTGTGCGGCAATCGCTTTCACCTCCGCGCTCGCTTGCGCTGTCAGCTGCCGATAGGCTTCTTCTTCTGCGGGTGAGAGTTGGGTGAGCTGCCCCCAATTCGTGTGCAGTGGACGCTCCAACAACGCATCCACGGCATCTTCGGAGAGATACAAACCGCGAAACGTATCGGCAGGGTCTTGCCCCGCGAGTCGCCAGCGCCGCACTGCGCGTTGTAACCAGCGGTCAATGCGCGTCAATTCCGCCTGCAGATGTTGGAAGTTGAGGTCCGTTTCCATAAGGTGTTGGGCAAGTTTGTAACTTGCCCTACATCATACGCCAAGAGAGACACGGCGCCTCTTGGCGCGCGACGATGTTACTATTCTAAATGGGCGGCGTCAAAAGAGCGTCAAGAGGGGCTGATGGTATAATCTCCGTCGTGAAAGATTCTCTCAACATCTCGCTGCTGGGCGCCGTTCAAGTATCCATCGGCGACAAGCCCATCAAAGCATTTGCCTACAATAAATTGAAGGCGTTGCTTGCATACCTCGTCGTCGAAAACCACACGCCGCATACGCGCAACACCCTCGCCACGTTGTTGTGGCCCGAACAATCCGAAGCCGCCGCGCGTCATAGTTTGCGCGAAGCCATTTCGAATTTGCGCCGCGCGTTGGGCGACGCACACGCCAAACCTCCTCACCTGCTCATCACGCGCGAGACTGTGCAATTCAACCCCGACAGTCGCTATCGTTTGGATGTTGCCGAGTTCGCCACACTGCATCACGAATGCCAACGGCACAATCACCGCAGCCCCGACAGTTGCCCGCAGTGCATCCAGCGCCTTGCGCGCGCCATCGCTTTGTATCGCGGCCATTTTCTGGCGCAATTTTTTCTGGCGGACAGCGCCGAGTTTGAAGAATGGGCGTTGCTCAAGCGTGAGAGTTTGCAACGCCAAGCATTGGAAGCATTGCATCACCTCACAACCTATTACGTCCAGCAACGCCATTACACGCAAGCCTTGACGTACGCGCGCCAACAGTTGCAACTCGACCCTTGGCGCGAGGAAGCGCATCGTCAAGTCATGCGCTTGCTCGCCTTGAGCGGTCAGCGGCACGAAGCGCTGGCGCAATACGAGACGTGCCAGCGCGTCTTGCAAAAAGATTTGGACACTGCGCCTTCCAAAGAAACCGTCGCGCTCTACTTGCGCATCAAAGACGGCGAACTGACCGAGCTGGCGCCTACGCCGCGCCCGCGCCACAATCTTCCCGCGCCCACCACGCCCTTGATGGGGCGCGCCCAAGAATTACAGGAGGTCGTCGCAACGTTACAGAGCGCACCGCATCGCCTCGTGACGATCATCGGACCGGGCGGCGTCGGTAAAACACGGCTCGCGTTGGAAGCAGCGACGCAGCTCATTGACCACTTTGCCGATGGCGTGTTCTACGTCGGCATCGCCTCTGTGCGTGATGCGACAACGCTTGTGATAGCTCTGGCGCAAGTTCTCAACGTCGGTGAGACGCTAAATCGCACCTTATTACAAAATCTCAAAGCGCAGCTCGCCGACAAACATCTCCTGTTAGTCATTGACAATTTCGAGCAAGTCAGTGCCGCAGCGCCGCTCATCGCCTCGCTTCTCAGCAACGCGCCGCGCCTCAAGCTACTCGTCACCAGTCGCCACGTCTTGCAGTTGCACGGTGAGCAAGTCTATCCGCTCGCGCCGTTGCCTGTGCCTGATGCGCGCACGCTGCCATCGCCAGCGGCGCTGCTGCGCTATCCTTCGGTTGCCTTGTTCACCCAACAAGCGCAGGCGCTACAACCTAGCTTCGCTCTCACGCCACAGAACGCACCCATCATCGCGGAGATTTGCGCGCGGCTCGATGGCTTGCCATTGGCCATCGAACTCGCCGCCATGCAAACCAAATTGCTGACGCCGCACGCCATTCTCGAACGGTTGACGAACACGACGTTGCCCGCGCGTTGGTCATGGCTGACTAGCGCCATGCGCGACTTGCCAGCGCGACACAAGACATTGCAAAATGCGCTGACGTGGAGCTACGATTTGCTAAACGACGATGAGCAAAAGTTGGTAAGGCGCATCTCAATTTTTCATGGCAGCTTCACGCTGGACGCCGCCGAGCGCATTTGTTTTATGAATGACTTATCAATGGAGGCGCTGACAGGCTTAGCGAAGCTGGTGGACTACAGCTTGCTGTGCGCCGTCGCTACGCATGGCGACGAGCGTCGCTTCGCCATGCTGAACACCATCGCCGAATTTGCGCGCGAACAATTGGAACGCAGCGGTGAAGCCAGCACGATTCACCGTCGTCACGCTCTCTATTATTTAGCCCTTGCTGAGAACGCCGAATCAAGACAACGCGCAGAAAAGGCGCGATGGCAAGAACACTTAACCAACGAATATGACAATTTTTGCGCCGCCCTCCAATGGACATTGCGCGATAATCACATCGAGTTGGGCTTGCGGCTGGTCAGCGCATTAGGTTGGTTCTGGCGACAACGTGACGACGTGACCAGCGGGCGACAATGGTGCGAGCGGTTGCTGACCGCCGCGCGCGGTCAACGGCTCAAGCCGAGTGTGCGCGCCAAAGCGTTGAACGTAGCAGGATTGCTCGCCTTCACGCAAGCTGATAACGCACAGGCACAAACCTATTTCGCCGAGAGCATGTCGCTCATGCGTGAATCGAAAGACGCAGAACGACGCGAATGGATGTTGCAGCTGATAGATGCGTTAGAGGCAATGGTCGCCATTCACCTCACCCGCAAACGCTGGACACACGCCGCGCGATTATGGGGCGCGCTGGAAGCGGCGCGCGAAAGCCTCTCCGCGTCTCGCTCACCCACTGAAGAACAGACACACCAGACTCAGCTCAAGCAATTACGCGCCGCATTAAGCGCCCGAGTGTTGAAGACGGCGTGGAACAAGGGACGCGCGTTGAATGTAGAGCAGATATTACACGAATTACTGACAGATTAGGGAGGTTTCAATGACATCACTCACCAAAAAATTTTTCACACCGGCTGAATATTTGAAGTTTGAAGAGGCTGCGCTGGACAAGCACGAATACCGTCAAGGCGTCATTACACTGATGGCGGGCGCAACACCGAACCACAATCGAGTGGTCATGGAACTCAGCGGCATTTTGTATGATGCGTTGAAACGAAAGGCGTGCGAGGTTTTCGGCAGTGACACACGCGTCCAGGTCAAAGAAAGTGGGTTATTCACTTATCCTGACTTGACCATCGTCTGCGGCGAACCTGAATTTGCCAAAACGCGCACGGCGACGCTGCTCAATCCAACCGTGATTGTCGAAGTGCTTTCCCCCACCACGCGTGAACATGACCGTGGCGAAAAATTCGACTTATATCGTCCTTTGAAATCGTTGCAAGCCTATGTCTTGATTGACCCTGATGTGCCATTTGTTGATTATTTTCAACGACAGGCTAACGGCACTTGGAAACTCACTGAGTATCGTCAGCTCACTGACAAGCTCGCATTACCCTTGTTGCGCATCACTATTCCACTCGCCAGCATTTACGCGAGGGTGGACTGGATGAAAAAAGCTGAGCCAAGTAAAAAGCGCAAAGCATGATGCCCATCGAAACCGTCGCCTGCACCATGCCACTCATCAATCGTAACGCTTTGGCAAGAACCAGAACTATATGGCGAATAGCGGATGGCGCATCGCCACGATGGCTATCTGCCATTGGCTATCGGCTATCGGCTATCCGCCATCCGCCATTGGCTATCTGCAATCTGCAATTTTTGAGGAGGTATCCCCATGAGCATGGTTGAACCCGGACACGAAGACCACCTGACCGTCTATGGCGCGCCCTGGTGCAGCGACTGTAAGCGCGCGAAAAAATTTTTGGGCGAGCAACGCATTCATTATCATTGGGTTGACGTTGAACAAGACGAGGCGGGGCTTGAGTTCGTGATGCGCGTCAATAATGGCAAGCGCATCATTCCCGTGTTACTGTTCGGCGATAAGAGTACGCTAGTCGAACCAAGCAACGCCGAGCTCGCCGCGAAACTCGCTTTGCAAACGCGCGCGCAGCTGAATTATTACGACCTCATCACCATCGGCGGCGGACCTGCGGCGCTGACGGCGGCGCTATATGCGGCGCGTGAAGGACTCGATGTGCTAGTCATCGAAAAGAGCGGCTTGGGCGGGCAAGTGGGCGTGACCGAACGGCTCGACAATTTTCCCGGCTTCCCCGACGGCATTCTCGGCGCGGAGTTCGCAGACCGCCTAGTGGCACAAGCCCGACGGTTCGGCGTCGAGCTGTTGCAAGCGCAAGAGGTAGTGAGCCTCCACCGCGAGCGTGAGTCGCGTTACGTCCAGACCGCCGACGGTCACGAATATGGCGCGAAGGCGATTCTGATTGCGACGGGTTCGACATATCGGCGTTTGGGTGTGCCCGGTGAAGATGATTTGATTGGCGCGGGCGTGCATTTCTGCGCGACGTGCGACGGCCCCTTTTACAAGGGCAAGCAGGTCGCTGTGATTGGCGGCGGCAACAGCGCAGGCGAAGAGAGTTTGTTCCTCGCGCGCTTCGTGGACAAGGTGACGATTCTCGTGCGCGGCGCCGAGATGACCGCGAGCCAAATCGTGATTGACAAAGTGAAGCAGACACCCCACATTGAGGTGCGCTACAACACGGTGGTGGAAGCGCTGCACGGCAAAAACAAATTGAGCGGCCTCACCATCAAGAACACGGCAACGGGTGTGAGCGAGACGATTGAGCCTGCGGGCGTTTTCGTCTTCATTGGCTTGTCGCCGAACACGAGCTGGCTGCCGAAGGAAATTCAGCGCGACAAGACGGGCTTCATCATCACCAATGCGCTGCTCGAAACGAGTATGCCCGGCGTGTTCGCAGCTGGTGACGCGCGACTCGGCAGCACGAAGCAGGCAGCCAGCGCTGTCGGCGAGGGCGCGACGGCGGCGTTGATGATTCGGGAGTATTTGCGAGCGCATTAACCAGTGACACAATTATCAGTAACCCGTGAACAGAGAGAAGGTATAAACTCGTCACTGCTCACGGATGACTTTTCACTGCTCACTAGTTGATAGCGGAAAAGAATGCGCTTAAGATGTTCGTGGAGGTTTGATTGGCAACCCAGCAGCGCGAGCGCGAATGACGCGTTGCTTTTCGATGCCATCCGTGTAACCATTGCAGTCTGAGAGTTAAGCGAGCGCCAAAACCCATCTAACAGGAAGCAATGTTATGACGGCTGAATTTGAACGCCTCACCACACATGGGCGTGCGTGGAAACGTTGGGGACCTTATCTGAGTGAGCGCGCGTGGGGCAGCGTGCGCGAAGATTATAGCGCAAACGGCGATGCGTGGAATTATTTCTCGCATGACCAGGCGCGCGCGCGCGCCTATCGTTGGAACGAAGATGGCATTGGCGGCTTATGCGACCATCGCCAACGTTTGTGCTTCGCGCTGGCGTTGTGGAATGGGCGCGATCCGATTCTCAAAGAGCGCTTCTTCGGTCTCACCAATGACGAGGGCAATCATGGCGAAGATGTGAAGGAGTATTACTACTATCTCGATTCGACGCCGACGCATTCGTACATGCAAATGCTCTACAAGTATCCACAACGCGCGTTTCCTTACGCCGACCTCGTCGAGACGAATCGCGCGCGCGGGCGCAGCGACTTCGAGTACGAGCTATTCGATACGGGCGTGTTTGCGGACAACCGCTATTTCGATGTGTTCATTGAATACGCGAAAGCTAGCCCTAACGACCTGCTCATTCGCATGCGTGCAGCGAATCGCGGGCCGGAGGCAGCGACGCTTCATCTGCTGCCGACGTTGTGGTATCGCAACACCTGGAGTTGGGGATTGCCTAACATCCATCGCCCACTCATGCAACAAGGTTCCAGCGACAACCAACACAACGTCGCCCAACTCATCGCGGAGCATCATACACTCGGGCGTTATATCCTCGCGTGTGAAGAACAACCGCAGTTCGCGCTTGGGCAAGGCGCAGGGCGCTTGCATGGCTTGTTGTTCACCGAAAACGAAACCAACTTCGAGCGTTTGTATGGCGCGCGCAACCCCTCACTCTACGTCAAAGACGGCATCAACGAAGCGCTGGTGCATGGGCGCGCTCATGCCGTGAATCCCGCGCAAGTTGGCACGAAAGCGGCGGCGCATTATCTGCTGACCATCGGCGCGGGCGCGATGGCGACGATTCGTTTACGACTCACCGACACGCGTCCCCATCTCCACGAACCCAGCGCCACACCGCACGGGCCCTTCGACGACTTTGATCATATTTTCGCGCAACGCAAAGCTGAAGCCGATGAGTTCTATATGACGTTGCAACCGCCTGCCTTGAACGATGACGAGCGTTGTGTGCAGCGTCAAGCGTTGGCGGGCATGTTGTGGTCGAAGCAGTTCTATCATTACGACGTATCGCAATGGATTCAAGGCGACCCCGCGTCGCCGCCGCCGCCCGCCGCGCGCGCCCAAGGCCGCAACAGCGCTTGGTCCCACTTCAACTCAGCCGATATTCTCTCGATGCCCGACAAATGGGAATATCCTTGGTTCGCCGTGTGGGATTTGGCGTTTCATTGCATCCCCCTCGCGCTCGTTGACCCTGACTTTGCCAAAGAGCAGCTCGTCTTGTTGGGACGCGAATGGTTCCTGCATCCCAACGGGCAAGTGCCTGCCTACGAATGGAATTTCAACGACGTGAATCCGCCGGTGTTGGCGTGGGCGACGTGGCGCGTCTATAAAATCGAACAGAAGATGCGTGGGCAAGGCGACCTCGCGTTTTTGGAGCGTGTGTTCCACAAATTGATGTTGAACTTTACCTGGTGGGTGAATCGCAAAGACTCTGAAGGCAACAACGTCTTCCAGGGCGGCTTCCTCGGGCTTGACAACATTGGCGTCTTTGACCGGAGCGCGCCCTTGCCTACCGGCGGCACCATCGAACAAAGCGACAGCACGAGCTGGATGGGGATGTTCTGTTTGAACATGCTCACGATTGCTCTGGAACTTGCCATTCACAACCGCGTCTATGAAGACATCGCCACGAAGTTCTTCGAGCATTTTTTGTACATCGCATACGCAATGAACAACCTTGCAGGTGAAGGCATCGCGTTGTGGGACGAGCAAGACGAATTTTTTTATGATGTGCTGCACTTCCACAATGGCGGCAACCTGCCTTTGCGCTTGCGCTCGATGGTCGGCATCATTCCGTTGTTCGCCGTGATGACGATTGAGTCATCGCTGCTCGACAAAGCGCCTGAGTTCAAAGGTCGCCTCGAGTGGTTTCTGGCGCATCGCCCGCAGCTCGCCGCGCTCGTCTCGCGCTGGCGCGAGCCAGGCATGGGCGAGCGCCGTCTGCTCGCGCTCTGTCGTGGGCATCGCATGAAGCGCGTGTTGCGGCGCATGCTCGACCCCAACGAATTTTTGTCACCTTATGGCGTGCGCGCGCTCTCGCGGTATCACTTGGACAATCCCTATGTGCTGCACGTCAATGGGGAGCGTTACGAGGTGAAGTACCTGCCTGCGGAATCGGACAGCGGCTTGTTCGGCGGCAACTCGAATTGGCGCGGACCGATTTGGTTTCCTGTCAACTACCTCATCATCGAGTCGCTGCAAAAATTTCATCACTATTACGGCGACGATTTCAAAGTCGAATGTCCCACAGGCTCAGGCCGCTTCATCACGTTGAATCAAATCGCCGACGAGCTCTCACGTCGTCTCATCGCCACATTCACGCGCGCCGCCAATGGACGCCGCGCCGTCTTCGGCGGCAACGAAACATTCCAAACTGACCCACATTGGCGCGATTACATTTTGTTCCACGAATACTTTCACGGCGACAACGGCGCAGGCTTAGGCGCGAGCCATCAGACAGGTTGGACCGGGCTGGTGGCGAAACTGATACAGCAACAGGGGGGACGTAATTCGTGAGGGGATTTTCTGTTGGGAGGATGTGATGTCTGCTTTAACGGAACAACGTCAATACAAAGACAGGCTATTCGGCGGCAGCCGGCAATCGCCGTTGACGCGTGAACAGCAAAAAAATTTCAAGGGCTTGAAGTACTTTGACGAGAACCCTGCCTTACGCTTCACCGTCAAAATCGAAAAGTATCCGCACCCCGAGCGCGTCATCATGCACACCAGCACGGGTCATGGCGCAGAATTTTTCAAGTATGGCGTGGTGCGCTTCACAGTCAATGGGCAACCACAAACGTTGCACCTCTACCAGTCGGCAGAGCATGACAGCCTGTTTCTGCCGTTCATGGATGAGACGACAGGACACGAGACGTATGGCAGCGGACGGTATCTCGACGCGCAAGAGCGCGATGATGACACGCTCGAATTAGATTTCAATCTTAGTTATAACCCCTACTGTGCCTACAACGAGCAATGGACCTGCCCCATCCCGCCGCGCGAGAATCGCTTGACGGTGCGAATCGAGGCGGGGGAGCGGAAGTTTCACGACGATTGACCGTTTCAGCCTTTATACAGCTAGGGACGAAAGCGGCGACGTAACGAGAGGTTACGTCGCCGTTTTTTTGTGAATGTTGCCGTACTGGCAACAACCTACCGCTATGCTGTGAGCAAATCTACAGCATGGAGGTGTGGGGTGTTCGGTAATAAGCAAAATAAGCAAAATTTATTTTCAGATTTGGAACAAAACTTTCCAACGGCTGAGTATGCTTGAAGTAAATCAAGACTTCAGGAGGTTGCCGATGGCAAGATTGTTCGCAGGAGAGAAAAGGGGTAAGCAGCGCAGTTTGTTGCAACTGCTCCGTTTGAGGCTATTTGGCTTGCGCGAAAGCGAAATAGCCAGTGATTTAGGCTGGCAGCGCCGCACCGTCAATAATTACTTGCGTGAGTTGTATCAACAAGGGGAAGCCTATAAGGAAGGGCGAAGTTGGTTCTCCGAAAAATAGTTGGCAAAAAAATTGGAGCTAATTTTCCAACTGGCGAGTATAATAAAAGTAAGGAGGTGAATGATGCCGAAAGTTAATCCAGAAACTCTTAATCGAAGTAAGGATCGAGTTTTGATTACCTTACGTCAGCGTCCGCTTGGTTGGACTGAGGCTGAACTAGCAGAAGAACTAAATGTCAATCGGCGCACCTTACATAACTGGCTGTGGGCTTTGCAAGCTGAATGGAAAGTAGAAAAAGATGGCATTTATTGGTTCGCTGTATCTCGCAAGCCCGTTCAGCTAAGTAAGTTCGATTTGTCACCCGAAGAAGCGATGACGCTCTATCTAGCTGCGCGCTTATTGACCAAGCAGCAAGACAAGCGCAACGAAGCTGCGGAAACTGCTTTGATGAAGCTAGCTGATGTGTTGACGGCGGATGTGGGTGTAGGGCAAGAAATTCGACAGGCTGCGCAAGAGTTAGCACACCGTCCGGCGAACGACGACTATCACAAGGTCTTTCGCACACTCATGCAAAGTTACATTTATAGGCGTGTTGTGCATATTCATTATGAGCCAGCCGAAGGCAACCCATTCGAGACTGACTTCTCTCCCTACTTGTTGGAACCTTCAGCCATCGGGTTCACAACCTACGCAATCGGGTATAGTAGCCTCGTCAACGCTCGGCGCACTTACAAATTAGAACGTATCCGCCAAGCATCGCTGACGCGACAGGAATATCAAATTCCACCTGACTTCCCCGGTCTCGACATTCTGAAAAGCGCGTGGTCAATCATCTACGGCGAAAAAGTCGAGCCTGTGACGTTGCGTTTCGGGCCAGCGGTTTATAAACGCATTTGGGAAACGCGTTGGCATCCATCAGAAGACAAGAAGAACGATCCAGACAAACCTGAACATGTGCTATGGACAGCACAAATTGCTGACACTACCGATATGCTCCCATGGATTCGCGGGTGGGGCGCAGATTGTGAGGTATTAGCACCAGAAGGCTTGAAGCAGAAGATGAAGGCAGAAAGTCGTAGATTGGCGCGCATGTATGGCGTAAGTTTGAGTGAATCGCCATCACCTTACCAGCGTATCTTACGTTGTTGGGGTAAAACTGGCAAGACCGTTGATGATTTTCATCCCGCAATGTTTCACATGCTGGATGTAGGGCATGTCGCACAAGCCTTGTTGGGCGATACGGCGTCCCCGCGTTGGCGGTATGTGCTCGCACAAGCGTTAGATGCAGATGCTGATTCGCTGATGGATTGGGTACCATACCTAATCGCTCTACATGACATTGGCAAAGTTTCGGCGGCCTTTCAAGGCAAAAACGATTTACAAAAAAAACGCTTAACCAGCGAACAATTCGATTTTGGAAAGTGGGTATGGCGCGAAGACCTACCTCACAATTTCATCAGCGCATTATTTGTGGCAAACGGGTCAGACCAACTAGCGCTCTCCGAATCTTTGCGTGGCGCATGGCAAGACGCACTCGATGGGCATCATGGCTTTTTTCGTGGCCCATCACTTTTGAATGTCACGCGTGATCGCCTTCGTGTTGAACCTGCTGAGTGGAGTGAACTGCGTGCTCAAGCGGTCAACGTGCTCAAGGTCCATTTGCTTCAACGCGAACCACCATCATGGCCGCGACCGCATAACATTTCGGCAGCTGCGATGGCATTGGCAGGTTTTACGATCTTATGCGATTGGCTTGGTTCTGACAAAAAACACTTCACGCCACAACCTGACACGCCGCTTGAGGAATACCTTAGTGAAAGCAAAACACGCGCACAGCAGGTTGTACAGGAGGTAGGCTTATTCCAACCAAGTCACAGCAATGCGCCAACCAGCTTTGCAGAGCTTTTCCCTGATAAACAACCGTCGCGGCCATTACAACAAACCATAGATGCCATTCCTAACAACATTCTCAATAAGCCTTGTCTCGCCATCATTGAAGCCCCGACAGGTGAAGGCAAAACCGAAGCAGCTCTCAGTCTAGCTCATCGCCTCGCCCATGCTCATGGCACAGATGAAATTTACTATGCGTTGCCGACGATGGCGACGAGCAACCAAATGTTCAAACGCCTACAGGCGCACTTGTACGAGCGCCTGCATTTGCCCACATTCACCAAACTGGTGCATGGTCAAGCATTTCTAGTCGAGGCCGATTTGCGAATCGAGCCTTTGGATAATGGTGATCCTAAAGAACAAAACACTGCACTGAAATGGATTGGCGCGGACAAACGCAAGGCACTCCTAATGCCATTTGGTGTTGGCACGATTGACCAAGCAGAACTAGCTGCTCTCAATGTGCGCTTCGTTGCACTGCGTTTGATGGGCTTGGCTGGGAAAGTCGTCGTTATGGATGAGGTGCATGCCTACGATACCTACATGACTACTATTATCAAGAGACTGTTAGAATGGCTATCTGCGTCGGGTACATCAGTCATCCTACTCTCGGCAACCTTGCCACTATCGCGTCGCAAAGAATTGCTGCGCGCCTATGGAGGCGAAGTCAACGCGAGCGATGACGAAAAAACGTATCCCAAGCTTACAGTTATTGGTCAAGCAAGCCGCCATGATGCTTTGCCTCAAGCTGCACAACCCCAACGCGCCATTGAGCTAGACAAGACCCTGCACTTGGCTGATGACGATGCAGAAAGCAAAGCACGTTGGTTGTTGGAGCAAGCCAAACGAGGTCACTGCGTCGCATGGATGACTAACACAGTGGCGCGAGCGCAAGACATTTTTAAGCAAGTAGATGCGCTTGCGCCAGCGGCTGTCGAGCGAATGCTGCTTCATGCAAGCTTGCCACTTGACGAGCGTCAGAAACGTGAAGACGAACTTACTCAAAAATATGGTCCGGATGGGCAACGTCCAAGACATGGAGGCATCGTCGTTGGCACACAGGTTTTGGAGCAAAGCCTCGACCTTGACTTTGACGTGCTGGCAACTGACCTCGCGCCTATAGATTTTTTGCTACAGCGCGCAGGGCGTTTGCATCGGCACTCACGCGGCGAGCGCGGAATGCCTCGTTTTTGGCTCAATGTCATGGTCAGTGAAGCAGGGGAGTTACAATTGAATGACGCTGATACAGCAATTTACGATGAATTCATTCTCCGACAAACATGGCAGACATTGAAGGACAAAGACCAACTGAACTTGCCTAACGATTACCGCCCTTTGATTGAAGCAGTGTATGCTGCGCCAGAGCCTGCTAAAGATAATCCCTTATGGCAAGCATGGGATCAGTTGCGCGCTAAGCAGGAGAAAGCCAAAGAGGAAGCGAACCAACGTCTCATACCTGAATGCACTGTAGATTACTCATTCACGGAATCGCTGTCTGAGATTCGTTATGAAGAGGATGAAAATCGCGCTGCGTGGATTGTGACGCAAACACGCTTGGGCGAGAAATCCATCAATATCATTCCGTTGGAACGTGAGGGCGATCAAGCGTGGTGCATCACAGCAGATGGTGAACGCATCCAAGCCAATTTGCAGGAAGCCCCATCACGCGAGCTTGAGCGTAAACTGTTGCGACGGCAAGTGCGGATCAGTCGTCGTGGCGCAGTGGCAGCGTTAGAACGTGAGCAAATGCAAACCTCACTGCCTCCGCTCTTTGCTGATTCGCTCTGGCTCAAAGAATATCAGCCGCTTTGGTTGAAAAATGGACAAGCGCATTTGCCGTCGTCTGCGCCAACCGCGCAGTTGACACTGAATCCCAAACTCGGTTTGGTGATCGAAACAAAGAAAGACCTGCTATGAGGAGTCAAGCGGTCGCACCTTAAAAATTAAGCGCTGGCAGATTGTGGTTGAGCGACTGCGCGGGGTTGATAGGCGCGTTTGTCCTTGAGCACGACAAAAATGCGTGCCAACAACTTGCGACACAGCGCACCGATGATTGTGTTGTGATGCTTGCCTTCCTGCTTCTTGCGCTCGTAATAGGCTTTCAATTCAGGGTCGTGTAAGCGCGCCACCGACGCTGACAGCCACAGGGCTCGCCGCAAGTAAGGCGAACCGCGCTTACTCATGTGCATCGCAGTGGCCGTAAACTGCCCACTCTGAGGTACTTTGGCATCAATGCCAGCATAGGCCACAAGTTTTTCTAACGTGGCGAAACGAGTGATGTCACCAATCTCACCGAGGAGGGTGGCGGCGGTCACGGCACCAATGCCTGTGATGGTGGTCAGGTGTTGTTTGATCTGTGCCATCAGCGTTTGAAGTGCCCCCTCGACCTGTGCGACTTGTTCTTGCAAGAACTCAATCTGGGCGACCAGACACGACACTTCGAGTTGCGCGGCATCGGCGAGAAACGACACGCCCACCGACTGCTTGGCGGCCTCAATCAATTCTTGGGCTTGGGCTTGACCGAATTGCCCGCGACTGTGGGTGCGTAAGAGTTCACTCAGTTCGCTCACATCAAAAGCCGCAAGTTCATCGGCGTTGGCCGCGGCTTTGAGGACCGCACGCGCACTACTCAGAAACACACTGGAAAACAGACTTTCATACTCAGGAAACACGCGGTCCAGTACGCTCAAGACCTTGCGTTTGGCATCGCTGATTTGGTCGCTCACATGCCAGCGAAAGCGTGCCAATTCACGCACCTGGAACACCTGGGTATCGGGCGGTGTATAGCTGGCACTGCCGCCAAGCCGCAACAAATCGGCGATCCAAAAGGCGTCGCGTTTATCCGTCTTGGTGCGGCGCACACTGGTTTGCCGATAGGCATGGACTTGCAACGGATTGAACACCTGGACCTTGAACTCGGCGCGGGTGAGGTGGTCATACAAGGTGTTCATACAAGGCCCACCAATACTGCCCGGTGGCTTCCAAGGCAATAGTCACAGTGCCTTCGAGGGCGCGTAAGCTCTTGACCCCTTGCTCAAAGCCCGCGCGGCTGTTCGCAATCGCCTGTGCTGTGCCGACGCGTTGACCCTGTTCATCCAACACCACCATTTGATGTTCGCGCTTGGCGACATCAATCCCGACGAAGTAGCGCATCGCGCACCTCCCAACTAGAATCGTGAAGCGAGGCGACCTCGGTACTCTACGCGCTCACAGCCTTGTGGGTGATACGAGGCATGATCCTCAACCTGCTTATCCGTGACCGTGCGTAGAGTCGAGGCAACAGTCTTTCTAACGAGGCCGAACCTCAAGGAGAAGCAACGCTGACCTCGACTTCTACGCAAGTCTAGGAAACTTGTCCTCAGCTGTCAATTGAGGACGACCATACTATACAAGGAGCTAATTTGTGACCATACAAGATTCGCCTCCCACCTTTAACCTTTGGACACGCGAATGGATCGAGTTGGAAAAATGGGATGGCAGCCATGAACGACGAGGCATCGCGCAAGCCTTGTTGCAAGCGCACACGTATCGCGGCATCTATGAGCAATCGCCGCTCGTCGTGGCGGGCATCCATCGTTTGCTCGTGGCTGTCTTGCAATTTGCGCTCAAACCCGACACGCCACCTAAGCTCAGGCATCTTTGGAAGCTGACACAATTTCCATCTGAGGCCATTCTTCAGTTTGGTTCAAGCTACGCTGACCGATTTGATTTGTTCTCGTCAGACCAGCCGTTCATGCAAAGTAAGAGCTTGTCACTCACACGCAAGAAAAAAGACCCTAAACCCAAATCAGTCGCTTATCTTGCGCCTGAAGTGCCGACGGGCAATAACATCATACACTTTCGACACGGTAGCCAAGAGACAGACATCTTTTGCCCAATGTGTGCCGCCAGTGGCTTAGTTGTCATGCCAATGTTCACGACGATTGGCGGACCCGGCGTGCCAGCTGCCATCAATGGCACACCTCCGATTTACGTTCTGCCCAGCGGTAAGTCGCTCTTTCACAGTTTGCGCGCTTCGCTCGTGACACGCGCCTTTCAACCTGCACAAACTGTGGAGAACGATTTAGTTTGGTGGGTGCGTGATGGTGTAGTCGAGCGCGGTAAAAAGGATGTGCGACAAGTGGGCTATTTGCATGGCTTGACATTCACGCCACGCATGATTCGACTCTATCCCGTGCGTGATCAGAGCTCATGCACTCGTTGCGGCCGAACAAGCGACTGGATGATCAAAGAGATCATCTACGAGAAAGGTGAAAGCCGTGCGAAGGACGAACCATGGTGGCGTGACCCTTTCACAGCTTACTATCCCTTAAGCAAGGAGAGTCAGAAGAATCCCAAGGCGATAACACCCCAAGCGGGGCGCGCGCTGTGGCGTGATTATGCGGGGTTGTTCTTGCCGCTGCCCGAAGATGAGCAACAAGGCCAACCTGCCATGTTGCGGCAGATTGCTCAACTAGGTTTACCTGACACACTTCATTACCCGTTCCGTTGTATTGGGTTGCGGACAGAGCAGATGAAATTTTTTGAGTGGATAGATGAGGATGCACAAATTCCATTGCGGCTGTTGCATGATATGGAGCATGGGCAATGGGTGCGCGGGGGATTGGATTTTGCTGAGAAATGCGCGGCTATCATCGCCAATCAATTTGCGCGCTCATTCGGCAAAAAGACCAAAGACCACGAGCGTTATCAATCTTTGAAGATGCAAATGTTGGACGCCTATTGGAGCGTGCTGGCGCAACCATTCCGTAGTCAATTCGTGCGCGACATAGCGAGCGATACATGGGCAACCGCTTATCGTCGCTGGATTTACGACACACGCGACGAAGCCTTTCGCCAATTCCAACGTGCTGCTGCCGATGCGGGCAAAGACGCGCGCTACTTCGCTACACGCGCGCGGGCAGAGGCGGGGTGTTGGAAGCAACTATACAATGCAAGTTTCAAATTTTTGAAAGGAGTGCCTGAAACATGAGCAATGAATTGAATCCCCACATCGCCGAATTTTGTCGTGGACTCGCGCAGTTGAGCGTTGGCGAGCGCGCGCGACTCAAACGCTGTGCGGGCAAGACGCTGGTTGAAGCGCCCGCCAGCGCGTGGCGCGTGTTCTACTGCATCTTGCCGCCAGAGACGAAGCCCTATGAAGAAGAAATCTTCTTTCTCGTCGCCACTCTCTACCCGCTAACTGAGAGCGGCGGCAAGGGGAACTTCGGCGCGGCGATGCGACGCATTCGCCCCACAAAAGATGATGAAGCCCAAGGGCTGGACCGACTCATGCAGTTGCTGTTGGATGCCCAAGGCGAACGGCTTTCGTTTCTGTTACGGCAGTCGGTGCGACGATTAGCCGATCACGAAATCCCCGTGAATTGGCCGAACTTGTTAGCTGACTTGCTCAAATGGAACGACCGCGAGCGACGCGTGCAGAATCGGTGGGCGCGCAACTATTTCTTAAACACTAAGGAACGCAAGCTCTTGGCTTCGGCTCCGCAGAACGCCGAACAAATCTAAATTTCTAATTCACTCATACGGAGGAACTATGTTGATTCAAATTCACATCCTGCAAAGCTATGCGCCGTCAAACCTGAACCGCGACGAGAACAACTCGCCCAAGACAGCCACCTTCGGCGGCTATCGGCGCGGGCGCATTTCTAGCCAATGCCAAAAGCGCGTGGTGCGCGTCTCGGACATCTTCAAAGAAGCGTTCGAGAACGATGGCTGGTTGGCGCAAAGCACCAAAGACTTACCCTTGTTGGTGCAAGAAGAATTGGAGCAGATGAAGGTTGACCCTCAACCCATTCGTGACATCGTGGCACGTCTGCATGAGTTGGGAAAAAGCGACAAGAAGGATAGAGCGTCAGCAGCCACAACGCCAGATGGCGAAGACGCAGATGAAAACAAGCAGCCTAAAGGCAAGAAAACTACGTCCAAAGAGCAGACACCTTCAGACGAGAAACTCAAGACCAAACAATTGATTCGCTTGGCTGCGAATGAGCCGCGTTCGTTTGCTGAGAAGGTGTTGAAAGTGTATCAAAAACTGGGGGCAACTAGGTGGAATGACACCAGCTCAAAAAACAAGCTCACGATTGACGACATCACCAAAGAGCTCGTGGCACTTGGTGTCAGCTTGCCGCGCTCGGTGGATATTGCCTTGTTTGGTCGCATGACCACCAACGATGCGTTTGAAGATGTCGAAGCCTCAACGCAAGTCGCGCACGCTCTCTCAACGCATAAGATGGATATCGAAACCGATTTCTTCACGGCTTTTGACGACCATGCCAATCAAACAGCGCACCTCGGCGATACCGAATTCAACGCCTGTGTTTATTACCGCTATTTCAATCTGCATTGGGATGGCTTGCTGAAGAACTTGCAGTTAGCGAAGCAACCCACCGACGATGAGTTGGCAGTAGCGCGCAAGGCAGCGCTAACCCTATTGGAAGCCGCTGCTTGGGTCCAACCAACGGGCAAGCGCAATGGTTTCGCACACAATCAATTGCCTGACCTTGTGCTGGTCGAGCGCTACACCAAGAATTTGCCCGTCAGTTATGCCAATGCGTTTCTCAAACCTGCGCGAGAAAACGACGAGACATCGTTGATGGACGATTCGGTGAACAAACTGCGTGACTACATGGCGCGCCTCCAGCGCGCCTACAATCTCGATGGCGAGCGCGCCTTTTTCTCCGTCCCTGATTACACATTGCCTCATGCCGAACGCAAGGAATCATTGGCAGCCGTGAAACAGTGGCTTGAGGAACAATTGCTCAAAGCCCAATAGGAGCGACCAATGTCAAACACGTTGTTCTTACAACTTGAGGGACCGATGCAAGCGTGGGGTGAACGTGGGCAGTGGGAAACACGTGACACAGTTGACACGCCAACCAAGTCGGGCATTGTTGGTTTGTTGGCGTGTGCATTGGGTTGGAAATCAGATGAACAGTTACGCACACTCTCGCGGCAAATTCGCATTGGAGTGCGCTGTGACTATCCTGGTGAGTTGCTGATAGATTATCACACGATTGGCGGCGGCTATCCTCATTCGGTGATGCGAAAAGCGGAAGGTGGTTTCAAAGGCGACGACGACAGACCGCACACTGAAATATCACACCGCCATTATTTGTGTGATGCATCGTTTCTCGTCGTGGTACAGTCTGACCACGCAGACTTGATCACACAACTAGCCGAGCGCGTCCAGAACCCTTATTGGCCGATTTTTCTGGGACGCAAATCATGTCCGCCGAGCCGCCCCGTTTTTGAAGGTGTTGGCGAACATGAATCACTCATCGCTGCGCTACACGCTAAACCGTTAAAAGCGCAAACATGGCGCAAACCACGTGTTCCCATGCGCGCCTTCATCGAATGTAGAGCCGATGAAGAGCATGCCGTACGCCACCGCGACGAAATCGAGCTGCGCTCAGTGCGTCGTTTTGGAGCACGTTATGTCCGTGAAGTTGAAATCTTCGCAGCGATTGAACAGGAGGAAGAAGATGTATCTGTCACGTCTCACACTTAACTCACATTCGCCAGCCGCACGGCGTGATGCCGCCTCTGGTTATGAGATGCATCGCACACTGAAGAATGTTTTCGAGCTAGCCCCAACCGATGCAGAGCGCATTCTATTCCGTGTGGATTGGGATGAGCAACAGCGTGCTTTCAGAACACTGATTTTATCTCGCACACTACCCGATTTTTCAGTTCTGCCTACAGGGTACGCGCTGAACATTGAGGGACCTAAAGCCTATAACCCACCATTCGCTGCAAGCCAATATCTGGCCTTTCGTTTGCTGGCGAATCCAACCATCAAAAAGACAATTGAACGAGATGGTAAGCCGCACAAGCTGCGTTGGGGCTTGTTTCGCGAAGAAGATCAACTCGAATGGCTGACGCGTAAATTGCAAGAGGCAGGCGCAGAGCTAATCGAGTGCTTTGTCATTCCACGTGGAGCGCAGCGTAATTGCAAGAGACAAGCTGGTGGTGAGAGTCAACAAACTCATTTCGCCGTTCTTTTTGAGGGCTTCTTGAAAGTGAATGAGCCGACCAAATTGCGGGCAGCATTAGAAAACGGTATCGGTTCAGCAAAAGGTTTTGGCTTCGGCCTCCTCTCCCTCGCCCGCGCCTAAAAATGGTGCAACGTTCAAAGTCCTATGCTAAAGCATCGCTTCACTGCCCCGAACCTAGAACCTAGAAACTTGAAACTTGAAACTCTGAACCTTGAAACTTGAAACTTGAACTTTAATCTATGCAAGACCTTCACGAACTACCCAAACTGCGCGACAGCCTTAGCTACGTTTATCTCGAACATGGCAAGCTGGAACGCACACAAAGCGCGGTCGAATTTTTCGACGCCAAAGGCGGACGCACGCTCGTGCCTGCCACCGCCTTGACCGTGTTGATGCTCGGTCCCGGCACCAGCATCACGCACGAAGCCGTCAAAGTCTTGACGAGCGGCGGCACGCTGGTGATGTGGTGCGG
Source organism: uncultured Anaerolineae bacterium (assembly GCA_964509505.1). Lineage (GTDB taxonomy): Bacteria > Chloroflexota > Anaerolineae > JACRMK01 > JACRMK01 > CAZDYP01. The sequence continues at coordinate 1,264 of CAZDYP010000050.1, read as the reverse complement.
CGAAGAAGGCGTGCGCTATTACGCGCAAGGCTTGGGCGAGACACGGCGCGCCTATCACCTGCTCAAGCAAGCCGAGCTCGCCAGCGACCCGAAGAAGCGCATGGGCGTCGTCCTGCGGATGTATCGCTACCGCTTCGACGAAACGCTGCACCCCGAACTCAGCATCGAACAGATACGCGGCATGGAGGGCGCGCGCGTGCGCGAGGCGTATGCGGCAGCCAGCCGCAAGTATGGCGTGCCGTGGAATGGGCGCAACTATGATCGCACCAATTGGGGCAACGCCGACCCCGTCAACCGCGCGCTCTCGACGGCGAATGCGTGTCTCAATGGCTTGTGTCATGCAGCGATTGTGTCGGGCGGCTATTCGCCGGGGCTGGGCTTCGTGCATACGGGCAGACAGTCGTCATTCGTCTATGACATTGCAGATTTATACAAAACCAACCTCACCGTGCCACTCGCATTCAAGCTCGTCGCAGAGTCAACAGCGCAATTGGAAACCCGCGTGCGCTATGCGTGCCGCGACGCCTTCCGTGAACAAAGATTGTTGGAGCGCATCTTGCCCGACATTCACAGTCTCTTGGGCATCACGGCAAATGAATTGGCATTGGGCGCAGACGCCGACAACGATCAAGCCAAGCCTGAGCCGTGGTGGGATCCGCCCGATGATTTGGTCTTGGAGGAAACGTGCGATGGTCGTAATGATCCTTGAAACAGTGCCATTGCGGTTGCGCGGCGAGTTGAGTCGCTGGCTCATCGAACCGCATCCTGGCATCTTTGTGGGACATGTCAACGCGCTGGTGCGTGACCGTTTGTGGGAGAAATGTTGCAAGGGCGCGAAAGAAGGCGGAGTGTGGCAACTGTGGTCAACGAACAACGAGCAGAAGTTTCAGATGCGCGCGCACGGCAACACGCGGCGCGAGATTGTGGATTTTGACGGCGTGCAATTGATACGCATTCCACCAAGCGTTGTGGATGAAACATCGGCGCCGAAGCGTGGACGCAAACGTACGAAATCCTCCACCGCAGGCGCTCAAGCATCGTAAACAGTTGAAAGCCAAACAAACGAAGAACGATAACGCAGAGATTTTGGCTTAACGCTTTAAGGGTATTCCCCACGCGAGTGGGGGTGAACCGATCTACGGCAAGGCATTGGGCGATGGCGTTGAGTATTCCCCACGCGAGTGGGGGTGAACCGGTACGGGTGGATACTCTCGAAGGTGTCCTTGAGTATTCCCCACGCGAGTGGGGGTGAACCGACCGGGGA
>CAZDYP010000049.1:28700-29415 GCA_964509505.1 uncultured Anaerolineae bacterium | reverse complement strand
CATGATCATTGGCGGGGTCACTGCTGCAATGCCCACTCGGATCCGTGTACTTCAGTGGATTATTGAACGTGTACGCATAGCGATTCAGCGCCTGCGGCTTGCCCGCCCCTGGCACAATCGTATCCGCGCTCACGAAGCGCCCAAGCAATGGATCGTAATAACGCGCGTTATAATCGTACAAGCCGAAGCCCGCCTCTTGGCGTTGCCCTGTGAAGCGGAATCCTTCGACATGCTCACGATGCAGTTGCCTTGAAGGTATGTTACACCCATTGCGTTCCGCAGGGCAATTCGTCGAAAGAAAAACACGGATTACCGAATAGACGAATTGATCCGTTCATTCGGTGCATCCGTGTTCTTACCTTGTCAGGTCTGAGGGCGCTGTGGCGCAAGGAAGGAAGCAATGGCGTGGAGCGCCATCAATGAGGGCGTATGAGATGAACTCATGCGCCAACAGATATCAAATGGGTGTTTGTCTATGACGTAAAAAACCTCTGGGCATCCTTCAATCGAGGCACGAGATTACGCCACGTATCCACGCTCAACAGCCGTTTGGTGATGCGCTGCGGACGAAAGTAGAAACGCCGATAGGCTTCGTGCCATTTGCGTTCGACCAATTCAGGTTTGAGCGTCGCTGTTTCAAAGTGTGCGTGATCGGATTGAATCGCCAGCTCGCTCCAATCGCGCGCCCCGGGGGTCGTCTCGAACGCGGCGGCCG
>CAZDYP010000049.1:0-28690 GCA_964509505.1 uncultured Anaerolineae bacterium | reverse complement strand
CAGCTGTGCGGTGACGTCGCCGATCTCGAAACGCGCCTTCTCGTCGTGGATGGCGAAGTCACGCCACTGGTGGCTGAACAGCCGGCCGTCGCGGAGAACCGTGTCGTACATCTCGGTACCCGGGAAAGGCGCGGCGATCATGAAGTTCGCCAAGTCGGGGTCGAGCTCCAACGCAAAACGAATCGTCTTTTCCATCGTCTCTGCGGTTTCGCCCGGCATCCCCAAGATGAAGAAGCCCATTGTTTCCAGCCCTGCCGCACGCGCGTGACGAAAGGCCGCGCGCACTTGGTCGAGTGTCTGTGACTTCTTCACGACGCGCTTCAAGATGGTTTCGTCGCCGCTCTCGACGCCGAAGCCCACGCGCTTACAACCCGCGCGCTTCATCAGTTGAAACAACTCCGCGTCGGTATGATTGACCTTCATGCCATGCACCGTGATCCACGGCGTACGATTTAACCTCAAGTCAATCAACCCTCGACACAATTCCTTCGCGCGCTTCAAATCCAGATTCCAGATGTCGTCGGTGATGCCAATCTCCGTCGCGCGCAAATCCTCCACCAACATCCGCCATTCAGCCAACACGTTGTCCACCGTGCGTGCGCGCCACGTGTTGCCTGTGATGGGCTTCGAGCAATACGTACATTTGTAAGGACAACCGCGCGAGGTGACGATGGTGTATGCGCGCGCCTTGCGCGCAAGCCCATCAGTCAATGGTTGCAAATTCGTGTAACGCTCAATCTTGAACAGCTGATAGGCAGGGAAGGGCAGCGCATCGAGGTTTTGCGTCAAGGGGCGCGGCGGGTTGTGCCTGATGTGTCCGTGCGCGTCACGATAGGATAGCCCTTGAATGTAGGGCAAATTTCCAATTGGTTGAGCGTTGGGCAAATTGGAAATTGGCTCTACCTGACGCGCAAATTCGACGAGGGTCTCTTCGGCTTCACCGCGCGCCACGAAATCCACTTCGGGGCGCTGCAACGATTCTTCGGGCATGAGCGTCGGGTGCGGGCCGCCGAGGATGGTGATGGCGTCGTGCCTTTTGGCAATTTGCGCCGCTTTCCAGGCTTCATAGATCAACGGCGTGGGCGACGAGATGCCGACGAGATCAAAGTGTTCGCGGCTCAAGCGTGCGTCGAGCGATTCGTGTTCGACGGCGCCATCGAAAATATCGGCGTGATAGCCTGCGTGCAGCAAAGCCCCCGCGAGATAGGCGAGGCCGTTGTGAATGTGTGTGCGTGAATTCCACACACGCGTTTCAGGTGAGACTAATAAGATTTTCATGGCGAGTATTATGCCGTGAATATGGCGATAAACGCAGTGACAAATGTCACGCTTAGAAGGGGATGAATGTCCCTTGAGTGAGGCGCGCAAATCGGATACGCTAAACTAGCCAATAGTGAATGGCGGATAGCGAAGCGTGAAGCGTGAAATGTGAAGCCAATCCATCCACCATTGCGCTCTTTGCGCTGCCTTGTGGCTTTGCGTGAAAACTTGACGGCGGCTGAATGGTTACAAATAATCAAAGATAACATCTAATTATGGAGGAAATTGCATGTCTCGTAAAAAGGGCGCGCGTGCGGCGCGTGTCATGCGTCAACGCGCGACAACACCGACGCGCCATCGCAATGTGGGGTGGATTGTCGGCGGCAGTGCGCTGGCTATCGTCGTTGTCTTTGCGCTGGTGTGGCTCAGTGTGAACGCGGCGACGCCAGCCGCTGCGCCGAAGGTGAGCGAAGGTCGCGTCTGGGGCAATGTCAATGCGCCTGTGACCATCGAAATTTTCTCTGATTTTCAGTGACCCGTCTGCGCGAGAGCTGATGCCGTGTTGCATCAGTTAGCGGAGAAATATCTGGACACAGGCAAAGCCAAAGTCGTCTATATGCACTTCGCGTTCATCGGCGAAGAATCGTTGTGGGCGGCGCACGCGGCTGAGTGCGCTAACGAACAAAACAAGTTTTGGCTCTATGCGAACTACCTGTTCACGCATCAAGCGGGCGAGAACAAGGGTGCATTCTCGCGCGACAACTTGAAGCAGTTCGCCAACGACACCAAACTGGATACGACGGCATTCAACGCGTGTTTTGACGGCGGCAAGTACATGGGGTTGGTGCAGCGTGATACAGCGTTGGGACGCCAACGGGGTGTGAACGCGACGCCAACATTCTTCGTCAATGGACAAAAAATCGAGGGACTTTTGTCGGCTGGACAGTTGTCTGGCCTGATTGATTCATTGTTACCGAAATGAAACAGCGTTTGACACTCCTCATTGGCTTGGCTGGCGTCGGCGTCGCCGTCTCGCTCTATTTGCTGACCGTGCATTGGGGTTGGCAGCAAGCGGTGTGTCTTGGCGTAGGGGATTGCGAGTCGGTTAATCAAAGTCGCTACTCAGAATTATTGGGCATACCTGTCGCGCTACTGGGCGCATTAACCTATTGCGTGTTCATTGTATGCAGTGTGCTGATAGCGCGCGGGGTGATGGCTGATGGGTTGCGACGCGCGCAATTTTTTATCGCCGCCGTTGGCGTGGCGTTCTCGGCGTACCTGACCGCCATCGAGGTGTTTGTGCTGCAAACCATCTGTCCCTGGTGTGTGTTGTCCGCGATTTTGATGGTGTTGATCGCCATCTTGAGCGCGTGGGAGTTGATGGCATCTTGAGACCGCGAAGGATTGCAAATACCTCAAAAGAAAGAGCGCATCTAGTGATGCGCCTTTTTCTTTCTCAAAAGGCAAAGCGTTGAAGCACCCTTCCATCCAGCGACTAGCTCATACTGGCGTTAGCTGGTTTGTCCAGTCTGCTTGGTTCAATGGTTTGGGTGGAGACCATGACCCAACCTTGACCCCTGTGCCAGTGTGCTAGTATCAGAAGCGCTTCAACGCTTACAGCTCTACTATATCCCATTGCGCTAAAAAAGCATGTGACGAATGTCCCGAAAAATTTGGGACATTTGTCACTTGACATGCCAAGCGCCTCAACCAAGTCCCATGAATTTAAGGACATTTGCCCCTTTTGCACAATGCGCTTTGGCTTTAGGATAGACCTGAGTCACTAACCGTGCTGCGCGGCAGCCATTCAGCCTTCACAAGGTGTGTGACGCGAAAGCGCTGGTGACTTAGCGGATAGACTCAGCTGAAAACTCGAAGGGTTTGCAGCGGCGAGGAGGCTTCAGATTGAAAGAGAAACAATATATCCAAATGGAGTGGCGCGAGCGCATGACCTTTGATGCCACGACGACGACGGGGCATCGGGTGGTGGTGGATGCGTTGCCTGATCATGGCGGCAACGATCGGGGCCCGAAACCCATTGAGTTGTTGCTGACGGGTTTGGCAGGTTGCACGGCGATGGATGTCTTGTCCATTTTGCAGAAGAAACGTGAACCGATTGAAGGGTTGAGGGTGGAGGTCGTGGGCGCGCGCGCCGATGAACACCCAATGATTTACACCGACATTGAGGTGCTCTATCGCGTGCGCGGCAACGTCAACCCCGCTGCGCTTGAACGCGCCATTGAATTGTCCACCACCCGCTACTGTGGCGCACACGCGATGCTCTCTAAAAGTGCGCGCATCACGACGCGCTACGAAATCACGCAAGCGACGCCCGAATTCGAATTAGCGCCGGCGGTGGATTGAGCAACGCAGCAACGTACAGCGTTGAACCCCACGAAATCATTTTCGTGGGGTTTGCTGTTCCGATTTGACAGCTTGCTGAACCGCGATATAGTCAGCTAACCCTTTTTATTAGGAGATTATCGCATGGCGTTTACCTTGATTCGTAACGGCACATTGATTGATGGCAACGGCGGTGCGCCCATTCCGCATGCAGGTGTGTTGATTGAAGATCAGCGCATTCGCGCGACCGGCGCCTTGAACAGCTTGGCGTGGCCTCAAGGCACGACAGAGATTGACGCGCAAGGCGGTTACATCCTGCCTGGGTTAATTGATACGCATGTGCATATCATGACCGAAGGCATCAACTTGCAGAAGATAATGTCCACACCGTTCTCCCTCAACTTTTACGAGGCAATTGGGCGGCTGCGTCGCACGCTTGACGCAGGCATCACGAGTGTGCGTGACGCAGGCGGCGCAGACCTCGGCGTGAAGCAAGCGGTCGAGCAAGGCTTGGTCGCGGGGCCGCGTATGCAAATCAGCATTTCGGTGTTGACCATCACAGGCGGACACGGCGACTTCTATTTGCCCGCAGGTTTTGAAATGCCGTTCCTCAGCGGCTATCCGGGCAATCCTACGGGGCGGTGTGATGGCGTGGAAGAAGTGCGGAAGAAAGTGCGCGAGATTTTGCGCGCGGGCGCGGACATCATCAAAGTTTGTTCGACGGGCGGCGTGTTGAGTCCCACTGATCATCCAGAGTTCACGCAGTTCACACCCGAAGAGCTCGCCGTGATGGTGCAGGAAGCGACGTATCGCAAGGGCGTCAAGGTGATGGCGCACGCGCAAGGCGCAGAAGGCATCAAGAACGCTATACGCGCAGGCATCCATTCGATTGAGCATGGCATCTTTCTCGATGACGAAGCGCTTGAGTTGATGGTGAAGCATGGCACGTGGCTCGTGCCGACATTGCTCGCGCCATTGTCGGTATTGGAACAAGCGCAAGCCAAACCGGGCATGATGCCTGAATGGGGCATACGCAAAGCGCAGGAGACCATCGAGATTCACAGCGAGAGCATCGCCAAAGCATACAAGGCGGGCGTGAAGATTGCGATGGGCACCGACGCGGGGGTGATGCCGCATGGCACGAACGGGCGCGAGCTGGGGCTGATGTGCGACATCGGCATGTCGGCGATGGAGGCGATTGTGGCGACGACGAAGAATGCCGCTGAGTGTCTGGGGTGGCAAGAGCGCGTCGGCACCGTGGAGGCGGGCAAATTGGCGGACGTCATCATCAGTCAAGCGAATCCATTGACCAACGTGCGCGTGTTGGAGAACCCCGATAACATCGTCCTCGTGATGAAAGATGGTAAGGTTGTGAAAGAGCGGCGTGGCATGTAACACCGCATGAAGGAAACACCGAAAGCCGCTTCGCGGTTTCCTTTTTCTGGCTCTACCGACTTTGGTGTAGCAAGCGCGTAGGAGGCGTCTCCCGACGCCTCCTACATCAAAGTCAGCAGCCCACTTTTTCTCTGATTTGTTATCGCGCCGCGCGGATTCGCATAGGCAATGCGCCTACCACACTTGGATATTAGAATCGGCAGCGCGCTGGCTATGCGCGAAATTGGCAGCGTGCCAATACGATGTAGTCCACGCTAACAGCGACTGTTACCTCCCACTAATTGGAGACCGTCACGTCGCAGCTTATACTGAAAGCATCACACTGCAAGAGAACACGTAGTAATTGATTTGAACGCGTTGAACGCATTGAGGTATTTTCATGAGCGATGTGCCTTCTAAAGTTGTTAACCAATCTCCCGACGACGAAAATTGCTTCACCATCGTGAACGATGTGGCTTCACAACAACTGGGCATTGTCAATGTGCAAGTAGATACCAAACATGAGGTTGTTTCATTTGACTTCGACCCGCAAATCACTTCCGAGCGCGAGGTCGAGCGCATTGCCAAGCAAGTCGAGCCGATTTTGCGCCGCCGTTTCGATACTTGCACGATTCGCCTGGGCAAGCAAGGTGGGCGCGCGTGCGAAGCGTGCGCCATCGCGTTGGAACAGCAGGCGCAACAAATTCCCGGTGTGCGTCGCGCCACCGCGAGCTATATGGGCGGCGTCTTGAAGGTGACGTACGATCAATCGCTCGTCTCGCCCGCTGCCATCGCGCACCGCGTGAAAAATTTTGGCGTCGCCGTCGAAGCAGCTGAGACGGTTGTCACGCCAGGCATCACCACACCTACCGCGCAACCAACTAGCTGGACGCAGGCGCGAGTGTGGCTGACCAGCGAGCGACTCGAAGCCATCTTCACACTCATCACGTTTGTCACGATGGGCGGCGGTTGGCTGGCAGAAAATTTCTTGCCCACCCAGCCGTTGTGGCATCAGGCGTTGTATCTAATCGCTTATGTGACGGGCGGCGCGTTCGGACTCAAGGGCGGCATCGAAGCATTGCGCCACTGGACGATTGACATAGATTTGCTGATGGTGTTGGCAGCCATCGGCGCGGCGATTGTGGGCGCGCCATTTGAAGGCGCGATGCTGCTGTTCCTTTTCTCATTGTCGAACACGCTGCAAAATTTTGCGATGGAGCGCACGCGCAATGCCATCAAAGCCTTGATGAAGTTGCGTCCCGCCCAAGCGTGGGTGAAGCGCGGCAGCCACATTGTCTCAGTGCCTATCGAGAAAGTGTTGGTCGGTGATTTGATTTTGGTGCGCCCTGGCGACCGCGTGCCATTGGACGGCGTGATTGTCGAAGGCGAAAGCGCACTGGATCAATCTTCGATGACGGGTGAAGCGTTGCCTGTCAACAAGAGTGTAGGTGATGGCGTGTTAGCAGGCACCGTCAACAAAAATGGCTCGCTCGATGTGCGCGTGACGAAGTTGGCGAAGGATTCGACGTTGGCGAAGCTCATCAAGCTGGTGGAGGAAGCACACAGCGAGAAAGCGCACACACAACGCTTCATTGACAAAGCCGAGCAGTATTACGCGCTGGGTGTCATCCTCTTGACCATCGGCGCGATTATTGCGCCGGTCGTCGTGTTCAGCGAAGCGTTCGCATCGGCGTTCTATCGCGCGATGACGTTGATGGTCGGCGCATCGCCGTGCGCGCTTGTCATCAGCACGCCCGCGGCGATTCTGTCGGCAATTGGCAATGGCGCACGGCGCGGCATCTTGTTCAAAGGCGGCGCGTACGTCGAAGCGGCGGCGGGTATTAAGGTCGTGACCTTCGACAAAACAGGCACCCTGACCATGGGCAAGCCGCACGTAACCAATGTGATTCCATTAGCTGCAAATCATGGTCACGCCTTGAGTCGTGCGGATGCGACTAAAGTCGCCACTACGCCATTGAATGAAAATGATTTGCTCGCGTTGGCGGCGTCGGTTGAAGCGAAGTCCGAACATCCATTGGCGCGCGCAATTGTCGAAGCGGCGCACACGCGCAAATTGACATGGTCAGAGGCGTTGGCGTTTCAAGCAGCGGTGGGAAAGGGCGCGCGTGCCAGTGTGCATGGACGCGAAGTGCGTGTGGGTAACTTGCGTTATTTCGAGGGCTTGACGTGCGAGGGACTGGCTGAAGCGCAGACGCACATCGCGCGCATGGAAGGCGACGGCAAGACGTGCATGATCGTCGCAGCGATGTTGCCCGATGGACAAACGGCGCAATGCTTGGGTGTGTTGGCATGCGCGGATGTGGTGCGCCCCGATGCAGCCAAGGTGGTGCGCGATTTGAAATTGTTGGGCGTGGAGCGCGTGGTGATGTTGACGGGCGACAATCAGCGCGCAGCGCAAGCGATTGCCAAGCAAACGGGTGTGGATGAAGTGTATGCGGAGCTGTTGCCCGAAGACAAGCTGCGCTTGATGAAGGAGCTGGGACAGCAATTCGGACCTGTGGCGATGGTGGGTGATGGGGTGAACGACGCGCCTGCGTTGGCGGCGGCGACGATTGGCATCGCGATGGGCGCGGCGGGCACCGATGTTGCATTGGAGACGGCGGATGTGGTGTTGATGTCCGATGACCTCCGCAACATTCCTTACGTCATTGCATTGAGTCGGCAGACGCGCAAGACGTTACTACTCAATCTTGGTTTTGCGATGTTTATGATTGGCTTGCTGATCGTCGGCGCGTTGTTTGTTGCGTTGCCATTGCCACTGGCCGTCGTCGGGCATGAGGGTGGCACGGTAATCGTGTCGTTGAATGGGCTGCGGTTGTTGTTGTATCGGCGGTAGCGATGTCTTCTGATCGTTCCCGTTGGAACATGCGCTATGCAGCAGGGCGTGGTCCCCGCCAACCGAATCCGCGCTTGCCACAGTTCATGCCGCAACTCAAAAAAGGTCTCGTACTCGATTTGGCGGGCGGTGTCGGCGCGAATGCGCCTTTGTTTACAAACTCAACGGTGGTCGTGATGGATATCTCCGATGAGGCGTTGCGCGCTGCGCGAGGTGTTGGGCTGCGCGTGCAAGCCGACGCGCGTGCGCTGCCTTTCGCACCCAACACATTTGATACGATTGTCTGCACGTACTTCTTCGACCCGACGATTGACTTTGCCGCACTGCTCAAGTTGGACGGCACACTCTTCTTCGAGACCTATACGCTCGCCGATGCGAAGTATCGCCCCGACTTTAACCCCGCCCATCGCTTCGACCCCACGCGCCGCTTCGAGGTCTTTCGCGGCTTAGAGATTCTCCATTACACAGAAACTGACGATAGGACGCGTATCTTCGCGACGCTGGTGGCGCGCAAATCGTGAGCATGATATACTTGCGCCTGCTGCTCGTTCAATTCATCCTACTGCATGAGGTCTGCGATGAACCCCGCTCCCCATCTCCGCCCAATGACGGTTGGCGACATTCTGGACGAAGCGATTAGCCTCTATCGCAAAAATTTCGTATTGTTTATTGGCATCGTCGCCGTCGTCAGCGTGCCGCTCCTGTTTGTGCAAATCCTCAACTCGATCGTTACCCTCATCAACAATCCCCTTTTGATTGACCCCAACGCGTTTGATCCGCGCGACCTGAACGACTTTCAAAGCGCTTTCGGCAGCATATTTTTAGTCGGGGTCGTCGGCGGTTGTGTCTTTGTCGTCATCACGCTCATCACCAACGCGCTCCAAACAGCCGCGTTAGCCAGCGCCATCTCTGAACGGTATCTGGGACATGAGCTCACCATTCGTCAAGCCTATCGGCGCTCTTGGCGCGTCTGGAAATCGCTTGTCGGCGCGTCGTTGATTCAATTCATCGTTTACCTGCCAGTCGCGTTGTTGTTCATCGTGCCATGTATTGGTTGGGTTGGCGCGCCCATCGTGTTTGTCGCTTTGCTTGTGCGTTGGTTATTCCACGCGCAAGCGATTGCGCTTGAAAACCTGAGCGCAGCCGATGGGTTGCGTCGCAGCTGGCAGCTGGTCACGGGTATGTCTTGGCGCGTGTTGGGCATCGCGCTGATGGCGGGGTTGATGGTGTTCATCGCCCAATTCATTGTCGCCTTCGCCATTCAAGCGGGTTTAGGGCTGGTCATTACGACGACCACTACAACTACTAGGATTATCGCTTCGGTGATTGAAAATGTTTTTATCAGTTTGCTCAACCTTCTCTTAACGCCCATCATGCTCACCGTCCTAACCCTGCTTTACTATGATCTCCGCATCCGCAAAGAAGGCTTCGATCTGGAAGTGATGGCGCGTCAACTTGGTGCGTCATCCGCTGATGCGTCCACTACACTATAGCTCGTTGCCTTGTTCGCGCCACGTCATCAACAGCTCCTCAACCGTCAACACTGTCCGCGATAACGCCAGCGCTTGCCCTAGCCGTGTGATTTGCGGCGGTTCCACGAAGGTGTGTGCGAGCGTGTCCACTTGCGCGAAGATGTGACGTGGGTTGCCGTCGGCGATGACGCGCCCTTGCCACAGCGCAATCACTCGCGCGACTTGCTCCGCGCAAAAATCCATGTCGTGCGTGGCGATGATGATAGTTTTGCCTGCTTGGGTGAGCATATCCAACAAATTGCGCAAGCGCAGTAAGTCGTTTCGATCTTGTCCACTTGTCGGCTCGTCGAGCGCGAGGATGGGTGTGTCGAGCGCCAACACGGATGCGCACGCGACCCATTTGCGTTGGGCAGGGTGCAGATCGTATGGGTGAGCGTCACGCCAGGCCATCAAGCCTGTGAGTTCAAGCGCGTATTGCACGCGCTCGGCGACTTCACGCGCAGACAAACCAAAATTGCGCGGCCCGAAGGCAACCTCATCACACACACGCGATTTGAAAATTTGTTCATCGGGATTTTGAAACAGAAAGCCCACCCGTCGCGCCAGTTGGGTGACCGTGTGTGTGCGTGTGGACCAATCGCCAACCCAAACCTCACCGCGCGTGGGACGCAATAGCCCATTGAGCTGCTTCAACAGAGTCGTCTTGCCCGCGCCGTTCTGACCGATGAGCGCGACCCGTTCACCTGCATGAATGTCCAATGAAATACCATGCAACACGGGCGTGCCGTCGGCATAATTGAAATGCACGTCACGCAGGGAGAGCTTCATCGGTATTCTCCTTGCGAAGGGTTTGTTCTCTGAAGCTTCGCGTCGCTTCAGCCAACGTCACAGGCAAAGGCGTCGTGGAAAGCCACCAACCTAGTTCGCGCGCGCGTTGCGCTGCGGTGGTATAGCGCGGCGCGTTCACGCCCCACGCTGCTAAACGCGCATCGCTCAACACGGCGCGCGGCGAGCCATCGCATACCACTGCGCCTTCATGCAGAACAATCACACGCTGGGCAAATGTCGCAATCCACTCGACGTTGTGTGCAGCGATGATGATGGCGCAATGGCGCGTTGTGGTGAGCGAGTGGATGACCGAAAAAATTTGTTTCGCTCCCACTGGATCAAGTTTGGCGATGGGTTCGTCGAGCACTAACACGCGCGGTTCCATCACAAGCATCGCAGCAATCGCCAACCGTTGCAGCTCGCCACCGCTCAAGGTGTAGGGTGAACGCGCTGCAAAATCCGTTAAGCCGACGAGCGCCAATGCCACTTGCACGCGCGGCGCCATTTCTGCGCGCGGCACGCCGAGATTTTCCAATCCGAATGCCACTTCGGCGGCAACAGTCAAACGCGCACCGCTTAATTGGGTGAGTGGATTCTGAAAGACCAAGCCGACGCGTGTTGCGAGTTCAGCCAGTGGCGTCGTCGTTGTATCCATGCCATCCACCACGATGCGCCCTTGCAGCTCGCCCCGAAAATGCTGTGGCACAAAACCTGCTAGCGCCGCGCAGAGCGTGGACTTACCCGCGCCATTCGCGCCGACGATAGCCACCACGCTGCCTGCCTCAATCTCTAGCGTGATGTCTCGCAAGGCGGGCGCTTTGGCATGGGGATAGGTGTAGGTGACGCGCGTGAGTTGAATCATTGCGCCAAGACCATCCCAATACACACAATACTAAGGCTGATGCCGAGCAACCAACGCGCGCTGCGTTGCGCGCGTGTATCAGGCAACACGATGAAGCTCGTCTTTTTTCGCTGGGCGGCGAAGCCGCGCGCTTCCAATGCCATCGCGCGCTCGTCCACTTCAAGCAGTGCGCCATACACCAACGGCGCGACGAGCGGCGCCAACGCGCGGGCGCGGGTGATGATGTGACCTTCGACGACCAGGCCGCGCGCGCGTTGCGCGTCGAGAATCGCTGTGATGCGCGCTTGCAATTGCGGGATGAGTTGCAACGCCGTCATCATCACATAGGCAAGCGCGCGGGGCAAGCCACATTCGGTCAGCGCCAACATCAAATCAACCGGGTGAGTGGCGAGCAACAACAACAATCCCGCGCTCGTCAACAATAGCACCTTGCTGGTAGTCAGGTAGGCGAACCATAGCCCTTCGGCTTTCAGCGACAGGGGACCGACTGTAATGAGGAGGGTGTGCGCGTCAGGATAGAAGAAGCCTTGTATCAGCGTGATGGAGATGGCAAAAGGCGCGATGACGATGAGCGTAGCGCGCACGAGCTCGCGCGTGAGGCGCGCCCACCATGCCAACGGCAAGACGCCACACACAAAAAGCGCGTTGGGTGTGTGGGGCCAACGCGCAAAAAAACCAAGTGTGATGAGACTGGCTGCGACGACTAGTTTGGTTAGCGGATGCAGACGATGCCATGCGCTATCGCGCGCCACGCAGAACGCGCGATTCACACGTCGCTCCGCAGCGCGTTTTGTCCGTGTGGAAAGCGCGCGAGATTGCGCGCGGGCAAACCGCGCAACAGCAACCACACACTGACGAACGATACCGTTTTGTCGAAGGGATCAGAGATGATGCCTTGCCCTAAGGTGGCTTGCAAGATGTTCGCGCCTGTCGCCTGAAAGTAAGCCACGATGAGGTCTGTGCCTGAACCCGTGACGCCGCCGAACACATAAGCAGCAATTGGCGCGGAGACGACGGCGGCGACGAGTCCCGTCAACGCGCCACCCAACACGACCCACACGAGCGCATTGGGCTTAAGCCAACCGCGCAGCGCCAGGAAACCCGCCATCAAGCCGATAACAAAAGCCGTGATTGCAAAGGGAATGGACTGGGGCGAACTGAAGATGATGCCCCAGAGGATATTCGATAGCGCGCCTGTGACGGCGCCCGCCCATGGCCCCGCCAATGTCGCCACGAGTATCGTCCCCAACGAGTCAAGGTAGATGGGCAGCTTCAATACGTTTTGCGCTACTTGACCCAAGACGATGTTGATGGCGATGGCGACGGACATCAAGGTTAGTGTGAGCGTCGTAAATTCGCTTGTGATTTTGGCAAACAATAGTCTCCTCCTAAGATGAAGTGTGCGCTATCTTGCCAGAATTTGCGGCGCACCGCAAATTGAAAAACAAAAACCCGTTGTCTTTTTGCAAAGAGACAACGGGTTTCTTTTTACTCCTGTTCACTGTTCACTACCTACTGCCCACTCCCTTTAATTGTCACCGACGCCTTCATGTTCCAGCGCAGCTTCGGCTCGTGCTTATCGGGTGTGACGTAAATCGTGTACACGATGTCGCCTTGCTTGTTGCGCCCGAAGTCGTTGACACGCGTGACCTTGCCTGCGATGGCTAGATCGGGGAAGGCATCTACTTTGATCGTCACCGCATCGCCCACTTTGACGCGCCCCACGGCGAGCTCGGTGAGGTCGGTGGTCTCGATACTCCAAGCAGATACATCGGCAATGCGAACAAGGAAGGTGCTTGGCGAGACAGCTTCACCCACTTTCGCGTTGAGTGTTATCACTATGCCATCGAAGGGTGCCTTTAATTCTGTGTCAGCCAGAGTCGCTTTCGCTTGCGCGAGCCCTGCTTCGGCTACGGCGATGTCGGCGTCAATCGCTGTCGCATCGGTTTTCAAGGCGGCGATGTCGGCTTCGGCGGCTCGAATATCCGCTTCGGCGGCTGTAATCGTTTCAGGGCGCGCGCCTGCTTGCGCTTGTGTCAATGCGGCTTCGGCTTGCGCCACGCGCGCCTTTGCCGCAGCAATATCAACCTCACGCGCGCCTGCTTTCAGCACGTCATATTGTTTGCGCGCCGCCTCCAGATCCCACGTCGCCTGCTCCAAACGCAGCGCATCGGGACCGATGTTGCCAAAGGGCGCATCCTTCACACGGTCGTAAGCGAACTGCGCTTGTTGCACGGCGCGTTCAGCTTTTTTGACATTCGCTTCAGCTAATGCGAGCTGTGCTTCGTCGGGACCCTTTTCGACCCGAGTTAATTCTGCTTGCGCGACAGCCACGGCTGCGCGCGCAACGGCGATATCTTCGGCGCGCGCGCCTGCCTTCAGTTGAGCGAGCGTCGCTTGTAATCTTGCCAATGCTGCTTCTGCGCGCGCCACCGATGATTTATTGCGCGCTTGCGACGCTTTAGCGCGTGCAAGCGACGCCTCTGCTTGTTGTACAGCGGCTTGCTGACGCTTCGCATCCAATTTTACCAACACTTGTCCTGCTTTCACTTGCTCGCCTTCTTTGACCAATACTTCGGCAATCAGACCTTGCGCCGCCAGACTCAACTCCGCATATTTCACAGGCACGACCGCTGCTTCTGCGACCACGTCCCCCGACGCTTTCGCGGGCGCGGCTTTGGCAGCGGGTGTCGGTGTCGCTGCGGGGCTGCTCGAATCGCACCCTGTAAGAGCAAACACCAGTAAGAGAGTGAGCAATAAGAGAACGTACTTCTTCATTCTATAACTCCTTTGTATTACATGGAGCGTGGAGCGGGAGCGAAAAATCACTCACACTTCACGCTTCACGTTTATTCATACGCTAACACTTCACGGATACTCAAACGCATCGCGCGCCATGAGGGCAGGATGCTTGCCAAGCCCGCCAAGATGATGACCAGCACTAACCAAAAGAATGTGCCGTTCACGGAGAAGGCAAAATTGAGCGGCGCGCGCATGAAGGCCATGCCAACCACATCACTCAAAATTTTGCCAATGGGCAGCGCGAAAATCGCGCCCACAAACCAACTTAATGCGCCAATCAAAATACCCTCTGTCATAAACACTTGCAACACGGCGGTATTCGATGCGCCAATCGCGCGCATCACGCCGATCTCACGCGCGCGTTCCAAGACGTTGATGCTCATCGTGCCCATCAGCCCCAAGCCGCCGACGATGGCGAGCAGAATCGCCATGATCGTCATGAACACGACGATGATGTTGAACTGATACTCGATGGTTTGGCGTATCTGCGACGTCGTTTGTGTTTGACGCACTTTCATGCCAAGACCATCAAAGTGTTCCTTCAATGCGCTGGCGGTGCGTGCTTGCGTTTGGGCGTCGTGCTGCGCCAACATGACTTGCAAACCACCGCCCCGTCCGACGTTCCGCACCGTGCGCGAAA
Source organism: uncultured Anaerolineae bacterium (assembly GCA_964509505.1). GTDB lineage: Bacteria > Chloroflexota > Anaerolineae > JACRMK01 > JACRMK01 > CAZDYP01. The sequence goes on along the minus strand of CAZDYP010000049.1, from coordinate 14,252 downwards.
AATACGGATAGTTTGCATACATGACGGGGCCTGTCATAATCGCGCGCGCGATGCCCACCACGCGCCACTGGCTATCGCGCCCGCCAATTTTCAATGTGATGAGGTCGCCGAGCTTGATGGGCGTGCCTTGTTTTTCTTCCTCTTTCGTGACTTCGGTGTTGATAACGATGGCGTTCTCGTCATCAGGCAATAGCCAACGCCCTTCGAGGATAACAGGCTTGATCATCTTGGTTTGCGCGGGCGGCGCAACCACAGGATACGTTTGGCTTTCTTGCTCATTAGGACGCACACGACGCACAGCCGCGCCGCCCCAGCTCTCGGCGGCGACGACGCCCGGCACACTCAAGGCTTCACGCTCGATTTGGTCAATGCGATGGACCTGCGTGAAATCCAAATCCACATCGTACTGCCAATACTCCAATGCGCTATCGAGCGTGGCGAACAGCGAGCTATGCACGGTTAGCACGGCGATGAAGATGGCGCCGCCCAACGTCAACGTGAACAGCGTCAACGCGAGGCGTCCCTTGCGACGAAAGGTGTTACGCACGGACAACAACACCGGACGCGAGAGACCGCGCACTCTGCCCACGATGCGGTCAATCCAGCCGCGTCCGTACGCGCCCTTGCCGGTGTTGTAAGTGCTTAATGCCTCGCGCACGGTGATGCGTGCGCCCGTGAAGATGGGCGCTAACGCGGCAACCACAGGGGTAATCAGCCCCACGCCAACTTCCAGCATGAGCGTGTTCGTCGGAATATAGAACGCCCCCATGTCGAAGTTGATGAGGCTGGCGATATACTTCGTGAACTCATAAGCGGCCCAACCGCCCAATGGCACGGCGACGAACAATGACAACGCGCCGTAGATCAGCACGCTCGTCAAGTACATCCCGACGATTTGCGGCGTCAGTGCGCCCACGGCTTTCATCATGCCAATTTGCCGCATCTGCTGGGCGAGAATCGCCATGATGGTGTTGACGACCAGGAAGCCGCTTAGGAACAGCGACAGTCCGCCCAACACACCCAAGATGAGCATGAAGGTGTTGATCGTTTCGACGGCAGGATGTTCGCCCGGCGGCGGAATGCGCGTGAAGACAATGGCGCGTCCGCCCTTTTCTACTTTGTCTTTCACGCGGTTGGCGACCTCTTGGACGTGCTTTTGCGTTGGATTGGGTTGTGTGGTGGTGAGGCGCAGCACGTTGGGGTTGCGCGGAAACCCAAGCCATTCCATCGTGTCCATATTCGCGTAGCCAAACATCGTGCCTGTGAACGCAGCGGGCGGCTTATTGAGATCGTGTGCGAGGCCGACGATGGGCAATTCGTGATGCTTGCCATCGGGTGTCTCGATGGTGATGATGTCGCCGACGTGCGCGTTGAGCAATTGAATCGAATTGCGCTCGATCAATAGCCCACGGTCAGGCGGGGGCCATGCGCCGTTGACAGGACGCACCAAGTCTATCTGATGTTTTTGAAAATCAATCGTCGTGTCAAGACTCAAGGTGCGCCAAGTCGGTGAGCCTGCGGGCACTGGCTCTTGGACTTTGGCGCGCACGTTTGCCGTGCGTCGTCCTTCGGCTTGCTTCACGCCGTCAACCCGCCGCACAGTTTGCAGCAGATCGTCGTCAAAAGGCATGTCCACCACCAAAATCGCATGGGAGGGATTGACGCCATTGTACGCGGCAGGAATGTCCTTGTCGAGCATCGTCTGCGTGCCGGCGATCATGCCGATGGCGAACACGCCCACCGCAATCGAAAGCACGACGAGAAATGTCCGCAATTTTGCGTTCCACAAATCACGAAAAATTTTACGCCAACGGGGGTTAATCATTGAAGAACCTCAGTTGTCAGTGGACAGTGAACCGTGAACCGTGAACTGTGAATAACGTCAACGGGAAGTTCCGACATCTCTGTTTACTGCCTACTGCCTACTGCTTACTTCTTGCTTCCGAGTTGCTGCCGCCGCTACGTTGCTGGCGCGTTGATTTATTACGCGGTCAATCTCTTCGCGCGTGACTTTGGACTCTTCGAGGATATGCAGCAACGTCTCGCGGTCGAGCGCGACGACTTCGACCGGGATATGGCCGATGGCGCGCACGTTGGCGGTGCGACCACCACCACGGACGACGGCAATCTCGCCGAAATACTGGCCCTCTTCCAGATGGTCAACGATGGTTTCGTGCCCGTCGGGTTGCTGTAACACAATCTCGACTTGGCCTTTCGTGATGACGAAGAATTTGTCGCCAATCTCACCTTGATGCGCGATGACTTTCCCCGGTAGATGTGTCGAGTGTTCGAGCTTCTTAGTTGCTTCGAGCAGAAGCTTCTCGTTCACCATCGGCAAGGCGCGTGCGAGATACTCGTGGATAATTTCGCCGTCGGCGATGGTGATGGTGCGCGAGGCGCGCTTTGCCAAATCTTGGTCGTGTGTCACCATCAGAATCGTTTTGCCGCGCTTGATGAGCCCCTCAAACAAATCGAACACCGCCGCCGCCGTCTTCGAGTCGAGGTTGCCTGTCGGCTCGTCGGCGACGATGATGGGTGGGTCGTTGGCGAGTGCGCGCGCTATCGCCACCCGTTGTTGTTGACCGCCTGATAGGGCTGAGGGGAGCTTATATGCCTGATCAGCCATCTCCACTTGTGACAAGATATCCAATGCGCGTTCATGGCGCTCGCGCGGCGTGTACATGTGACAAAAGTCCATCGGCAGCATCACATTCTCGATGGCGGTCAGCGTTGGCAACAACTGGAAAAATTGGAACACGACGCCGATGTTGCGCCCGCGCCATTGCGCCATTTGCCCTTCGTTATAGGTGTGGATAGCGGCATCGCCGATCAAAACCTCGCCTGAGGTGGGGCGGTCAATGCCTGTCATCATGTTGATCAGCGTGGATTTGCCGCTGCCCGATTTGCCAATCACGGCGACAAATTCGCTAGGGTCAACATTCAGGGAGACGCCTTTCAGCGCGGTGAAGTCGCCAGCAGCCGTTTGGAACACCTTGATGACGTTGCGGACTTCAATCAGATGCGAGTTGCCGTGTTGGAAACGGCTGTTTGTCCGTTCGTCTTTCTTTTTGCGACCCAACCAATTTTTGAACACAACACACCTCACACAAAAAAGCGGGTTGGCAAACCCGCTTACAAAACTTAAACTCTCACCTTACGCAGTGTCATTTCGAGAAGCGTCTCCTTCGACAAGCTCAGGACACGATTTGCGACGAGAAATCTCGGTATCATGCCATTGAAATTTCTCGCAAAAATCGCTCGAAATGACCAGCTGTGCGTAACGTGAGTTAAACTTATTGCGGCGAATCTATAAATACTACGAGCACTATGTCGTTTTTATTCAATGTGGCAATCAGGGATTCTAGCAGAATTTGCAAAGTTGTGAAGTTGACATACTCAACAGCTGTCAGGCTTCCCTGGGGAAGTCTGACAGCTTTCGTCGTCGTTACTGCGGAACGTCCTCCGTTGGTTTGGTCACTTCGCCGGTCATGGGCGAAGTGGGGGTGAGGGGGGCAATTGGAGCAATCTGAGCTGAGGACGCTTGCGGATAGAGGCGCGTGCCGAAACGAGTCAGTACCACTGCGCCAACCCCCAACGTCCCAAGCAACAACGAAGCAAGCAAACCCACGCACGGCGCTTGCCCGATGATACCAATCAAGATTACGCCGAAGACCATTGCCAGCATTGGCGCGATGTCGCGCACTTTCAACCCTTGCAGCACTTTCTCGCCGATTAGATAGCCTAATGCAATCCAACCAAAGAACCAGGTGGCTGCCATGGTGAGGCCAAGTAGCACGGTCAGTGGAATACCAATGAGCGTGACCGTCAACCCGATCATCAACACGCCGCCGACGATGATCGTCAAGCAGCCGACGCCAAAGCTGGGTAGTGTCGCGCTTTGTGCCGTATCCATTACCCGTCGTGTGGGTTGTGGGAAGAACGCTAATACCAATACGCCCAGAGCGGCGAGCGCCAATGTGGTGATGAAACTGTTGAGCAAATTGTTGCCGAAATTTCGCGCCGTAATGAATGGGTCGTTGATGAACGGAGGACCGAGATTGATGCGTGGATTCCAGCGCGTTTCTTCCGTGACGCTGCCGCGAATCACAGCGCCTGCGCTGCGGTTGATATGACCGCCGACTAATCGCACGTTGCCTTTCACGATGGCGGTTGGCTTCAGATTCAAATTGCCGCCGATCAGCACCACATCCCCATCAATCGTGCCTGCCATGTCCACATTGCCGCCAAATAGCACTGCATCGCCACGCACAAATCCTTCTGCTTCAACAGTCAGATTGCCGCCGAACAGCACGATATCGCCAATCGAGCCGCCGTTTCGTATGGTGGCATTGCCGCCGAACAATACCGTGTCGTCAGCTGCTGTGCCTGATTCAACGACGATGTTGCCGCCGAAGATCAGTCCGCCACTGACGCTCGGAGCGCGTGGCGGCGTGGGCGGTTGCGGCCCTTGCGCCAACGCGGGCGTCGCTGCCATGAGCGAGAGTATCAGCCAAAGAACCATGAACCATTTTGTTTTCATGTAATCTCTCAAGTGTAAAAGCGATTGGGATGGTCGCTCCTACACCGTATATCGAAATAACGCCTGTCCTGTGACCAGTCGCGCCCAACCCATCGTGAGCAATAGCGCCATCAGCGCTACCGCTAATACAGGTCCTCCGCCGATGACTTGAAGCCACACACGGGTTACGGCTATTGTCCATGCCAACAACACAGAAAGTACATTGCCTGTTTCAGTCAGTGTGCGGATGAGCATTGCCAAGCTGGAGGGTCGTAACCATGCGCTGAATGGCGACGAGGCAATGATGAGCAGCAAGATGACGAGTGTACCGCAGCTGAATGCGAGCCCACCGAGAATGTTGTAGCGCACCGCGCGTCGTTGCTCGGCGACGGCAACGCGCACAGCGACTCGTTCTGCGAAGCCAGCGCTAGGCGCGACGACGACGCCGCGTGACAAGGTTTCGTGCGCGGCGCGCAATGCAGCCCATTCTGCTTGGCAGGCGTTGCACGTTGGCAAATGGGTTTCCAATGTTTGCAGCTCGGCTGGACTCAATTCGCCGTCGAGCGCATACATCATGCGTTCCATCATGTCAGAGTGCATGGCTAATCACCTTGTTAGACCTCGCAGGCACGCTACGCGAAAGCCCATGAGATCTGTCCATAGTCGCTTGCGCCATCGTTTGACGCGCGCGAAAGAGTTTAACTTTCACCGCCGCCACCGAGTTGCCCGTCAACGTCGCAATCTCTTCGATCGACAAATCGTGCCAATACTTCAAGACGACGACGGCGCGACTGTCGGGTGAAAGCGTTTGCAAAAGCCGTTGCGCTTCAGCTTCACGCTCGCGCATGAGCATGACCTCGGCTGGATCGGCGTCGGCGGCTGCCATCGTTTCGGATGTGGCTTCATCGTTCAACGAGAAGCCAACGAATTTGCGGCGACGGGTGCGATCAATGCAATAATGGGCAGCGATGCTCAACAGCCACGATGTAAATTTTAGCTCAGGTTTGTAGCTCGTGAGTTGCGTGTAAGCGCGCAGGAACGTTTCTTGCGCTGCGTCTTCCGCTTCGGCTGCGTCGTCCAACATGCGATACGCTAAGTTGTACACGGGCGTCTGATAATGCTGTACGAGCTGACTGAACGCGCGCGTGTCGCCATGTTGAGCTAACAAGATAAGCGCTGGGTCAACTTCCACAGGATTCTGCTTCATACAGGCGTCTCTACTGAGATATACGAGGAAGGATAAGAATGGTTACATGCCGATACAAAGAATTTACGAAATGGACAAATTGAGAACTTGCCCTCCATCAAATGCCACAGACCCGTCGGATGGTGGACGGGTCTGTAGTGTTTATAAATCTCTTTGATTGAATTGCCACAGTCCCCACAGCAACGCCACCACCACGTAGCCCATTGCCCACCATATCATCGCCTCGCTTGGCACGGAGGCGGAAGCGAAGGGCGATGCGCCTAGGGTGCCGACCAATGGCGGTTGCATGTGATACGCTGCCAAGCGCCACAGCGCATCGCTCGGCACGATGAGGCTGGCGATGATGCCGATGTTGCTGGCTGCTGTGTTGCCAAAGATCGCTCCCGCTTGCTCGACCCAGCCGCCGATGAACGCCAGCCCATATAGCCCGAACACCATCACGCCGTTGGCTAAGGTGCTGAAGCGTGTGCCACCTGCAATCGCCAGCGTCATCAACAAGGTACCTTCGAGCAGCATCAATGGAATGCCGACTTCGATGTTCGGCGGCGCGTAACCGCTGATGGTGTAGGCGATGAGCAAGACGCCGCCCGCCATCAACAGCAGATACAACATCAAAATCACCCACAACCCTAGCCACTTGCCCAACACAATCTCTGCGCGCCGAATCGGTTTCGTCACCAGCGTTTGAATCGTGCCAGAGCGAATCTCGCCAGCGATGGCGTCCACAGGCATCAGTGCGCCCATCATCACGATCAGAAAATTCACCGCATACAAACCCGCCGTGACGATGAAATTCAGGACAATTCCTGCTTGCTGCATGGAGCGTACGCCGCTTGGCGGTCGCAGCGCATTTAAGTCTTTGTAGATAAAATAGTAGCCCAACGTGAAGATGACCAGAAAGCCAATACCCAACAAGAGCGCTGCTAACAACGCCTTGCGGCGCAGAGCTTCATGGAAGGTGAGGTGCGCAATCGTCAGCATAGTCAGTAATTGGTAATTGGTAATTGGTAATTGGAACTTGCGACACCCAATTACCAATTACTAATTTCTAGCCTGGCCTTTCGTCCTCGCCCATCACCTCTAAGAACATGGCTTCGAGCGATTGCTTGCGCGCGCCGAGGTGGTAGAGTCCGACGTTTTGTTGCACGAGCCAGCGCGCGATCGCGGGCAAGCGTTCTTCGTCGTCGGCTTGCAATCGCACGACGCCGTTCTCCTGATGCGCGTTGCGCCCAAATTGATTTAGCCCTTGTAAGATGTCGCTGGTGATGGCGCTCAGTTTCAGTTCAACGTCAAGGGTGTTGGTTTGTTCATGCAACGACAGCTCGCGCACGACATGGCCGCGTTTCACGAAGGCGACGCGGTCACAGGTGATTTCGACTTCGCTGAGTAGGTGTGAGTTGAGGAAGATCGCCGTGCCTTGTGCGCGCAATTCGCTCAACACATCACGCACCAGCAAGCGTCCTAACGGGTCGAGCCCTGAGGTGGGCTCGTCAAGAAATACGAGGTCGGGTTGGTTGAGCAGCGCTTGCGCCAAGCCGATGCGTTGTAACATGCCCTTGCTGTATTCGCGTAGCTTGCGCTCGCCCGCGTCGAGCAAGTCCACGCGCTCCAACAAGGTTTCGATGCGCTTGCCCAACACCTCAGAACGTATGCCATACAAGCGTCCATGAAAACGCAAAAACTCGCGCCCTGTCAACCAATCTTGAAAGCGAAAATGTTCGGGCAAGAACCCCAACTTCGCGCGCGCGCGCGCATCGCCCAACGGTGCGCCGAGCACGCGCCCATCGCCTGCCGTAGGCGTGACCAAGCTCAACAGCATTTTGATAGATGTGGTTTTGCCCGCGCCATTCGGTCCCAAAAAGCCAAAGACCTCACCACGGCGCACGCTTAAGGTGAGGTCGGCGACGGCAAGTTTGGTGTCGAACTGTTTGCGGAGTTGGTGGGTTTCGATGACGAAATCAGACATGAGTCAGTAGGCAGTAGGCAGTAGCCAGTAGCCAGATTGGTCATGGATGACCATTCATCAATCTGGCTACTGATTACTGGCTACTGTTTACTTCAACGAGTTTGCCAGCTGCACGATGTCATCACCGATGGGGCCGCCTTGCAGCGCGTACACCATGTCGTTCTCTGCCCAGAGGAGGAGTGTTTGTTGCCGCGCTGCATTGGAATCGAAGCGCGCAGACGATGCGCCTGTGCCGCCTGAGGTGATAAGCAAACCCTTCACGCCGCGCACGTCCACTTCGCGGAACGAGCCTGCATTGACGGGAATCGGGACGAGCATCGTCGTGTTCCAATCAATCGTCCTGGCGTATTGTTGCGCCTCTTGCGGCGAAAGACCGACGATGCGAAGCCCAATCAACGCGAGATCGGAGATTTTTACGTTTTGGGGCAGAACGACTTCGGGGCTTTTGGCTTGGAAGAACATGATAGCATCGCGCCCACTGGTGTAGCGCATCATCACTAGCGCAGGTTTGTTCAGTGTAATGTGCGCGCCGTTCAATTGTGAGGGCGCTTTCACGTCTTTGATGTTGAGCGTGTCGAGAATCGCTTGCAGCTTGGTCACATCGGCGATCAGTTGCGTGCTGCTGGCGCCTTGTACGCGCGTCTCGACGAGCTTCACGCCATCGGGCAGGGTAGCAGGCACGCGCACTTTGATGCCCGCAATAGACGCGGCGGCATCGGCGCCTGCAACTACTTGCGGTTCGCCCGCTTCTTTGGTGACTTGCGCCTGGTCGCCAATCAAGCCTTCGAGGTTGATTTTGTTGTTGCGTAACTGCTCCATGCGCGCAGGGTCGAGCGTGATGACGCTGAAGCGTTTGACGCGAAAGACGTTGAGGAATTCTTGCGCCAACACTTGCGTCGCTGGGAAGCTGAATACCAGCAGCAGCAAAGCAACCGCGCCTACGCTAACCAACGTAGGACGCCAACGCCAAAGCGGCTTGCGAACGGTATTTGTATTCATCGGTTTATCAATCCTTTCGTAAAGCGATTTAGCAAATTGGGGAGATGGGTTTTTGCGGAATCGGGTGAGAAATTCATCCATGCTGTTCCTCCTCTCGGTGGGGCAAGTTTGCAACTTGCCCACACCGTATGTATCAGGTTTCCCATTGCGCGCGCAGCTCCATTATCGTACGATGTAAGATGGTGCCGACATTGGACTCGCTCAAGCCCATCACCTTCGCAATCGCGCGATTGGTGAGGTCCGCGCCATACTTGAGCGACAGCAGTTCGCGCTCGCGCAGTGGAAGCTTTGCTAGCAACGCCGTCAGCCGCGCAAATTCGTCATGTTGCTCGACAACCTCTGGCAGTGATAGCAGGGGCGATGGCTCGCACAAATCGTCGAAAGACACCGCTTCGCGATCGAGGCGTCGCCGCAAATGATCGGCAGCGACATGACGCGCAATCGTGAACAGCCACGTCGAAAAGGCGGCGCGCGCCCGCCGATAATGCTCTCGTCCGCGCCAAGCTTTCTCAAACGTCGTCGCCGTCAAATCTTCCGCTGTGTCGGCGCCCACACGATAACGGAAGAAGTTGAACACGCGCGGCAATTCTTCGTGATAAACTTGCTCCCAATCAATTTCATCTGACGCGGCAACGATAGACTGATTAGCGCGCTGCCAATGAACCAGGGTAGCCATGTCTGCTATATTATACGGGCGAGTAACCAAAGTATCACAAAAATAATTTGTCTTTTTTCTTTCTGTTTTTCTTTTGACAGTCTTCATAGCCTATGTCATAATACCGCTCGCACGCCGATAAAATTTTTGCTATCCTATCTTAATAGGAGGTGATGCCGATGGATTGTAGTTTTAAATCGTCGGCGTCACCGATTCAGTGAGCTCTAGCTCAACACTAGGCTCACGTCGGTGATGCCACACGCTCGAGCCTTCGCAAGAAGGCTCGCCGTGTTTATAGGCATTGTCAGTCATTTTGAATGTTTGTTATAATAGCCGCGCTTTAGTGAACGTATTGCTATCCTGCGTCCTGTATCACCAGCGTCCAGCGTCTAGCAACTAGCGACTATAATAGAGGTGAGCCATGCCCATCAAATTCCCCAATTACATTTTTGGTATTCACGATTACGGCGAGTGGGTGGATTTCGTTCCCCCCAACCGTGATGCTTGGATTTTCAGAACCGAAGGGATTGGCTCTGACCCCAACAACAATGCTGGCGTTGGCGATTTCTATCAACGCATCACCAGCAAAGGCTTTGGCTTGATCGTGCGGCTAAATAACGGTTATGGGCATGACGGCACGATTCCCGCGCCAGACCGCTACGACAATTTCGCGCAGCGCTGCAAAAACTTCGTCGCCAATTCGCCGGGCGCGCACATCTGGGTTATTGGTAATGAGATGAACCTTGCCGATGAGCGTCCGCAGGGCGATGTGATTACGCCCGAAAAATATGCGAGCTGCTTCATCAAGTGTCGCAACGCCATTCGCTCGTTGCCCGGTCACAACGAAGACTTAATTGCCGTGGGCGGCGTCGGCCCCTGGAACAACCAGACCAAGTATGCAGGCAATGAGGCGGGCGATTGGGCGCAATACCTCGGCGACATTCTCAAGCAACTCAAAGGGCAATGTGATGCAATCATCTTGCACGCCTACACGCACGGCACGGATCCTCAATTGATTTTCAGCGATGGCAAGATGGGCCCGCCGTTCCAAAACCGCCATTATCATTTCCGCACCTATCGTGACTTTATGGAGGTCATTCCCCGCGAATTGCGGAACGTGCCGGTGTTCATTACCGAAGCGCAACCGACGCCTGATAGCGGCGGCTGGATTCCCGAAGCGCGCGGCTGGGTCACAAATGCCTACAAAGAAATCAACGACTGGAACAGCAACCCAAACAATCAGCCGATTCAAGCCTTGACCTTGTTTCGTTGGGAAGAAGGCGTCGAAACGTGGTCTATCAAAGACAAAGACTGGGTGAAAGAAGATTTCCGCGCTGCGCTAGCGAGTGACTATCGCGTGCGGCTGCCCTCCGCCCGCCCTGCCGTCACGGCAGCGCCAGAAAAAGCGTATCGCGCCACCTGGCTGACGACGAGCCTCGCTCGCACGCCGCCACAAATCGAGGCTGATACGGTCGTGTCGGCCGCGCTGACCGTGCGCAACGATAGCAACTTCACCTGGCGGGCGGATGGTAAGCCGAATCCTATCCACCTCGGTTTCCGTTGGTTCAATGCGGCGGGGCAAGAAGTGGCGGTGCGTGACAGCTTGCGCACCACCTTGTCGCGTGACATCAAAGTCGGCGAGAGCGCGCAATTCCCAACGGCGCAACTCATGGCACCGCCGACGCCCGGACGTTACACCTTGCGCTGGGATATGGTCGAGGAAGGTGTCACGTGGTTTGCTGATGCAGGCTCTGCGCCGAACGATGTCAGCGTTGAAGTGGTCGCCGTGCCTAAGCGTGCCCATGCGGTGAGTTGGTCGGGGAATGTGACTTCCCCTGTGCCGCGTGATGCAGTGACAGCTGTGACGATTACGGTTCGCAACGATGGCACGCAGACGTGGGCGGCGGGCGGCGCGAATCCCGTGCGTTTGGGTTTCAAATGGTTTCGCGCGGACAACAACGCCGAAACTTTGGTGCGTGAGCTGGTGCGTGTCTCGTTGCCGCATGATGTGGCGACCGGTGATACGGTGACGCTCAATGTCCCCTTGCTCGCGCCACAAACGCCGCGCGCCTACAACGTCGTGTTCGATTTGATTGAGGAAGGCATCCAAGAATTTCAAAGCACAGGTTCGCAGGTTTTCACTGCGCCCGTCACGGTGACAGGCCCCGCGTACATGGTAGGGTGGGTGGCGCTGTCGCAGCTCGATAGTCTTGCCGCCAATCAAGAAGCCACCATGCGTGTGCAGTTCCGCAATGACGGCACGCGAACCTGGGCAAACGACAACGCGCCCAATCGCGTGCGCTTGTCATACAAATGGTTCAATGAACGGCAAGAAGTGGTATTCGTCCGCGAAGACGTGCGCGTGGGGCTGCCGCGCGACATGGCCACAGGTGATGAACTCGCGCTAGACATTCGCGTCATCGCGCCTGAGCAGGTAGGCATCTACGAATTGCGTTTCGATTTGGTCGAGGAAGGGGTCACGTTCTTTGCTGATCAAAATTCACCGACGTTCAACAAAGCCGTGACCGTTTCGGCGCCAGTCATGCCCATCGTGCAGCCGACGCCAACGCCCATCGCCGTCACGCCCGTCACGCCAACGCCCGAACCAACGCCCATCACGCCCATCACCCCGATTACACCTATCACACCAATCATCACACCAATTGCCGTCACACCGACTCCAACGCTGCCTATCACGCCTGTCGTAACGCCCACCGCGCCAGCCAAGCCGGATTATCGCGCGGTCTTTGCGAAAGACGGGTTGCCCTCTCGGGTGGATGCAAATTCAGCCCTGGTGTTCCCGATTCGCGTCCGCAACGACGGCGGCAAGACCTGGGTCGCCGATGGCGAGCATCCGGTGCGTGTTGGCTACAAGTGGTATCAAGACGGTCAGCAAATTTTCACAAGCTCCGACATCCGCACGGCATTGCCGCATGCGATCGCGCCCGGCGAGCAAGTTGAATTTGGCGCATCGTACGCGACTCCCGCAGCGGCAGGCGCCTACACCTTGCGCTTCGATTTAGTCGAAGAAGGCATCACGTGGTTTGCCGACACAGGCACGTCAGAACCTATCGAAGTGACCTTGCAAGTAGCAGCGGTGCGTGTGGGTGTGCGCGCCATCGCGTCGCATAATCCCGCCGAAGCCGAGCAAGCAGTAGATGGCGACCCACAAACGATTTGGTCCACGGGCGAGAAGATGACACCAGGTATGTGGTATCAAGCAGACTTGGGCGCCCCACACATGCTCGATGCGCTCAAGGTGATGTGTCCGGGCCGCGGCTTCCCGGCGGGCTATCGTGTGGATATTTCGGCGGATGGCGTCGCGTGGGTGATGGTCGGCGCGAAAGAAAAGAATTGGAGCGATTTTGGCGTATCGTTTGCGCCGTATCCTGTGCGCTACATTCATATCACGCAAACAGGCACGACCCAATGGAACGCCCCATGGCAGATCAGCGAAATCTTCGTGCATGAAGCAGGCGCCTGGCAAGCCGTCGCCAGCCACAACCCCGAGCTCGTCGGCTTCGCGCTCGATAACGATCCCGCCACGCAATGGACGACGGGCGTGCCGCAACAAGCAGGCATGTCGTTCACACTCGATATGGGTGTGACGCAAAGCGTGACGGGCCTCATGCTAGATAATGGCGACAAACCACAATATCCACAGGGATTCATCGTCCAAGTTTCTACTGATGGCAACACGTGGTCGGAAGTGGCGCGCAGTCCTGAAACAGGCAATTGGCGCGCGTTGGATGTGGATTTCGCGGCGACGCCTGCACGCTACATCCACATCGAATGTACCAGCAACAATCGTTGGCACCCGTGGAGTATCAACACCTTCAAAGTGAAACGCGAGGTGCGACCCACGGAATGGAAGGTGTTGCAGTAAGTCACTTAGTCGCTTAGTCGCTAATCGTTAGTCTTTAACGATTAGCGACTAGCGACTGGTGACCAGCGACTCCATGAACATCCTCGAAATCGTCTGGGAATATCCACCGCACGTCGTCGGCGGCATCGGCAGCCACATCGCCGCGCTGGCGCCCGAGCTCTCGCGGTTGGGCGCGTCCGTGCATGTATTGACGCCGCGCCTGCGCGAAGCCCCCGCATTTGAAATAGTAGCCCATGGCTTGAAGATTCATCGCGTCGCGCCTCCCGTGTTGTCGCATGATGTGTTTGTTGACGCGCAACAAACCAATGTGTGTTTGGAGCAAGCCGCCGACGAATTGTTTGCCCAGAGCGGACCGTTTGACGTGATTCACGCGCACGATTGGCTCGTCGCCCTCGCCGCCATCACCCTCAAGCAGCGCTACAAAATTCCATTGACCGCCACCATCCACGCGACCGAGCGTGGGCGTTGGCAAGGGCAGCTGCATAACTCGATGTCGCACTCGATTGCTAACATGGAATGGTGGTTGACTTACGAGGCGTGGCGCGTCATCACCGTCAGTCAATTCATGGCGCAAGAATTACGAGACTACTTTCACTTGCCTGCCGATAAAATTGACGTCGTGCCTAATGGCGTGGACACAGCCCCTTTTGATTGGTTGGATGCCGTTAACCTCGCGGAGTTTCGCGCCCGTTATGCCGAGCCGCAGCAGCCCATCATTTTTTCCGTGGGGCGCATGGTGTATGAGAAAGGCACTCACCTTTTGCTTGCCGCTGCCCCGCGCATCTTGGCGGAGATACCCAATGTATGTTTCGTGTTGGCTGGCACGGGACCGCGCCGTGACGCATTAGTGGAGCGGGTGAAGTTGCTTGGCTTGGAGGAGCAAATCAAGCTGATCGGCTTTGTGTCCGATGCAGATCGCAATGCCTTGTTTCGTGTGGCAAATTGCGTCGCGCTGCCATCGTTGTACGAGCCATTCGGCATCGTGGCGCTCGAAGCGATGGCGGCGCGCTGCCCTGTGGT
>CAZDYP010000048.1:0-29580 GCA_964509505.1 uncultured Anaerolineae bacterium | reverse complement strand
GGCTGGGGGGGAGCTCACGATAGAGCACCGCACTCGTCGGGCATACATCCACACAGCGCATACACGCAATCGCGCACGGCGTCTCTAGCGCAATCGTATCAAACGGCGAAATGAACGGTGTGCGCTGCAAACACACGGCGACACACGCGCCACAGTGAATACAGGCAAGCCAGCTGACGTTGAAGGCGACGGGTAGATGTTTCTTGGTAGTAGCCATCTTGTTCCTAAAAAAGTAACTGGGGATTAGTAATTGGGGCAAGTCAATTATCCATTACTCATTTATATCTTGCGATACTTTGAATCGGGTCTGAAATAATTTCCCAACATTTCAAACAGTTCACGATCCTGCTTGGCGACATCAGGTTCTTTGAAGATGCGCGTTTTCGTACGGTAGAGCTCGGCGTGCGCCCAGCCCAGCTGTTCGTGCCAGCTCTGTTGATACGCGCGCAAGGTTGCGCGCGTGTAGCTCGTCGCGCTTGGTAACATCTCTGCGAGAAACTCGCCTGCGATACGCCCTGCGCGCAATGCCATGTGAATGCCGCCGCCTGTAATGGGATTCACTTGCCGCGCCGCATCGCCTACGATCATCACGTTATCTGCGACAATATGCTTCAATGTCGCCGCCAACGGCACGCCGCCACCTTGCACCTCGATGATCTTCGCATGACAAAAGCGCTCGCGCATGAACGACTCGCGCATAAACTTGTCCAAGTGCCAACGCGCATCCTTGTCGGTCATCGTGCGCGCGACCCCTAAGCCCACCTCCGCCATGCCATGCCCTTTGGGAAACACCCACGCATAACCGCCCGGTGCGTGTTCATGCCCCGTCACGATTTCGAGCAAGCCGCACGTCTCGACATTCTCCACGACATATTGCAAGCATGACGCTAAGTCGCCCAACGGGATAGCGACGTGCAAGCCTGCCATCAATCCAATTTGCGATTGCACACCATCCGCGCCGACGATGACTTTCGCCGTCACATCCTCGACTTGACCAAAACGTTCTATTTGCACTGTCACCGTCCCATTGGCATGTGTGAAACCGACGACGCGCGCCTTCAGCCACAACTCCGCGCCTGTGGCCATCGCCATCTTCGTGAGATAGCGATCAAAGCGTTTGCGGTCCACAACATAACCCAATGGCGTGTGACGATCATAGGCGCGATAATCCAGGCGAATCTGCTCGCCTTCATTCGAGTATGTGAGGAAGCCGTAAATCGGCTCCGCAATGAACTCTTCGTCAAACGGCACTGCGCATTCGTGCAACGCATTCGCGCTGACCGCGCCCGAACATTGCACGGGTGTGCCGAGCTCGCTCTTTTTATCTACCATTAACACGCGCAAGCCGCCTTGCGCTGCATAACGCGCGGTGGTTGCGCCTGCGGGTCCGCCGCCAACGACGACGATGTCGTAGGTTGTGGTCATGGGTGATGTTCCCTTCTTATAAAGTAACGTGAGTTCGGGATAAGCCACAGCGAGGCAATGCGCGCGCACCGCAGCGCCAAGCCGACCTCCGTCGACTGGAACTGAAGCCGCGCAGGCGGGTTTCGCAATGAGTAGGCGCGATTTTCAATCGCCCGCCACTCTCTACTTTTCCTCCACTAGCTTCCGTAACTCGTCCTCGCTCAACGTCTTCACGCCCAGCGACTTTGCCTTGTCCAACTTGCTGCCTGCGTTCTCGCCGACGACGAGATAGTTCGTCTTCTTGCTCACGGAATCCGACACCTTGCCGCCGTGTTGTTTGATGAAATCACTCGCTTCATCACGGCTCATCCTCGGCAACGTCCCCGTGATCACAAACGTCAAGCCTGATAGTTTCCCTTGTCCCTTGTTCGTCTTCGCTTCGCCCTTCGTGTTCACGCCCGCCTGCTTCAACTTCTTCACCAGCATCTGCGCTTGCGGATGCTTGAAGTAGTTCACGATGCTCGTGACGATTTCGGGACCGAGGCCGTGAATCTCGTCGAGCTGTTCGGGCTTCGCCTTCGCCAGCGCGTCGAGCGAATCGAAATGCTCCGCCAACAACTCCGACACCGCGCCCCCCACGTGTGGAATACCAAGCGCATAGATCAGGCGCACGAGCGAGCGTTGCTTGCTCGCTTCAATCGCCGCGAGCAAATTATCCACCTTCTTTGCGCCAAAGCCTTCCAATGCCAGCAACTCATCGCGCCGTTTATGCAACGCATACAAATCCGCCACATCTTTGATAAAGCCTTGCTCGACCAGCAACACCGACAACTTCTCACCCATACTCTCGATGTCCATCGAGCCACGTCCTGCAAAGTGTTCGACTTGGCGGATGAGCTGCGCGGGGCAGAGCATGTTCACGCAATACGTCGCCGCTTCGCCCTCGTTGCGTTCCAACTTTTCGCCGCACGATGGACACTTCGTCGGAAACTTGTATGGCTTCTCGCTGCCATCACGCAATTCGACGACGGGGCCAAGCACTTGCGGAATCACTTCGCCCGCGCGCTTGATACGCACGCGGTCGCCGAGGCGAATATCCAAGTCCTTGATGTAATCTTCGTTGTGCAGCGTTGCGTTCACAATCGTCACGCCCCCCACGCGCACAGGCATCAGCACAGCATATGGCGTAATCACACCCGTGCGCCCCACGTTCACTTCGATACGCTCCAGCTTCGTCACCGCAATCTCCGATGCCTGCTTGAACGCAATCGCCCAACGCGGCGCTTTGCCAACATAACCTAATTCATGCTGCAACGCAAATTCATTGACCTTCAACACGATGCCATCTGCCTCGTAGTTCAACTTGGAGCGGTTCTTCAGCCACTGTTCGCCATAGGCAATCGCTTCTTCCACATCGGCGCACAATCTTGAATCGCCGTTCACGGGAAAACCCAACGCACGCAGATATTGTAGCGCATCCCATTGTGTGTTGATGGTTTCACCTTCGAGCGCGATGATGTTGTACGCGAAGAAACTCAAGGCGCGCGATGCCGTAATCTTCGAGTCGAGTTGACGCACCGCGCCTGCGGCCGTGTTGCGTGGATTCGCGTATGTCTTGCCGCCACTTGCTTCTTGTTGTTTGTTCAGCGCCTCGAACTTGTCTTTGGGAAAATACACTTCACCGCGCACGACTAAACGCTGTGGCGCATGAATCTCATTCCTGCCCCTCTCCTTTGAGGGGAGGGGTTGGAGATGAGGTTGTGTCATGGGAATCAGCAGTGGAATCGCTTTAATCGTCCGCAAATTCGCCGTCACATCTTCGCCCTCAACCCCATCGCCGCGCGTCGCACCCAATACGAAGCGTCCTTGCTCGTAATGCAACGCCACACTGAGCCCGTCAATCTTTGGCTCGGCGACCAGCGCGATCGCCTTGTTGCCCCCGACGATGCGCTTCACCCGCTCATGCCATTCGCGCACCTCGGTTGCGCTGAACGCATTGTCGAGCGAGAGCAACGGCGCAGGATGACGCACCGACGCAAACGCACTGGCGCGCGCCCCGCCCACTCGCTGCGTCGGTGAATCAGGCGTGACGAGCTCAGGCTGCGCTGCCTCGATGTCCTTCAGCTCGTTGAACAGCGCATCATATTCGCTGTCGGGGATGGCAGGCTCGTCCAGCACATGATAACGATAATTGTGATAATTGATGAGCGCACGCAATTTTTCCGCACGCGCTGCTGGGTCTAGCGTTGGCATAGTTCCTTTGTGCGTGGTAAACGAGGAAACAGGTAAGCCAGGAAACGGGGGAAAACGAGGCAATAAGTCATCGGGGAATGAGGAATGAGCAACCAGGCTTCCCTCATCCACTCATTTAGCCGTTTACTCGTTCACTCATTCACCCATTGCCCCATCTCCCCATGTATCCTACTCGCCTATGGTATAATCTTCGTATGACAAGTGAAATAACCAATGAAACTTTGATAGAGCAATTACGATTACAACTCGGCG
The DNA here is from genome assembly GCA_964509505.1 of uncultured Anaerolineae bacterium. Lineage (GTDB taxonomy): Bacteria > Chloroflexota > Anaerolineae > JACRMK01 > JACRMK01 > CAZDYP01. The sequence continues at coordinate 25,671 of CAZDYP010000048.1, read as the reverse complement.
ATGTGTTCAGCATCGAATCCATCACCATCGAGCGACAAGCGCCACAAGCGATCACCTTTCGCGGTCAACTGCTGATTGATTCAGAAAAAGCATTTGCCCATGTGCGCCCACGCTTTGAATCGTTTGGTTACACGCCAACCTTCACTCACGAGCGCGCGCAAGATGTTGTGCGCGCGTTGCCCGGGCGCGTGCAAGTGCGCGATTCCAACCCATGGATCAACTTGGTGTTGTTTGTATTGACCGTCGCTTCGACGATGTTCGTCGGCGGCAGCACGCTCGGCGGGTTTGACTGGAGGGCCGGCTTCCTCTATGCGACGACTTTGCTGACCATTCTTGGCGCGCATGAATTCGGTCATTACTTCATGGCGCGCTACTACAAGGCACCTGTGACGTTGCCCTATTTCATTCCGATGCCGCTCGGTTTCGGCACACTCGGCGCGTTCATTCGGCTCAAAGCGCCCTTCGTCACGCGCAAAAGCATTTTTGATGTGGGCTTGGCGGGGCCCTTGACAGGCTTGGTCTTCACCATTCCATTGTTATTCATCGGACTGGCGCTCTCGGAAGTCAAAACTTTTGAAGAGATTCGCGCGGTATATGGCAACAATGTGTTTCAGGAAGGCAATTCAATCCTCTATGCTTTAACCAAGTTCATCATCTTCGGAAAATTTTTACCGAATACAGTTGAAGATGTATGGCTGTCGCCTGTCGCCAGCGCCGCATGGCTGGGCTTGCTCATCACGTCGCTCAACCTGTTGCCCGCCAGTCAGCTGGATGGTGGACATGTCGCGTATGCGTTGCTGGGCGAGCGTGCGCGTTCTTTGAGCTGGATATGCCTCGGTGGTTTGCTGGCGTTAGCCATAGGGTTGTTTTTTTCCCGATTCGACGGCTCGAACTGGCTCATTTGGGTGGTTTTCATCTACGCCATCGGCGTCGGTCACCCTCCGCCACTCAACGACATCGCGCCACTCGGCAAGGCGCGCAAAATCATCGGCATCCTGTCATGGGTGTTGTTTCTGCTCATCTTCACACCCATACCTATTTCACATCCACAATAAGCAGGCAAAGCAAGTTCGTCAAACAACCATGTGCGTAAACGTGTAAACGAGGAGACGAGGAAATGAGGGAGCGAAGCTGCCCTCATTCCCTCATTCATCCGTTTACTCGTTTATCCTTTCTCACTATGAGCAACTCCCCCTCCCCATCCTTCGAGCAACTGCGCGAGAGCGGCGTGCAATATTTTCGCGCGGGTCAATTGGAAGCAGCGCACCAAGCGTTCGAGGCTGCGCGCACCGTCGCGCACGGCACTGCCAACAAGTTAGGCGAAGCGCAAGCCCTGAACGACCTTGGCGTGGTCTGCCAAAAACTCAAGCTCTCCGAAATCGCGCGCCAACATTTCGACATGGCCGTTCACCTCTTTGCGGAAATTGGCGACGACACCCAACGCGCGCAAGCGATGGGCAATCTCGGCACGCTGCTTGCCGCACAAGGCAAATACCAAGAGGCGGAGATTCGGATGGAACAAGCCGCCGAAATTTTTCACAAACTGCGAGACTACCAAAGCGAGGCGCTCACGCTCAAATGGTTGAGCCGCATGCACATGCAGCACCGCGACCTCTTCGGCGCGATTTTCGCCTACGAGCGCGCGCTCGCCCGCCTCGAACCCTTGCCGCCGCCACAAGCGCTGCTCCGCAAGCTGTTGCAAATTCCGCTGCGGATGTTGAATCGCTAGACCTCACAGATTTTCACCCTTCGACAAGCCCAGGGCGCTGACAGCTGTGAGCTCTCCGGTTAGGAGGTTACCTTGCGCTCTCCATTGCCAAGTATCATGTGCCAAGCGTCAACGCAACAGGTGACACATGACACATGACACTCAGCTTGTCGCCGCTTTCACTGCGGACAAGGTCCAGAACATTTCACGCCATTCAGGTGGGCAATGTCCCGCGATGAATGCGCTGACCTCGCGCGCTTGTTGGCGCAACGCTTGTGCTTCATTCACGTTGCCGCGTTGTTGTTCAAGGTGGCTCAACGCCGCGAGGATTTGCCACAGGCTGCGTCGTGACGTGATGGCTTCGGCGACGGCGCGCGCCTCTTGCAACGTCGCGTATGCCTCAGCTGTGCGCCCTTGTCGCAACAGCGCACGACTCTTGAGGTGTAATGCATCCGCTTGAAAAAGTCGCACCCCATCCGCGCGCATGTCGGCGACGAACTCATCCATCAACGCAATCGTCTGCGCGTCGTCGCCTTTCGCAAACATGAGCTCACCCGCCGCGATGGCAAGACGCGACCACGCGGCGGCGATAAAGCCGATGTTCAGCTTTTGTTTTTGATAGTGTCCCAAGGCGTTCAGAATTTTTTCGGCGGCAGCGAGTTCGCCCTTTTGAATGTGGAGTTGCGCGAGGATAGCGAGCGGCCACGGCGCGATGAACGGAAAAACTTTTTCGGTAAATGCTCTTGCGCGCTGCGCGGTTGCGATGCCTCGCTCGACCTCGCCCAACCAACCATAGAGCCAGCCTAGCTCCGCTTGCGCCCCACCTTGCGACGTGACGTTTTGCGTGGGCGCGCCTAAGGTCATGGCTTCTTGCATCGCGCGCATCGCCTCATCCACTTGCCCAAGTTCCCCATACGCGATGCCCACCATCGCCAGGCTATTGGCTTGACCGTCCACGTTGCCGCTGGCGCAACTTAATTGAAATGCTTCATCGGAATGGCGTATCGCAGATTCGAAATTGCCGAGCGGCAGTTCGCTCGCCATGATGCGATGAAGATTTTCGGCGAGCATTGGATAATTTTGCAGCTCGCGCGCTAACACCGCGGCTTCTTGCAAGCTCGCTTTGGCGCGTTCCCATTGTCCCGCATTGGCATACACATACCAAATGTCGCTCAAAATATAAGCCTGTTGTTCGCGCAAATTCAGCTCGCGCGCTAACGCCAACCCTTGCTCGCCATACGCAATGCGCTCATCTAACGGCATGTTCGTCAACGTGCCCAGCAGCAACAAGTTCCACAAAATTTTCGCTTCAGCGGCGCGATTGTTCAACTCGTGCGCGAGAGAACGGGCGCGCGTGAGCAGTGTTTGCCCTTGCGCGGGGTCGTGCATCCAATTCGCGGTCGTGCGAATCGTCGCTGCCGCCATCAGCGCTTGGAGTTCCAATGCGCGGTCACCATGCGCCGTCGCCCACGCTTCCATGTCGGCGTAATGGACGAGCGCGTCTTCGTAGCGGCTCAACAATTCCAACGCGCGCCCGCGTCGCAGATAGAGGTGTTGTAAACCTTGCGAAGGTTCCACCGCAAACGACGCTGCCTTCGCAAGGTTTATCGCCCGCGCATAATGCTGCGCCGCTTCGGTGTTCGCATAGACGCGCAGCGCCTCGTCGCCCGCTTGCGTGAAGTATTTCAATGCGCGTGCCTCGTCGCCCGCCGCCGCGAAGTGTTGTGCGAGCACGGGCGCCAGCTCGTCCAATTGCACCGGATACAATTGCTCCAACGTCTCGCCAATCAACTGATGCAGCACGCGGCGGTCGGCTTTCAAGAGCGAGTGGTACGCCGCGTCTTGAATGAGCACATGACGAAAGAGATAGGCGAGCTCGGGGCGCGCGGCGGCGAGACGCACGAGACCGACCGATTCGAGGTGGGTGAGATTCGCGGTGAGTGTCATAGGTTGCATAAAATTGACGCGCCTTAGCGCAGAACATACAATAGTGCCATGCGTTCACCATTCCCCGGCATGGATCCTTACTTAGAACATCCTGCCCTGTGGCAAGATATACATAATCGCTTGATCACCGCGGTTGCCGATGTGCTGTCGCCCATTCTCGACCCGCGCTACTACGTGGGCATCGAAAGCCGCATGGTCGTCGTGCTGCCAGGTGACACACGCCCCATTGGGCGCACCGATGTTGGCGTGATGTTAGGTCACGGTCCACAAACGCTTAGTCCATTGCCGCTCGCCGAGGTAGATGTGGTTGAGGTGGAATTGCCCATGCGGGACGAAGCGCAAGAAACATTTTTGGAAGTGCGCGAAACCCGCACCAGCAAACTGATCACAACGCTTGAAATTCTCTCGCCCTATAACAAAAGGCAAGGCGAGGGACGCTCCGAGTATTTGGGTAAACGAGAGTACGTGCTTGGCACCTTCACGAACTTGGTCGAGATAGATTTGTTGCGCGCGGGCGAGCCGCTCCCATACACGGGCCAGCAAGTTCAAAGCGATTATCGCATCCTCATCGCGCGCGGCTTACAACGCCCACGCGCCCAACTCTATGCTTTCAACCTCCGTCAGCCTATTCCCTCGTTTCCTTTGCCGCTCCTATCCGGCGATCACGAACCGCTCGTAGATTTGAACACCATTCTACACGACCTCTACGTGCGCGCACGTTTCTATCTGCGCCTCGACTACACCCAGCCTCCGGTGCCCCCACTCTCAGAGGCGGATAGCGCGTGGGCGCGCACCCTCATCACGCCAGCGCATTAGCTTACACCCTATCCCAGCTTATCCCGCACTCATCACCGCGCGCACCTCAGATACATTCAAAAACGATGCGCGCATATCGGGTGGGCAATGTTCGACAAGATACGCGATTACGTCACGCGCTTGGTGGCGGAACGCTTGGGCTTCGGTCAGGTTGCCGCGTTGCGTTGCGACCTCACTCAATGCAGCATAGATGCGCCACAACATGGGCCGCGCGCCAATCACCTCCGCGTCAGCGCGCGCAGTTTGCAACACGGTTTCTGCTTCATCCCACCGTTGCTGCGCCAGCAATGCTAATCCGCGGTACCCACAAAACGCTGCTAGAAATGGGCGCAAACCCACCTGACGCATCGCTTGGATCATCTGCTCCGTGAGCGCCACCACCTCGGCATAAGCCTGTCGTATCAGTCCCACTTCGCATTGCGCCAGCGCGTACATCGTTTGATTGAAAGGGTCAGAGTTAGCCGAGGCAGAGTGCAGCGCGGTTGCTGCGGCATCCAGCTGACCTTGTCGCGCATAGAGCATTGCCAGCGTCGCATACGCATTGACTTGCCACGTCGGAATCGTCTCGCCTTTCAGCACGGCTTGTTGCGCCAAGGCGATGCCACGCTCACTGTCGCCCAAGTCACCATAGAGCCGCGCGAGTTGCGCGCGCGCCGAGACTGAAGCGACGACAAACCCCGCGCGATCTCCCAGTTCATACCCATCAGTATGCGCGGCGATGGCTGCGCCCCAGTCCCCCTGCTCCATTAGAATCGTGCCGGCATGCCAGCGGCTATAGGATTGCCCCCACAGGTTGCCAATCTTCACGCTGATTTGGTACGCTTCTTCCACGACTGGCAAGGCGCGTGAAAATTCACCCGTGAGAAAGAGAACCATCGCCGTGCCGGTCAAGCTGTCGGCTAACATCGGTTGGTTGTCCAGCTCACGCCAGAGCGCACTCGCTTCGGTCAAGACCTCATACGAATGTGCGATGCGCCCATCCCCGATGTAAGCAAAAGCTAAATCGTTGAGTGTGAATGCAAGCTGCTCGCGGAAGCCCAACTCGCGCGCCAACGCCAACGATTGTTCGCCGTAGTCGCGCACCGCTTGGTCCTGTCCCATGAACTTGTGCAGCAACATCAAGTTCCACAAGATTTTCGCTTCGGCGGCGCGGTCTTGTAGCTCACGCGCCAACACCAACGCTTGCTCCGACAATGCTTGCGCTTGAGTGACGTCATATTTCGCCGTCGGCGCAGAATGAATCGTCGCGCGTGACATCAATGCAGCCAACACGAGCGAGCGTTCAGCATGGGCACGCGCCCACGTTTCCAATTCTATGTAATTCGCCAACGCTTCATCGTAACGCCCGCTCAATTCCAATGCGCGCCCGCGCTGCATGAAGAGGTGCTGCAAACTTTGCGAAGGTTCTGAAACCTTCGCAAAGTTCGCGCCTTTCGCAAGATTCAGCGCGTGCGTGTAGTGCATGATGGCTTCCGCGTTGGCATAAATACGCGCGGCTTCATCGCCCGCGCGCGTGAAGTAATGGAGCGCGCGTGCGTCGTCACCTGCTTCGTTGAAGTGATGCGCAAGCATCGGCGCGAGCTCGTCCAATTGTTTCGGATACAGGCTCTCTAACGTCTCGCCGACGAGTTGATGTAACATGCGACGGTCAGCTTTCAACAACGATTGATACGCGGCATCTTGCACCAAGCCATGCCGAAAAAGATATTCGAGCGCGGGCTTGCGTTGTGTGAGGCGCACCAAATCGGCGCTTGCGAGCGCGCTCAATTGTTTGGGTAGTGACAAAGCGCGCTGTGTAGTTTTACGTTTCGTTTCGGAGGTTTTACGTTTCACAATGGATGCTCCTCACATTTCGAGATGAGTAAGATTCGCAGTGAGTGTCATAGGTCAAGTGTCAAAGCGTCAGTGAAACAACAACACGGCGACAGTGTGAATCACCCGTCACTCCGTCACCGTGTCGCTGTGTTCCTTCGTCACGAGACCCTTAGGGTTTCCAAAACCCTAAGGGTCTGTTTGTCTTATGCCTTCCGCAACACCTGCTCCAACACCTTCACCGAGAATTGTCGCCCGATGACCGACGCGACGCGCAACGTGCGCTTCACTTCTTCGGGCAAGCGGTCAATGCGCGCCAGCAACAAACCTTGCAAGTTGTCGGGAATCTCGACGTTCTCGATTTCTTTGCCTGCGACCCACCCATCGCCTTGTTTCACAATCGCGCCGCGGTCAATCAACATGCGAATCACTTCTTCGACGAAGAACGGATTGCCTTCGGCTTTGCGGAGGATGATGGTGCGGATGTTGTCGGGCAACGATTCAATCTCCAACAAATTAGAGACGAGTTGACGACTGTCTGCATCGGAGAGGGGTTGCAAATTGATTTCAGTTAAGCTCGTGCCCAAACTTTCGCGCGCGGTCGTCACCAGCTTCCAGCCCGGCGCATCGCGGTCGGGGCGTGTGACAAAGCAGAAGCAGATAGGCGACTCGTTCACCAGCGGCATTAGCTTCGTGAGCAGATCGGTGGACGACGGATCAGCCCAATGGATGTCGTCGAGGATGAGACCGAGCGGCTTGCGTGTCGCGCTCGTCTGCAACAAGCGCCGCATGGAAGCGAGGTATTGCGCTTGCAACGCCTGTGGGTCAAGCGCCTGCACACGCTCCAGCGCCGCGCCGCTCAGCTGCAGCGACAACAGATGCGCCAGATACGGATACACTTCAAGCGCAGCGTCGCCGAACAAATCGTTCGTGCGCGCTTCCAATGCGCCGCGTGCTTCCGCTTCGCCCGCCGCCGCCGACACGGACAGAATCGAACGCAACAAATCAAGCAACAAGTGGTAGGCGAGCCCCTGCCCATAAGACAAACATTTACCTTCCGCCCACACCATCATCGAGTGACCATTGGCGCCTTCGGTGGCGGCTCTCCATTCGGAGATAAGCCGCGTCTTGCCCAGCCCTGGTTCGCCAACAATCACCGCAACACGCCCAATGCCTCCTTGCGCCGCGACGCTCGCTTGTAACAATGCTTGTAGCTCCGCATCGCGTCCAACCATTGGGCTTTCGAGACCCGCGAGACCGCGCAACCGGCCGGGCGCTGCTTTCGCGCTCCGCACTTCATACACGCGCACGGGTTCGGCTTTGCCCTTCACGTCAATCAAGCCGAGGTCGTCGCACTCGAACACTTGCGCGATGAAGCGATAGGTATTCTCGGAAATGAGCACAGTCATTGGCTTCGCAGCGGATTGCATACGCGCCGCGAGATTCACCGAGTCGCCCATCGCCGTGTATTCAAATTTCAGGTCGCTGCCCACTTCGCCCACGACGACCAGACCTGTGTTGAGCCCGACGCGCATCGCAAAGTCAATGCCGTATTTCTTGCGTACCTCGACCGCATACGCTTTCACGACTTCGATCATCTCGACCGCCGCACGCACCGCGCGCACAGGATCATCTTCGTGTGCGACGGGCGCGCCGAAGAACGCCAAAATCGCGTCGCCGAGTAAGCGCGCAATCGTGCCCTCGTATTTGTAGATGATGGGCGAGAGCTTATCGAAGGCGCGGTTCATGATGCCCGTCCAATCTTCGGCGTCCATTTGTTCCGCGAGCGTGGTCGAGCCGACGACATCGGCGAACAATGCCGTCACGACTTTGCGCTCGCCTGCCAACCGCGCTGCGCGCACCTTCTCGGCGAGTGGCGCTGGCGTCGCAGCCGCGAGGCGTGTGAGGCGCGCATCATCCGTCTTTGGTGTGGCGCTGACAGGCGTGCCGCAATTCATACAAAAGCGCGCACCCGTAGGCAGCTCCTGCTGACAGTTCGCGCAACGATGCACGAGCGGCGTGCCGCATTGCAAACAAAATTTTGCGTTGGCGGGATTTTCGCTTTGGCATTTGGGGCAGTTCATAGGGTCACCTTACTTTTCACTGATTACTTTTTTACTCCTCCGTCTGTCCTACTTCCGCCTTGTGCTTCGCAATCACTTGCTCCGCCACATGGCCGGGCACTTCTTCGTAATGCGAGACTTCCATGACGTAGTAACCGCGTCCTTGCGTCATCGAGCGCAAGTCTGTCGCGTAGCGTTGCAGCTCCGCGAGGGGACCGATGGCGGTGATAATGGCTTTGCCTTTCACTTGATCAATGCCTTCGACTTTGCAGCGCTTGCTCGTCAGGTCGCCCATCACATCGCCCATGTATTGATCTGGCACGGTCACAGTAATTTTGTAGTATGGTTCGAGCAGCACGGGCGCGGCTTGCGGGATGCCGTTCTTGAACGCAATGTGCGCCGCGAGCTTGAACGCCATTTCAGAGGAATCAACAGGATGCGACGAGCCATCATACAAGGCGGCGCGAAAGTCAACGGTTGGATAGCCCGCCAACACGCCCTTGCCCATAATTTCGTGGAGACCTTTCTCGACGGCAGGGATGAAGTTGCGCGGCACCGAGCCGCCGAACACTTCATCCACAAACTCGAAGCCACTGCCGCGCGGCAACGGCTCGAAGCGCACGTAGATGTCGCCGAATTGCCCGCGCCCGCCCGATTGTTTCTTGTGGCGACCCTGTACTTGAGTCTTCTTGCGAATCGTCTCGCGATAAGGAATCTTCGGCGCAGAGGACAGTAGCTCTGTGCCAAACTTGCTGTGCGCGCGTCGCAAGATGATGTCCACATGCGAGTCGCCCATCGCCCACAATACGGTTTCGTGGGTGTCGTTGTCGCGCTTGACGATGATGGTCGGGTCTTCTTCGCTGAGACGCGCGAGCGTGTTGCCCATCTTATCAAGATCCGCTTGATTCTTTGGGGTGAGCGCGACGCCATACACGGGATTGGGGAACGCAATGCCCGGCAGCGTGAGCGGACGGCCTTTGTCGCACAGTGTGTCGGTCGTCTTCACATCGCCGAGCTTTGCCACCGCGCCGAGGTCGCCCGCGCTGAGACGCGGGGTGGGCTTCTGTTCTTTGCCGCGCACCGTGTAGAGTTGGGCAACACGCTCTTCGTTGCTGGTGCGCGGATTGAATACGCGCGAGTCTGAGGAGAACGTGCCAGAGATGACGCGGAAGTAGGTGAGTTTGCCGACGAATGGATCTGCCATTGTCTTGAACACAAAAACGGCGAGCGGACCCGCGGGGTCGGCTTTCAATTTTTCTTTCGCGGTGGTGGACGGGTTCGTCGCTTCGACCGCACCTATTTCGTCAGGCGCGGGCATCAATTCCAGCAACGCAGTCAACAGCGATTTCACGCCGAGGTTAGCCGTCGCCGAGCCGCACACGACAGGCACAATTTTTCCACTCTTCGCGCCTGCTTTCAAGCCATGCCAAATTTCTTCGTCGCTCAACATGTCGCCGCCCAGATATTTTTCGATAAGCGCATCGTCCGATTCCGCCGCCGATTCCATTAACTCTTGGCGATACTTCTCCGCTTCGTCTTTCAATTCGGCAGGCACATCGCCGTCGGTGCCTTGCGCGGTGATGACGGCTTTCATGCGCACGATATCCACCACGCCTTTGAACTTGCTCTCCGCGCCGATGGGCAATTGAAGTGGAATGAAACGCGCTTCAAATTTTTGGCGCAGTTGTTCGAGCGTGCGTTGGAACGACGAATTCTCACGATCCATTTTGTTGACGAACACCATGCGCGGCAGCTCGCGCTCATCGGCATAGCCCCAGGCCAGCTCCGTGCCCACTTCGGGCCCCGCAATTGCATCCACGACGAACAACGCGCCGTCAGCCGCGCGCACCGCGCCTTTCACTTCGCCGACGAAATCCACATAGCCCGGGGTGTCCAACACATTGACCTGATGTTCGCGCCACGGCAATGGCAACACCGTCGTACTAACCGAGATGCGCCGTCGCACTTCTTCAGGATCGAAATCGGAGACGGTATTGCCGTCTGCAATCGTGCCTAAGCGGGTCGTCACGCCCGCATTGAAAAGCATCGCTTCAGCCAACGACGTTTTGCCTGAGCTCGAATGTCCAACGAGCACAACATTTCGCAACTTGCTGACCTTCGGATCCGCCATGAACATATCTCCTTGCTACGAGTGATATGTGGCGATTATAGCATAAAAGGGGTGACACACTGACACGCTGACAAGACGTGCTATAATCGCGCCACAATATCCCGACTTGAGGAGCGCTCATGTTCGACCTTATCAAAAAATTATGTGAATTGCCCGGCCCCGTCGGCGACGAGGCGGCGGTACAAAATTTTCTATTGGAGACGTGGCATGATCGCGTCGAAGCCATCACCCTGACGAAAGTTGGCAACCTCGTCGCGCGCATCGGCGGTCAAGGCCCGCGTCTGTTGCTCGCCGCGCACGCCGACGAATTGTGTTACGTGGTGAAATATATTTCTGACGATGGCTTTTTGTGGATCACGTCAGGACAACGCGATGTCGAGCAACGCCCCGCGATGCGCAGCGGCATGTTGTTGCCACTCGGACACCCCGCGCTGGTGCTGACAACGCAAGGCGATGTCGAAGGCGTGTTCGCCACTCTCACGGGACACATCCTCACGCCCACGCAACGCGCGAAGACGCAACTCGATTGGACGGACGTGTTCATTGACATCGGCGCAAACAGCAAAGCAGACGCGTTGGCGTGTGGCGTGCAAATCGGCGACCGCGTCATTTGGAATCCGCCGACGCGACGCATGGGCGACCTGGCGTATGGCAAAGCGATGGATGACCGCGCTTTGCTCGCCGTCATGGACAAACTGCTCGACGTGCTAGATCGCAGCAAACTCGCGTACGAGTTGACGTTCGCTTCGACGATTCAAGAGGAGATGGGCTTGATTGGCGCGGAATCCGTCATGCAAGATGTGTCGTGCGACATGGCGCTTGCGTTGGATGTGGGACTCGTGGGCGACGCGCCCGGCGTAGATCAACGCGATGCGTCAGCCCGATTGGGCGGTGGGCCCATGATCGTCCACAAAGACACCATCGCCTACCATCGCCCCTTGACGTTGACGCTCGCGCGGGTAGCGCAAGCCGCGCGCATTCCTGTGCAACATGCTATCTTCAGTTCGTATGGCAGCGACGCAGCCGCATTCATCCGGCGCGGTGTGCCGGCTGCGCTCGTCGCCGTGCCGACGCGCTACACGCACAGCCCCTTCGAGATGGTGCATTTGCGCGACATGGAACAAACAGTGCAGCTGTTGAAGGCGTTCTTGGAGACGAAACCATAAAACAATGAGGACACTTCAATCGTGTCCTCGTCGTTCTCCTGTTCTCTTGCCCACTGCGCGTAAGTGTTCCTCCAGCCATGCTGTTTCTTGTTTATTGAGCAGTGGCGGCGGCGGCGGCTTGTGATAGTTAATGAGTGTCGCATAGCCACTGTCATCGTAGGCAACATGCGCGGTGGCGCGCGCCACGTACTGCGGTTGAATCTGCGGGTTCAACGCATTGCGAATTTCAAATGCCAGCGAGCTGTGAAACTCGGACCACAGATTATGATACTCAAGATAGGGATCCATCCCTGGAAACGGCGACGGCATAACACACCTCCGCGCTCATTATCACAAACAAAAACGCAGGACGCAAATCCCCCCGCGTCCCGCGTTCTTCCTTCTTTCTACTGTCTATTTTCTGCTCCCAGCTACGTTTGCGTTTAACGAGTGCTCACGGTTCACTGCTCACCATTTACTGTTCACTCCCCATCTTCGTCTCCAACCGTGGCATCACCGCGCTCTCTTCACTCGGCTTCTTCTTGAACGTCAAGCCTTTCTCATCGGCTTCCACCACAATCACATCGCCGGCTTGCCACTGCTTCGCCAGCAACTGTGTCGAGAGCGGCGTCTCCAAATTGCGCTGAATCACGCGCTTCAACGGACGCGCGCCAAACTGCGCGTCGTAGCCCGTCTTCGCCAACCATTCGCGCGCGCCATCGGTCAATGCCAACGTGACCCCATTCTCCGCCAGTCGTTTGGCAACATCTTTCACTTCGAGCGACACGATTTGCAAGATGTGTTCGTGCGTCAAGTTGTGGAAGATTACGATTTCGTCAATGCGATTCAGAAATTCAGGGCGGAACGTCTTGCGCAATTCTTCCTGCACCTTCACACGGAAGTTTGCTTCGGCTGTGCCCGATTCGGTTGAGCGGAACCCCAACGCGCCGCCTTTCGGAACGTATTGCGTGCCGACATTCGATGTCATGATAATGAGGGTGTTCCGAAAATCTACGGTACGCCCATGCCCATCGGTCAAGCGTCCATCGTCCAACAATTGCAACAACGTGTTCCACACTTCGGGATGTGCCTTTTCGATTTCGTCAAACAGCACGACTTGATACGGCCTGCGACGCACCGTTTCAGTGAGCTGCCCGCCCTCGCCGTAGCCGACATAACCCGGCGGCGCGCCAATCATGCGGCTGATGGTGTGGCGCTCTTGATACTCGCTCATGTCCACGCGCACCATTGCCTCAGGATCATCGAACATAAACTCGGCGAGCGCCTTCGCCAATTGCGTCTTGCCTACGCCCGTCGTGCCTAAGAAGATGAACGAACCGATGGGGCGACGCGGGTCCTGCAAGCCTGCGCGTCCGCGCCGAATCGCATCCGAGACAACCTTGACGGCTTCGTCTTGTCCGACAATACGCTCATGCAACCGTTCCTCCATGTGCAAGAGTCGCTCGGCTTCCGTCTCCAACATGCGCTTCACGGGCACACCCGTCCAACTCGCGACGACTTCTGCGACATCACTTTCGTCCATCACTTCATCCAAATTTTTCTCTTTGCGCCAAGTCGCCGTCTGCTCGGAAAATTCGCGTTCGATCTTCAGACGTTCCGCCTTGTAAATCGCCGCATGTTCATAGTCGCGTTGTTGCCACGCGGTTTCCTCTTGCGCGATAAGCTTTTGCAGCCGCGCGCGTTGCTCTTTCAAATCGTTAGGCAAATCGAAAATATCAATCCGCAACTTAGCTGATGCTTCATCAATCAGATCAATCGCTTTGTCGGGCAGCTTGCGCTCGGTGACGTAGCGATGCGAGAGCTTCGCCGCCGCTTCCAGCGCGTGATCGGTAATCTTGACTTGATGATGTTGCTCATAACGCGGGCGCAAAATTTTGAGCATCGCAACGGCTTCTTCGACCGACGGCTCTTCGACAAAGATGGGCGCGAAACGACGTTCCAATGCGCGATCGTGTTCGATGTGATTACGATACTCGTCGAGCGTGCTGGCGCCAATGCACTGAATCTCGCCGCGCGCCAACGCGGGCTTCATCAGGTTGCTCGCGTCGAGCGCGCCTTGCGCCGCGCCCGCGCCGACGACGTTGTGCAATTCGTCAATGAACACGATGATTTCGCCATTCGCCGCCTTCACCTCATCCAGCACCGCTTTGAGCCGCTCTTCAAATTCGCCGCGAAAGCGCGAGCCGGCAACCATGCTGCCCAAGTCTAGCTCGATGATGCGCTTGTTCAGCAAATTGTCTGGCACATCGCCTGCGACGATGCGTTGCGCAAGTCCCTCGACGATGGCGGTCTTGCCAACGCCCGCTTCACCGATCAACACAGGATTGTTTTTCGTGCGGCGCGCCAGCACGCGCATCACGCGCATAATCTCGTCGTCGCGCCCGATGATCGGATCCAGCTTGCCATCTTTGGCAAGCGCGGTCAGGTCGCGTCCAAATTTTTCGAGACTGCGAAATTTTGACTCGGCGTGCGGGTCGGTAATTTTTTGTCCGCCGCGAATTTGTTGAATCGCCTCGAACGCTTTGTCTTTGGTCACACCTTGATCGCGCAAAATCAGCGAGGCTTGGCTGTCGCGTTCGGAGACGATGGCGAGGAAGATATGCTCGGTGGACACGAACTCGTCGCCCATGCGTCGCGCCTCTTCGTCGGCATTGTCCATCGCCTTCTTCAAGCGCGGCGTGACGAACACCTGCGCCGCGCCGCCCGAATGATAGAATGTCTTCGGCGACGCTTGCAGCACATCGTCTATGCGATGACGCACGGTTTCTGTGTCCACTTTGAGCGCGGTCAACACCTGTGAGATGACGCCTTCAGGTTGATCCAATAACGCGAGCAGCATGTGTTCCACGTCGAGCTGGCTATGCTTGTAGCGCACCATGATTTCTTGCGAGCGCGCGATGGCGTCCTGCGCGCGTTCGGTATATTTGTCGAAACGCATCATACAGTTAGTCCTTTAGTCGCTTAGAAAGTGTTTTGAAAATATAAGACGGAGACCCTAAAGGTTTCGCTGGCAAGCAACAAAGCATTTCAGGCAGGCTTTCTGCGCAAATGGTGAACCTGATTCGCCAGAAAAACCTTTAGGCTCTGAATTTCAAAACACTCTCTTAGTCACTGAGTCGCTGAGTCGTTTAGTCGGTGAGATTGAGCGACCATAAGACTATGCGACGACGTGACTACGGGGCGATTATACTTCAAGCTCAATCAGAAAATTATTAGAACGCACCTGCCAAAACGAGTAGTTCTTACCAACCACGTCGCTGATGGAGTGTGACCTCGATCACCATCGTGTAATCATCATCCGTCAAAATGTTCCAATCATATTTGCGCTGAAACAATGCCACAACTGACTCAGGCGTCGCCTCGCGCGTCAACAGACGCGCTGCGCCTTCGAGCATGATGGGGTTAGAGCCGTCTTCGAGTGCGAGTGCGACGTGCGGATTCTTTTTCAGATTACGAATCTTCACGCTGTTCGCGCCCGTGCAGATGTAAATTTTTTCATCATGCCAGACGAACCAGATGGGAATGAGATGAGGCGCGCCATTGGGACGCACGGTCGCGAGCCAAATGTTGCGCTCATCGCGCAGACGTTGGCGGGGAGAGTCGGATGTAGGAGTCATGGAGTAATTATACAACCAGTAACTAGTCGTCACTAGCCAGTAGTCAGATTAAGCCATCTGACTACTGCCTCCTAACTCCTGGTTACTGAATACTCATACCCTCGCTCAATCAAGAACCGCTGCCGCTTCACCGCGAAGTGTTGCTCGATGGTGTCTTGCGTGACCAGTGTATAAAAGCGCGCTGGTGCGCCATTGGCTTTGGGACGCAACACACGCCCCAGGCGTTGCGCTTCTTCTTGGCGCGAGCCAAACGCACCAGAGACTTGAATGGCGACGCTGGCATCGGGCAAATCTACCGCGTAGTTCGCTACTTTGGAGACGACGAGAATCTTGCTGTCGCCGCGCCGAAATTGCGCGTAGAGTCGCTCGCGTTCCGCATTCGGTGTGTGACCCGTGATGAGCGGCGCGCGTAATACCTGTGCGATGCGGCGCAGCTGGGTGAGATATTGCCCGATGATGAGGATGTGGTCGCCACAATGTTGCGCGACGAGTTTCTGCACGACAAGCAGCTTGCCAACGTTCTCGCCGGCGATGCGTGCTTGCGCCGCTTTGCGCGCTTTGATGTACGTCAAGCGTTCCTCATCTTCCATCTCAATGCGAATCTCCGCGCAAGTCGCCGTCGCAATCCAACCCTCGCGCTCCAAATCTTTCCACGCCGCTTGATAGCGTGTGGGGCCGATGAGCGCGAACACATCGCTCTCGCAACCATCTTCACGCACCAGCGTCGCCGTCAATCCCAAGCGTCGCACCGCTTGAATCTCAGCGACGAGGCGGAAGATGGGCGCGGGCAACAAATGAACTTCATCGTAAATCACCAAGCCCCAATCATTCTGGGTGAATAATGAGAGGTGTGGGCGCTCGATGATTTCACCTGTGTGCTTATCAATAGTCTCTACACTTTGCGTAAGCATCTGATACGTCGCAATGGTGATCGGTCGCACCTCTTTGCGCTCGCCCGAATACTCGCCAATCTGTTCTGCTTTGACCGTCGTGCGCGCAAGCAGTTCGCTCATCCATTGTCGCGCAGCGACAATGCTCGGCGCAAGGATAAGCGTGTTCGTTTGCAGTTGCGCCATCAGCCCGATGCCGACGAGCGTCTTGCCCGCGCCGCATGGCAACACGACGACGCCGCTCCCTGCGTTCACGACACGCTCAATTGCCATGCGTTGATAATCGCGTAATGTCACCGCAGCGTGTAACTTCAGGTTGAGCCACGCGCCCGTCTGATACGCAGCGCGATCATCAACGGGATAGCCGAACTTCAATAAAGCTTGCTTGAGCGCGCCGCGTTGTACTGCCGCGAACAACCAAGTATATTCATCGAGCCGACCCACGAGTAGGGGGCGAATCGTTTGATGGGTTGTTAGTTGATTGAGGAGCGTTGAATCAGTGGAACGCAAAGCCAAGTTCGTAGTAGCGCCTTGAGTCGCTGGCGTGTAACGACTGAAGTCGTTACTACGGACCATGTCCTCGATCCAAATGCGTCCATCGCGGATCGCGTGCGTGAGGATGAATTGCTGCGTAGCAGGAGGAACATCGCGCTCGGAAAAGCGTGTGAGCGTGGCGAGGATAGTTTGCGCGTGGATGTCTGCCGCGGCTGCGTTCCATAGCGAGAGCGGTGTGAGGCGATAGTGATGCAAAGGGCCAGGGGTTTTCACCAGCTCGGCGAAAGGGGTGATGGCAGCGCGCGCCGCTTCGGCATCAGGTTGCGCCGTGTCTAGGAGGATGATGTGATGAGCTTGGAGTGTCAGAGGAGCGGATAACAAGGTTTGTTATAAAACGTAGTCAAAGAGATTGTCTGTAGCCAGCGCTAATTGTGTTGCATCGTAGGCTTTCAGTGGGTGACATTGCATCAACGATGCAGCAACAAGAATCAAGCTTGACGTGATGGGAGCCATTGGGTATTCGCCGCGGAATTCGCCAACAAATTTTTGGTAGGCTTGCGCAGCCATTCGCTTGGTAATCGTGTTTTGGCGCGCCCACACCGCTAAGGCGGCGGCAACTTCAATGACCGTAATCTCGCCGATGTGGATGAGATTGATTTTGTACTTCGAGTGTAGCGGCCGTTTCATCACTCCTTGATGCTGATTCTGTG
This sequence comes from uncultured Anaerolineae bacterium, assembly GCA_964509505.1. GTDB lineage: Bacteria > Chloroflexota > Anaerolineae > JACRMK01 > JACRMK01 > CAZDYP01. Next base: position 8,316 of record CAZDYP010000048.1, on the reverse strand, counting down.
CGAGGTCAAGAGTAACGTCAAGCCAACTCACTTCTTCTCACTCACCAAGATCGTCGCTTTCGCCGCTGCATCATCCAACACCGCCTTCGCTTTGTTTGGATTGTTGCGGTCACTCTCGAATGATGCAATGGCAGTCTCGATGAGCTCGCGCACGTCGGGCATGTTGCGGACATTGGGTTCGGGGCGCGCGCTGGGCAGCACGTCTTCGATAGCTTGTTTTTGCTGCGGCGACTTCGCATAGAACGAGGTCAAGCGCTCTCGCGCCGCATTGCGTGTGGGCAACACGCCTGTCGCTTGCGTCCACTCCGCCGACGCTTTCGCGTTCAGCAGCCAACGCATGAACAGCCACGCCGCTTGTTGTTTCGCAGGCACACTTTTCAACATAGCGATATTGCTGCCAACGACGATGGCAGTTGGCTTCGCGGTATGTTGCGGCAACGGCGCAATACCCCACTCGAACTCCTTGCCACCCTTTTTCAGCGCTTCCGCCATCACGTTCTGATACACCGGGATCTCCGCCGTCGAGCCGATGTTGAACAGCGTTTTGCCCGCGACGAAGTCCTCCATGTCCTTCACGCCATCCACACGATAAATCCAGCCTTCCTTCAAGCCATCGCCTAAGAATAACAACGTATCAATGCCCGCTTGCGAATTGAATGTCGCGCGCGACCAATCCGTATTGAACAACGCGCCGCCACGACTTTGTAGCAACGCAGCGAACCAGGTCGCATCGGGTTGATAGGCATAGCCGCGCACCGCGTTTCGCGTGAGCTTGTTAATTGTCGCCGCGTGCAGACGAAACTCGTTCCAATCTTTCGGCGCGTTGGTGATGCCAATATTCTTCATCGCCGTCCAATGATAATAGAGCGCGACCGCGCCGCGCGCGAACGGCAGCGAATAAATCTTTGTGCCTTGTCCAGGCAAGCGCATCGTCTCTTGAAACGCGGACGGAATATCGCTCACATCGGTCAAACTCAACCCATTTGTTGGGTCGTAGATGTAATCGTCCAACGGCACAAGCGACTTGAGCCGCGCATACTCCGCAAGATCATAGTCGAGTCCCGTTACCATGTCGGGCAACGTGCCCGCCGCAATCGAAGCGACGACTTTGCGGAAGAGCTCGGTGTAATTGGGCGCGCTCGAGACCCGAATGACGATGTGCGGATACTCCTTTTGAAACGCTTGCGCCAACTCATTCAGATTTTTTTCGTTGATGCCCTTGTCGGGCAATACTGTCCAAAAATTCACGACAACTGAAACAGGAGGCGCAGCGATTGTAGCTATCGCTGTTGCCGTAAGCGTTGGCGTAGTAGGGGGCAGCGTTGGCGTACGAGGCGCACAAGCGTTGAGCAAACCAACACACAACATGAAAATAGACGAACGGAAAATTTTCATGGGCGAGAGTATAGCCAGCATTGGGTATGCAACAAAACGCACGCCCCGAAAAGTTTTCAAGAACCTTTTGGGTCTGCCCTCAGCGTACGTTCAATGATAAGCGGATATACCAACTCTGTGCGTTGTTGCGGTTGTTGCTCGTCAATGATGTCGTGAATCAGCTTGAGTGAGGCGTCGAACTCGTACGTTTCGATTTGCGTTGCGCCATTCGCGCGCCAGCGTTCGATGATGGCTTTGGTAGGCGCATTGTCAACGGCAGGGTCGGCGGCATTGATGATGAGCATGAGCGAATGCGCTCGGGGTTTCGCGCCTTGTCGCGTCGCCTCTGCAATGGCGAACACGATACGCATGAGATGCGCGACGCTGCGCGTGGCGATGCGCGGGTAGGCGTGAGGGGGTCCCGGTATAGCTGCCTTGAGTTTAGAATCCCACCACACCAGCAAATTAGGCAGGAGCAACCACAAGCGCGCGAGTGTCGGCATGAGCAACACGGGCGCGTTGTGCGGCGCAATGAACGGCGCAATCGCCACAGCGCGTTCTACATCGGCGCGTTGGAGCGCCGCCCACAGTGTCAACGTGCCGCTCAGCGACAACCCCATTACCGTTACTCGTTCGCCCAAGCCATGCGCGCTGTCAATGACCTCGTCGGTGAACGTGACCAACGTCTCGGCGGTTAGATACTTCAGCTCGTCGGTCAAGCGGTCAGTAAAGCCGTGATGCGGGATGCGCGGAATCAGCACATTGCAACCGCGCTCATAAAACTGTTGCCCCAAGCGCACGAACTGTTGTGGACAATTGGTATAGCCATGCAGCATCACGATGACTCGCTCGACTCGCCGCCCGTGCGTCAATAGTTGCGTGCGGCATACAGGGTTGATGATGTCGGTGTCCCGCGCTTGCAGAGCGGTGATACGCGCTAGGGCTTCGTCGTAATCGGCGACGGGCTGTGTGCGCGAGGTCAATGGGCGCAGGGGCAACAACGCCAACATCACCCCCAGCTGGATACACAACATCAGCAAGCAAACGCCGCTGACGCAGAACAGTTCCAAGTGAGCCTCACAATCTCAACACAAAGACCAGCAAGATTCACAAAGCCCTGTGTGTTTCGTATCGCTTTATGGTGTGTTTGACAAATCTCCATAATTCTCTATAATTCGCGAAGAATTTACGTAGTTTTTTGAAGATTTTTCTATGCCCGCACGTAAGAAAGTCCCAACCCCCAAATCTACGCCCACATCGCGCGCTCAAGCATCGGATTGGTTAAGCCTGCAACAAGCCAGCCAATTACTTGGTGTGCATCCCGCGACCGTGCGCTTATGGGCTGATCAAGGCAAGCTCAAAAGCATTCGCACCGCAGGCGGTCATCGCCGCTTCTCACAACAGGACGTATCTAAATTGCTTGCCCCGCAAACGGCTGCGCCCGCTTCAACTGAAAAGAACGCGCAGCTCATCGTCCAATCAGCATTAGGGCGCACACGCATGGAGCTGACGAGCGACGGTATAAAAACACAAAGTTGGTATCAGCACTACGACGAACAGACGCGCGAACAACATCGGCAACTAGGGCGCCGCTTGTTCGGACTGACGCTGCATTATCTCAACCATCAAAATGAACGCGCACAAATTTTGCAGGATGCGCGCAAATTGGGCAGCGAGTATGGTCATCTCACGCGTAAGCACATTGTATTGCTCCCCGATGCGATGCGCGCATTTTTATACTTCCGCGATTTCTTATTGGAAAGCGTGCTACAGATCCGTGAAGTAGTTGGCGCGCAAATGAGCGACGACTATTTGCTGACCTATCGGCTCATCAACGAGTTCGCCAACGAAGTGTTGATTGCGATGGTATCAACCTATCAGGGGCGCTGACGCATGAGCGATTCCAAGCGCCCCCCCTCCCGCTCGCGGCGCATGCCGAAAGATTCACTGTGGTACGACAAAGGCGTGCCCATCCTCCTTGGCGTGCTAGGTCTCATCACGCTCATCTTGATCGTCTTAGCCGCAGGCATCTTGTTTGGCGTCATCGTGTGGCGCTAACGTCACACGAACTTTTAGAGGGCAAGTTTACAACTTGCCTACGCTCAGAGGAGTGTTTATGTCTCTCAATCTGTTTTTGCCGTTCATCTCAACCCTCATCATGTTCGCGTTCACTGCGTTGGTGCTTCAACGATATTTCAGTCGGCGCAGCGGCAGTCTGCATTTGCTGTTCTGGGGTATTGGCTTGCTGATGTTCGGCTTGGGCAGCTTTGCCGAAGCGTATTCACCATTCGGCTGGAATCCCATCATCTTCATGATCTGGTACGCGTTCGGCGCTGCGCTGAATGCGGGCTGGCTGGGTCAAGGCTCGGTCTATTTGCTCGCGCGAGGCAAAGCGCGTAAGGTGGCGCATGGCATCACGGTGATGCTCGCGCTGCTGTCGCTCTTCTCGCTTTACCTGATGTGGACGACGCCGTTGGATGCTAGTCGCTTCGATCCCACCATTGCATTGAGCGAGCAATATCGTGACATCATGCCGCCAGGCGCATTGGTGCGACGCCTCACACCCATCTTCAACATCTACGGCCTCCTCACGCTCGTCGGCGGCGCATTGTATTCGGCTTATCTGTTTTGGCGCAAGCGCGTGATGGGCAATCGCGTCATCGGCAACATTCTCATTGCGGCGGGTGCGCTTTCCATCGGCTTCGCCAGCACCTTGACTCGCTTAGGCTTTGGCGCATATCTCTATTTAGGCGAGCTCGTCGCGGCCATCCTGATGTTCGCAGGCTTCATCATTGCATCGCGCCGCGTCTCCGATTCGCTGGAAATCGAAACGGCGCCAGCGCAATCGTCAACCTCACCTGCATAGGCAAATTAAAAATTTGTCCTCCATCTCCATTCAAGGAATCTTTCGCTATGACCAGCATCTCTCGCCCTACGGAGAGTATCATCACCGCTACATCATCGGAGCGCACATTTCGCTTGGGACAAACGATGCGTTTAGCCACCTTCCAAATCGGCTCCGCAATGGGCGACATTCTCGTGGCGAGCATTTGGAATCGCGTGATGGTTGCGGATTTGGGTATGCCGGCGTGGCCTGTGAGTTTGCTCATCGCGTTGCGTTACTTGCTCGCGCCCTTGAGCTTATGGGCGGGGCATCGCTCTGACACACATCCGCTGTGGGGTTGGTACCGCACCTCATACATCTGGTGCGGACGCCTGATGGTCGTCCTCTCGTTCCCACTGCTCGCGGCGAGTTTGAACCGCTTCGAGCTCAATCGCGCCGATGGCATCGGCTGGCTCATCGCCCTCGTGTGTTTCTTGTTGTACGGCACAGGCACGCTGATTTCAGGCAGCCCCTTCCTCGCGCTGGTGCGCGATGCAGCGCCGCCTGAAAAGCGCGGCTTTGCCATTACCACGATGGAGATGACGTTGATTACGTTGTTTCCGTTTGTCGCCATTGGATTCAGCGTGTGGATTCGCACCTACGATCCAAACATCTTTTGGCAAATGGTAACCGTCTCCATGCTCGTCGGAGGCTTCTTTTGGTTCTTTGCCATCGTCGGGGTCGAGCCACGCAAGCCAACGGCACGAACTACCACCATGACGCAGAGCGATTTACATTTGGTCTTTCGTCAGTTGTGGCAAGACCCACGCACGCGCGGCTTCTTCGCGTTTCTGAGTTTGGCGACGCTCGCCGCCTGGGCGCAAGACGCCATCCTCGAACCGTTCGGCGCAGAAGTGTTCGCGCAAACCTTGGGACAGACGACGCGCTATTCGGCATATTGGCAAGGCGCGACGGTCATCACGTTGATCACCACAGCGATTCTCGGACGCAAGCGCCATCCCGCAGAGCAATCGCGTCTCGCCTCAACAGGACTGAGCATCATGGCGCTTGGCATGGCGCTGCTCGCCGTGTCCGCATGGTTCAGCCACATTCGCGTCATGCAAATCGCGTTGGTCATCTTCGGCGTGGGCTTCGGCATCTACAGCTTCGGTGGCTTGAACTTGATGGCGGCGATGACCGCCGACGGACGCGCAGGCGCGTATCTTGGCTTGTGGACGATTGCGATTCTCGTCTCGCGTGGGGTGGGCATCAGTCTCGGCGGTATCATACGCGATGTATTTCATGCACTGAACAGCTCACCTGCGCTCACCTATGGCGGCGTCTTCGCGCTCGAAGCCATTGGCCTCGCCGTAGCCGTGTGGCTCTTATCGCGCGTGGATGTGAAAGGCTTTGCGCGTGACCACAGCACGCCCACACACACCACGCGATTGGAAGGGCTCGAACTATGACACCCTGACACGGTGACCGGCTGACCTGACGACACGGTAACATTGCGGCAAACCTCGTCATGCCATCTCTTCATCCGCTCCCCTTGTCACCCCTTCAGCTTGTCACCTTGTCATCCCTTTAGCTCCTCGCCCGCCGCGCCACAATCCTCTCCATCGCCCCCCTCTGCTCCTCCATCTCTTGTACCAGTTTGAATTGCGTGCGACAGCGTTCCAGATTGTGATTGGCGCGATGAATTTTGAAATAGGTGTCGCCATTCAAATGGTCCGTCAAAAAACGCATCCCACATTCAAACGTCAACAGCTTCGCGGAAAAAGCTAACAACTCTATCTCTAACGGCGTGAGCAGATCGCGCGTCGCATCCAAGTAACCGTGCGCCAAACGATCAAACATCACCATGTCCACGCCGACCTTGCGCAAGTCGCGCTCGTCTTCGGCGGCCGTACTCGCGCCAATCCGCACCGCATCGCCGAAATCGTACAACGCCGAGCCAGGCATGACCGTGTCAAGATCAATCACGCACACCCCCGCGCCTGTTTGGTCATCTATCATCACGTTGCTCAACTTCGTATCGTTATGTGTCACACGCTCAGGTAAATCGCCGCGCGTAAGCATGTCCACGATGATGGAGGCATCGGCTGCGCGCTGCAACGCAAAATCAATTTCGGGTTTCACCGTTTGCGCCCGATTGCATGGGTCGCGTTCCAATGCTTGCACAAACGCCTCGAAGCGTTTGCGCGTGTGATGAAAGTCGGGAATCGTCTCATGCAGCCGTTCGCCAGGCAACTGGCTCAACAACTTCTGAAACTCGCCAAACGCCTTCGCCATCTGATAGACGTGCTGCAAATCCGCGACTTGGTCATACGAGCGCGCGCCTTCGATGAACACGTACGAACGCCACGTATCACCCTGCGGCGATTGATAGAATGAGCGTCCATCTATGGTCGGAATCAAGTTCAACGTCTCGCGCCACGGGTCGCCGCCCTGCGAGACGATTTGCTCGCGCGCATAGCGCGTCACGCGTTCGATGTTCTGCATCACCTTCACGGGTTCTGTGAAAACGTGATGGTTGATCCATTGATGAATATAGCGCACGATACGCCCGTCATGCTGAAAGTAGCTGAGGTATGTGTCGTTGATGTGTCCCGTGCCATAAGGCATCGCCTCGATGAAACGCCCCTTCAACTGAAATTGCGCGATGATGGCTTGCGCGTCATGGTTGCGTTCAGTCATAGCTCGCCTTCCCTATATCACCTTCGCCTCGCGCAACGTCATCAGTTCCTCTGTCGTATAGCCCAACCATTGTGACAATACCTCGTCGGTATGCTGCCCCAACAACGGCGGCGCGCTCTCCACTTGCGCCGGCGTGTCGCTGAATTTGTACGGCACGCCCAACACCTTCAACGTGCCAATCGTCGGATGCGGCACCTCGACCACCATCTTGCGATGCAATACCTGCGCGTCATTGAGCACACGGTCGAGCGTGTTGATGCGCCCCGCAGGCACACCGACCTTCGCCAACTCCATGAGCCAATCAGCCACAGGACGCTTAACAAATTCCGCTTCCAACAATGGAATCAACGTCTCACGGTTCGTCACGCGCGCAGGATTCGTCGCATAGCGCGCATCATCCGCCACGTCCATGCGCCCCATAACCTGACACACTTTGCGGAACTGTCCATCGTTGCCGCACGCCAGCGCGAAATAATCATCTTGCGTCTTGAACACTTGATACGGCACGACGGTTGAATGCGCGTTGCCGTAACGCTGCGGCGATTTGCCTGTGACGAGTGTGTATTCGCCGAGGTTCGCCAGCAACGCAATTTGGGTTTCGAGCAACGAACAATCCACGCGCTGCCCAACGCCTGTCAGCTCGCGCACACGGAGGGCAGCGATAATGCTCGTCGCTGCGAACATGCCCGTCGTGATGTCCACGATAGCCACCGCGTAACGCATCGGCTGTCCATTTACTTCACCCGTGAGCGACATCAAACCGCCCTCGGCTTGGATCACGAAATCGTAGCCGGGGTCGCCTCCGCGCGGACCGTCGTTGCCGTAGCCGCTGATGTTGCAATAGACGAGGCGTGGGTTGATGGCGCGCAAGGCTTCGTAACTCAACCCCCATTCGTCCATGCTGCCGCGTTTGAAATTTTCCACCAACACATCGCATCGCTTCACTAGTTCGCGCACGATGTTGCGCGCGCGCGCGTCTTGCAAGTTGAGCGTGATGCCCTTCTTGTTGCGATTGATACTCAGGTAATACGCGCTCTCGCCGCCCACAAATGGTGGGCCCCACTGGCGCGAATCGTCGCCGCGTCCGGGTTGTTCGACCTTGATAACCTCCGCGCCCAAATCGGCGAGCATCATGGTGCAATAGGGTCCCGCGAGGATGCGGGTTAAATCAAGCACACGAATATCGGAAAGTGGTTGCATATAGTCTCTCATCGCTAGTTTTTAGTCGTTAGAGAAAGGTTCGAAGATTGCAGACGCTCCATCTCAGTCTTAAACGGTGTGCGGCGATAAAGCGCCTTAGAAAATGTTTTGAAAATATCAGACCGAGACCCTAACGGTTTCGCTGGCAAGCCACAAAGCATTTCACACAGGCTTTCGGCGCAACGTGTGAACCCGCTTCGCCAGAAAAACCTTTAGGG
>CAZDYP010000047.1:18578-29647 GCA_964509505.1 uncultured Anaerolineae bacterium | reverse complement strand
CCGTTCCCTTCCGTTGACGGTGTGCCGTTGGTGCCAGGGCGTTTTTTCCGTTCCTTCCGTTCCCTTCCGTTGACCGTGTTCTTCCAACCACCAATTACCACTCAATCTAAAAGGAGCCACATGTCTAGCAAACTCGTACAAACACCCTACGACGATTTGACTTACAAAATCATCGGCTGCGCGATGGCGACGCATCTCAAACTGGGACCGGGGTTGCGTGAAGACACCTATCATCGTGATCTAAAAGTGCGCTTTGATGAAAAGAGGCTGCCTTATTGTTGGGAGCCAAAACTGGAAGTGTACGACACAGTGCATGGCACCACCCCCATTGGCTACTACATCCCTGATTTTATTGTGGCAGATGTGGTGGTTGTCGAAATCAAAGCGTTGCATGGTTTTGACAGCAGTCATACAGAGCAAATTATCGCCTATCTTGCTGTGACACGTTGCCCTGTCGGCTTGTTGCTCAACTTCGGGTCGCCACGACTCGGCAAGCGACGCATCTTCCCGCCGAAGAACATCGCCGAGCATCGTGTTAATCATCAATGGCTGTATGTACCAGAAGGGTGGAAGAAAAGTTAGGCGAGATACACTATCAATGGAAAAGAACGGAAGGAACGGAGGGTACGACCAACAGAGAGGCGCTCTTTCCGTTCCTTCCGCTCCCCTCCGTTGACGGTGTGCCATTGATGCGGCGGTGGATACGGACGTATGTGTAAGCCGCGGTCAATGGAAAAGAATGGAGGGAACGGAGGGTACGACCAACAGAGAGGCGCTCTTTCCGTTCCTTCCGCTCCCCTCCGTTGACGGTGTGCCATTGATGCGGCGGTGGATACGGACGTATGCGGGAAGTAAAGCAGAGTGCAGGATGCAAGCTGCACGATACAAGACGACCCAGCTTCCATCCTGCATCTTGTATCCTGTAGCTTGTATCTCAAATAGTGTAGAGGAGAATTCTCATGGACTACGTGAATCTCGGTCACACAGGCTTGAAGGTGTCGCGTCTCTGCTTGGGTATGATGACTTATGGCTCGCCCCAGTGGCGTGATTGGGTGTTGGACGAAGAGGCGAGCAGACCGTTCGTGAAACGCGCGCTCGAAGCGGGTATCAACTTCTTCGACACCGCGAATGTCTATTCACAAGGCGTGAGCGAGGAAGTGACGGGACGCACGCTCAAGGATTTTGCAAAGCGCGATGAGGTCGTCATTGCAACCAAAGTGCATGGCGCGATGGGCGACAAGCCTAACCAGCGCGGTCTCTCGCGCAAGCACATCATGGACGCGATTGATGCGTCGTTGCGGCGGCTCGGCACGAACTACGTTGACCTCTATCAGATTCATCGCTACGACAAAGAGACGCCTATCGAGGAGACGATGGAGGCGTTACACGATGTCGTCAAAGCGGGCAAGGCGCGTTACATCGGCGCGTCCTCGATGTATGCGTGGCAATTCGCCAAAGCGCAACACACCGCCGAGCGGCATGGCTGGACGAAGTTCGTCTCGATGCAGAACCATTACAACTTAGTGTATCGTGAGGAAGAGCGCGAGATGATCCCATTGTGCCGTGAGCTGGGCGTGGGCATCATCCCGTGGAGCCCGTTGGCGCGCGGCTTTCTTGCGGGTAATCGCACGAAGGACAAGAGCGGCGACACTGCGCGCGCCAAGAGCGACGCCTTCGCGCATCAGATGTACTATCAAGAGAGCGATTTTACGATTGTGGACCGTGCGACGGCGCTGGCGACGCAGCATGGCGTGTCCACCGCGCAAGTCGCACTGGCGTGGCTATTGCGCAAACCCGGCCTCACCGCACCCATCATCGGCGCGAGTAAAATGTATCAACTCGAGGAGGCGATTGCCGCCGTCAGCATCAAGCTCTCAGCAGACGAAATCAAGTCGCTCGAAGAGATGTATCAACCACATCGGGTGTTGGGGCACAGTTAACCCTAAAGGTTTTGAAGACCTTTAGGGTTTTCCGCGTGAGGCTATGCGAAAACTCTTTGAAAGATATTGGACTCTGTTAGCCGCTGTGGGCGCGTATGGGCTCAGCGTTATTTTTTTATTGAACGTCTCGCTCAAACAAAATCAAGGCGCGTTCATCTATCCGCTTGACGATACGTATATCCATACGGCGATTGCCAAGCATTGGATACAAGCGGGCATCTGGGGCGTCACGCGGCATGAGTTTAGCTCGACCACCTCATCGCCGTTGTGGACTGGATTGATAGCCGTGAGCTATCATCTTGTCGGCGTCAACGACTGGACGCCGTTGGCGCTCAACCTTGTCTGTGGCGTTGTTGTTTTGCTGGCAACGCAGCGCCTGATGCAATCTTATCTGACGCAAGGTTGGTTGTTGGTTGCGCAACTCGGCATAGTCTGGTTGACTTCGCTGCCCGTCTTGGCGTTGTCGGGCATGGAACATACGTTGCATCTAGGGTTGACGCTATGGTTTGCGGGCGATGCGCTGACTTTGCTTACCACATCGGAAGCGCCCCCGTCTCGAATGTATCTAACAGCCGCTGCATTATCTATGGCGCGCTTTGAAGGATTGTTTTTGCTCGGGGTGGTCTGCTTGGGTTTGTTGTGGCGACGACAGGTGTGGGCGGCATTGAGCTTGGGCGTCAGCGGCTTTTTGCCTGTGGCGGCTTATGGGCTGTGGTCGCTGTCGCACGGTTGGTATTTCTTGCCCAACTCGTTGTTGCTCAAAGGCAATCTGCCCGCGCTTGATTCGTTGTCTGGCATCATCAATGCGCTTGGTTATCGCGCGTTGTATTATCTCGGCTTTACGCCGCATCTGGCGATTCTGTTTTTCGTGAGCGCGTTTGCGCTGGCTTACGCGCGACGCCGACAGCTGCCGTTGGAGCGAGAAGCGTTGATGTTGAATGGCTTGTTTCTCGCGACGACGTTGCTGCATTTACAATTTGCCAGCGTGGGGTGGTTCTATCGTTACGAGGCGTATCTGGTGTGTTGGGGCTTGGTGGGCTGCGCGTGTCTGTTACCGAAGGTAGCGCGAACATTACGCGCTGAGATGACGCGCGCTGGCAATCGTCTGCGCGTCGCCTTACTCATGTTGATTGTTGGCTTCGGCAGTATTCCCTTGGGCGTGCGCGCAGTCAATGCGTGGCGCGATGCGCCGCAAGCGACGACCAACATCTACGAACAACAATATCAGATGGCGCGCTTTGTCCAACAGTTTTATCAAGGGCAGGCGATTGCGCTCAACGATATTGGCGCAGTAAATTATTTGTCAGACATTCGGACGGTGGATTTGTATGGTTTAGGCACCTTGCCTGTGGTGGGCTTGAAGCGCGCGCGTCAGTATGATACAGAGGCGATTGCTGCTCTGACACAACGGCAGGGCGTGAAAATTGCGTTGCTCTATGAACACATTTACGACGAGTATGGCGGCTTGCCTAGCGCGTGGAGCAAAGTGGGCGAATGGACGATCTCGAACAACGTGATTTGCGGCGATACGCGCGTGGCGATTTACGCCGTCGAACCGACCGAGCGCCCCAGATTGATCGAAGCGCTGCGACAATTTCAAACGCAATTGCCAAAGACCGTCGCGCAAGCAGGCGCGTATTTGCCGTGAAGTGAATAGATACAGTAATATCCGCGCGACAAAAGAATGTTTAGCACGATAGAAATTTTCACTTGGAGGCTTGCATGTCCAACTACGATGCGCTGCTCGCACAAGACCGCGAGCATTTGTTACACCCATTGCACATCCCAGCCGCGCACCACAACGCCCTGATCTTCGAGTCGGGGCATGGCGTGTGGTTGCGCGATGTGAACGGCAAGGAATACATTGATGGCTTGGCAGGGTTGTGGAATGTATTAGTCGGGCATGGACGCACGGCGTTGGCGGAGGCGGCGCGCGACCAAATGACGGCATTGGCGTATTGCTCGACGTACGTTGGGTCGAGCAACAAGCCGGCGATTGCGTTGGCGGAACGACTGGCGGGTTTCGCGTATGACAATCTCAACATGACGTACTTCACCTCGGGCGGCGCGGAGTCCAATGAGAGCGCGTTCAAAACGGTGCGCCATTATTGGAAGCGTAAGGGCAAGCCGAACAAAGTCAAAATCATCGCGCGGATGCAAGGTTATCATGGTGTGACGATGGCGGCGATGAGCGCGACGGGCTTGCCGACCTACTGGCCCATGTTCGAGCCGCGCATGCCGAATTTCTTGCACATCTCAGCGCCCAATCCCTATCGCTTCGCAGGCGATGTGAAAGATGGCGAGAGTATCGGGCAAGCAGCGGCGCGCGCGCTCGAAGAAGCGATTGTGCGCGAAGGCCCCGACACAGTGGGCGCATTCATCGCGGAGCCTGTGCAAGGCGCGGGCGGCGTCATCGTCCCCCCCGACGACTACTTCCCATTGGTGCGCGCCATCTGCGACCAGTATGAAGTGTTGTTCATCTCCGACGAAGTCATTACAGGCTTCGGGCGCACAGGGGATTGGTTTGCCTTGAAACGTTGGGGCGTGAAGCCCGACATCATGTCGTTTGCCAAGGGCATCACGAGCGGCTACTTGCCGTTGGGCGGCATCCAGATCTCTGATGAAATCCGTGATGTGATCATGAACGCGCCAGCTCACGAGCGTTGGATGCACGCCTACACCTATTCGGGACATCCAACGTGCTGCGCGGTTGCGTTGGTCAATCTTGACATCCTCGAAAACGAACAGTTGGCAGAACGCGCTGGGCAAATGGGCAAACGGTTGTTGGAGGGCTTCAAAGACCTCGCGGAAGAGTATGAGTGTATTGGCAATGTGCGCGGCTTGGGGTTGATGGCAGCCATCGAGTTCGTGGCGGACCGCGCGACGAAAGCGCCTGCGAACTTGGGCGAGAAAGTGCGTGTGGCGTGCGTCGAGCGTGGCTTGTACACACGTGTGTTAGGCGACACGATGTACTTCGCGCCGCCGCTTATCATCAGCGAAGCTGAAGTAGATCAGCTCATTCAGATTGTGGGCGATGCGATTGCGGCAGTCACCCAGTAAAAACCAAAACCCGTTGTCATGACATAATGACAACGGGTTTTACTTGATGCGCCAGGCAGGACTTGAACCCACAGCCACTTGATCCGAAGTCAAGCGCTCTATCCAGTTGAGCTACTGGCGCATAATGAGAGAAAACAGTAGCCAGGAGCCAGTAGGCAGATATCTGACTACTGACTACTGGCTACGGAACAGCAAAAGGGTGAGTGGTGGGATTCGAACCCACGCTCTCTTGGGCCACAACCAAGTGCCTTAGTCCACTCGGCTACACTCACCATGAATGGTGACATTCTAACATACCCACTGAAAACGGGCAAATGGAAAACCAATTGCCAATGGATTTGCTAACAGGAGAACTGATGAAACTCGATTTTCATACTCATCACTATCCACTCGCCTATCTTGACGAAGTGGAAAAGTATCCGAGCGACGCGTGTCGCGTGACGCGCGATGCGACGGGGCGGCGGCTGGTGCATTATGCGGGCGACTTCAACATCGTCGCCGATGGGCACATTGACCTTGAGGCGCGCCTGGCGGAGATGCAACGCACGGGCATGGACATGTGCCTGCTTACACTCACGACGCCCGGCGTCCATGTCGAAGCGCGCGCGCGCGGCATCCAGCTCGCGCAAATCGTGAACGATTCGTATGCAGAGATTCAACGTCAATTCCCCGACAAGTTCGCCTGCCTAGCGACCTTGCCTTTGCAAGACCCACAAGCAGCGGCGGACGAATTGGAGCGCGCGGTGACGAAGCTGGGCTTGTGCGGCGCAATGCTCTTTGCGAATGTTAATGGCAAGCCGATTCATCACGAGGCGTATTGGCCATTGTATGAGACGGCGGCGCGCTTGGATGTGCCGTTGATGATTCATCCGACGAGCCCGCCAGGCGTCGAAGCCTATCAGGAGTATCGCACGACGGCGTTGGTTGGCTTCTTAGTGGACACGACGTTATGCATCACGCTCTTGATGTTCGAGGGCATCATGGAAAAATTTCCAACTATTAAATTTGTGCTGGGACATCTCGGCGGCACGATTCCGTACATTGCCGAGCGTATTGACCGAGGTTACGACGCCTATCCCGAAGTCCGCAAAAACTTGGCGCATAAGCCGTCATTCTACTTCAAGCGCAACTGCTATTACGATACGGTGGCTTTCGAGCCGAATGCGTTACAATTCGCCATCCAGTTTGCCGGCGCAGACCATGTGATGTTGGGCAGCGATTACCCACATCAGATTGGCGACATGGATAAGGCAATCAAGGTGATTCAAGGGTTGCCGATTGCGGAAGATGTGCGAGCGGCGGTGTTGGGTGGGAATGCGCAGCGGTTGTTAAGACGATAACCTAGTCGAAAGCTGTCAGACTTCCACCAGAAGTCTGACAGCCGCCAATTTCCACAAAAATCCTCAAATTTTTAACCCTTTTTGACAGAACCTTTCGCTTTGCGTATAATCTGCCACGCATTATTGTTTCTTACGGGGGGCGGATTTCCGCCAACCCGTTTGTTTTTTTGCAGCATTGTGCTTGTTCGGTGTGTCCTAAATTCGTTGGTGTGAGAGTCTTGCAACAGGAGGTTGCATGTCCGAAATCAAAGACTTTTCTTCCATCCACATCAGTCTTGCCTCGCCCGAAACGATTCGTGGTTGGTCGTATGGTGAGGTCCTCAAGCCAGAAACCATCAACTATCGCCGCCTGCGCCCTGAACGAGACGGCTTGTTTGATGAAGCCATCTTCGGCCCCACGCGCGATTATCAGTGCTACTGTGGCAAATACAAAAAAATTCGTTACAAGGGAATCATCTGCGATAAGTGCCACGTCGAAGTGACACGTTCCTCGGTGCGCCGCGAGCGCATGGGGCACATTGAATTGGCGTCGCCGGTGGCGCACATTTGGTACACGCGGCGGGTCCCTTCGTATCTAGGTTTGCTGCTCGACATGTCGCGCCGCAACCTTGATCGCACGCTCTATTTCGCTCAATACGTGGTGATTAGCGTGGATGAGGATGCGCGACGCAAGGGCTTGCGGGCAATGGAAGAAGCCGAAGCGCGTGAGTTGAAGACGCTGAAAGAGAAAGCGCAAGAGCGTCAGGCGAAACTCAAAGAGAAGCACGACGACGACCTCGCCAAGAAGAAGCAGCAGCGCGAGGCAAACATGACGCGTTTGGAAGATCGTCACGAGCAACGCTTGCGCGACCTCAATAGCGAAGTTCATGCAGTTGAGAAGCGCCTAACGGATGATCAAGGCATGACAGTGCGTAAATCGATCATCTATCCGCCGACCGGTGAAGTGCTAGTAGAGGAAGGGGAGACGATTGAAAAGAAGCATTGGCGTCATTTCAATGAGCTAAAGCAAGCGGCTGTGGCTGAACTCAGCGCGAAACTACGCGAGGATCAGGTGAATAGTCGCCATGCCTACGATGTCGAAATCGAGCGCATCAAAGCCGAATATGTTGAGCAAAGTGGGAAGTTACAAGACCAATATGACCGTGACGTGCAAGCGCTCAATAAGAAGTATGAGGATCAGCGCGAGGAGCTGGAAGATTTGAAGGCGCTTGACTTCATGACCGAGTCGCGTTTCCGTGAAATGAATGAGCGCTTCCCCGGTACGTTCATGGCTGGGATGGGCGCCGAGGCGTTGTATGACATTGTAAAGAGCCTTGACCTCGACAAGATGGCGAAAGAGCTGCGCGCAGAGATGCGCACGACCAAGTCCCGCCAGCGCCGCAAGAAAGCGACCAAGCGGTTGCAAGTGGTGGAGGCGTTGCGCAAGTCGTCCAATCGTCCAGAGTGGATGATTCTCACGGTGCTACCTGTCATTCCACCGGAACTGCGCCCGATGGTGCAGCTGGATGGCGGACGGTTTGCCACGTCTGATCTCAACGACCTGTACCGTCGGGTCATCAATCGTAATAACCGCCTCAAGCGTTTGCTCGAATTGGGCGCGCCCGAGGTCATCGTCCGCAACGAGAAGCGCATGTTGCAAGAGGCAGTAGATTCGCTGATTGACAATTCACGGCGTGGCAAAGCCGTGTCGTTGCGCGGCAAACGCAAACTCAAATCACTGTCCGACTTGCTCAAAGGCAAACAAGGACGCTTCCGCCGCAACTTGCTGGGCAAGCGCGTAGATTATTCGGGGCGTTCGGTAATCGTCGTCGGCCCTCAGCTCAAGTTGCACGAATGCGGTCTGCCGAAGCGGATGGCGCTTGAACTCTTCAAGCCATTTGTGGTTAATAAGCTGGTGGAGAGTAACTTCGCTCATAACGTTAAAGGCGCGAAGCGTATCATCGAGCAGATGAAGCCCGAAGTGTGGGAAGTGCTGGAAGAGGTCGTCAAGGATTATCCCATTCTCTTGAACCGTGCGCCGACCTTGCATCGTTTGGGTATTCAGGCGTTCATGCCGTCGCTCGTGGAAGGCGATGCGATCAAGATTCATCCACTCGTCTGCGAAGCGTTCAATGCGGACTTCGACGGCGATCAGATGGCGGTGCACATCCCGTTGTCGGAAGCGGCGAAGGCTGAAGCGCGTGAGCTGATGTTGTCGTCTCACAACTTGTTGCGCCCTGCCAACGGCGAGCCTATCGTTGGACCATCCAAAGACATGGTGTTGGGCTGTTATTACTTGACGATGATGCGCGCGGGATTGAAAGGCGAAGGCAAAATTTTTGGCGACCTCGCCGAAGTGATTTACGCCTACGAGGCGGGACAAATTGCCTTGCACGCAAAAATCAAATTGCGTTTCACGCCGCATGGCAAGAAGAAAGCGCTCCTCATTGAGACAACGCCAGGCCGCTGTATCTTGAACGAGATCTTGCCTGAACCGATTCGCTTTGTGAATGATACGCTCGACAAGGGCAAACTCAAGCACCTCATCGGGCGCACGTTCTACGCGTTGGGCGCGGAGGTCACGGCTGAGTTGGTGGATGCGGTGAAGGAACTGGGGTTCAAATTTGCGACGCGCTCTGGCTTGACGATTGCGTTGAGCGACATCAATGTACCGGAGTCAAAGCAAACGATTTTGTCGTCCATCGGTGGGCAAGTCGCTGAGGTGGAGCGGCAGTATCGGCGCGGCTTGATTACTGAAGACGAGAAATACGTGAAGACGGTCGAGCTGTGGACGAAAGCGACGGATGATGTGACAGATGCCGTGTCCAAAGCTATGGATCCGACCGGCCCCATCTTCATTATGGCAACGTCAGGCGCGACCAAAGGCGGCTTCCAACCCATTCGCCAGCTGGCGGGAATGCGTGGTTTGATGGCTGACCCAGTAGGCCGCATCATCTCGCTACCCATTCGCTCCAACTTCCGCGAGGGTTTGACCGCGCTCGAATACTTTATCTCGACGCACGGGGCGCGGAAGGGGTTGGCGGATACAGCGCTGCGCACGGCGGATGCGGGTTACTTGACCCGTCGCTTGGTGGATGTGGCGCAAGAGTGTATCATCAACGCGGAAGATTGCGGCACCGAAGCGGGCATCTGGATGCGCGCGGCAAGCGAGAGCGGTGGCGCGTCGCTTAACGAGCGCATCTTGGGGCGCACTGCGGCCGGTGCGGTGAAGCACCCGAAAACGAAAGAGATGATCGTGCCTGAAGGCGAGATGATTATGGAAGAACACCTCGACCTTATCAAGCAAGCGGGTCTCACGGAAGTGCGCGTGCGCTCGCCCATGACGTGCGAGTTACGGTATGGCATTTGCGCGAAGTGCTATGGGCGTGACATGGCGCGCAATGGTCTGGTGCAGATTGGCGAAGCCGTCGGCGTCATCGCCGCGCAATCCATTGGCGAGCCCGGCACGCAGCTCACGCTGCGCACATTTCACACAGGCGGCGTCGCCGGCGAGACTGACATTACGCGTGGGCTGCCGCGTGTGCAGGAACTATTCGAGGCGCGCAATCCGAAAGGCGAAGCCATCATGGCGGAAATTCCGGGCATCGTGGAAATTGAGCGGGAAGGCGATATCCGAAAAGTTCTCATTGTGTCGTCAACGATGGTGCGCGACGAATATGAGGTACCCGGGAATTATGCGCTGCTTGTCGAAAATGGCGCTCAAGTTGAAGATGGCACGGTCCTGGCGAAGCGCGGCGATAAGCAAATTGTGGCGACCCATGGCGGCAAAGTGAGCATGAGCGATGGCAAGCTCGTCATACGCCGCGAGAATCGGGAAGAACAAGAATTTGAAGTGTCGCCGACGGTGCGCTTGCGTGTGGAGAATGGCGAGAAAGTGCAAGCGGGGCAGCAACTCTCGGATGGCGCGTTGAACCCGCACACGGTCTTGAAGATCAAGGGGCGCGAGGCGGTGCAGCAATATCTGTTGGATGAAGTGCAGAAGGTGTATCGCTCGCAGGGTGTGACTATCAACGACAAGCACATCGAGGTTATCTTGCGCCAGCTATTGCGTCGCGTGAAGATCAAGACGGTGGGTGAGACGCCCTATTTGCTGGGGCAGTTGGTGGACGCCATCGAATTTCAGGAGATGAATCAAAAGCTGATTGCGGAGAATAAGCGGCCTGCAACAGCCTCACCTGTCTTACTGGGCATCACCAAAGCTGCGCTCAATACAGATTCGTTCTTGGCGGCCTCGTCGTTCCAACACACGATTAACGTGTTGGCTGGGGCCGCGATTGAAGGCAAACGCGATGATCTGCATGGCTTGAAGGAAAATGTTATCATCGGCAAGCTGATTCCTGCGGGCACCGGCTTTACTCCTATTGAGGGCAACATGGCGTTGCCAGCGGGAGTAGGTATTAGCGCAGCCTTAGCGATGGCCAGCACAGGTGAGGAAGAGGAAATGGAAGATGATGATTAGCCGCTTGGTCGTTGAGTCGCTTGCTCAGGTTGTCCGATACTCCAATAACTCAGTGATCAAGTGACTGAGATGCTGCTGACTTTGATGCGGCGCCAGCGCGGCGAGCTGGGCGACTTGATGGACCCGCATGGTTCGCCCAGCTCGCCATGTTCCTCTCCATTGAGATCGGGAGAGCTGTGACTGAGTAATCAAGTGACGATCCAGCCTGTCTGATCAGTTTGACTAGCCAACCGTCTGACCGATCCGACTATTTCACCTGAGTCCCTAATG
>CAZDYP010000047.1:5366-18478 GCA_964509505.1 uncultured Anaerolineae bacterium | reverse complement strand
GTGCGGAATGAAACCCCTGATGAAGAAGCGACGCTCTCATTGACCCAAGCGAAGTCGTTCGAGGATTGGGTGCGGGTCGAAAACCTCTTCAACACGGGCGAAGTGTTTGAGGGGCAAATTAGCACCTATAATAAAGGTGGGCTGATTGTGCCATTCGGCAAATTGCGTGGCTTCATTCCTGCCTCGCAAGTTGTGTCGCGGCCTCCCGAGGAGGCTGCGCTGCCAGCGCCAGCGCCGAAAGCAGAGACGCCGCGCCCAACGAAAGAAGCCAGCAAGAAAGAGCCGCCTGCTAAGAAAGATGAAGAGCTCAGCCCAGACCTCGCGTGGCTGCAAAAGATGGTGGGTATGAAGTTGCGGCTGAAGGTCATCGAGGTTGATCAGCGTCGGCGGCGCTTGATTTTCTCGGAACGACAAGCCATGAAGCAGTGGCGCAAGTCGCAGCGCGAACGCTTGTTGGAAGAATCAAAAGAGGGCGACATCCTCACGGGGCGCATCAGTAACCTGACGTCGTTTGGCGCGTTTGTGGATTTGGGCGGCGTGGATGGGTTGATCCATGTGTCTGAGTTGTCGTGGCAACGTGTGCGCCACCCCTCCGATGTCGTGAAGGTTGGGCAGGAGGTGAAGGTGATGGTGTTGCGTGTCGAGCGGGACAAGGGGCGTGTGGCGTTGAGCATGAAACGCACGCAAGTGGATCCATGGTTGACGATTGAAGAGCGTTACCAGCGCGGTCAATCGGTCGAAGGCACGGTCACGAACATGACCGATTTTGGCGCATTCGTGCAATTGGAAGCGGGGGTTGAGGGCTTGGTGCATGTGAGCGAGATGCGCGGCTTGAGCGGCAGCGCCAAGCCTAAAGTGGGAGACAAACTGTCGCTACGGGTGCTCAACGTGGACATGGCGCGGCAACGCATTAGCCTCGAAATCAAAGCGGCACAAACGGAGAAGGCGGAACGATGAAACAAGAAGGCTGAAAGGTGAGCATTTCGCAAGGTTCAGCTTTCAGCCTTCTTTTTGCTTGAATGAAAACCGAGTACGATTTTTCAAAAGCTGCGCGCGACCAGTTTTACTATCCTAACGACGTCTTTATCATGCCACACTCAGTTTATCGGGTTGAGTCATTCAAAATAGTAGACCCTTATACCTTACGTGTTTCGTTTGATGCGGGGCGCGTGAAGATGATGACAAGAGGTTCAGCCAAGTAAGCTTGAAAGGGAGTGAGCCACTGGAATTTGTTCTCGATCTATGCCAGCCACCAATTCTTACCGTTGGTCATTAAATAATCATCTACTTCACCCGAAGGGAGGTGACATTCATTGGCAGTAGTGCTTCGAGCTGGGGAATCCCAGGATAGTTTGTTGAAGCGTTTTCGTAAAGAGGTCGCCGACAGCCGCATTCTGAGCACGTATCGGAAGAAGCGTTGGTTCGTGTCCAAGAGCGAGGAGAAACGCAAAGAACGTCAGCGCGCCGCCCGTAAGGCGCGCCGCAAGGAAATGCAAGCGCAACAGCGCGATTATTAGTCGCTAGTCGCTAGTTATTAGTCATTAGTCGTGAGTGGGTAGTCCCGGGTCATTAGTTTTGCTCGCATACCAGCGACTCAGCAATCAAAGTCGAGCGACGTATTTCACAGGGACTAGCGACCAGCGGTGAGTGACTAACGACTAGAGACTAACAACTAGAGACGAACATGGAAATAGGCACCGTTCGACAAATTGACATAGACCAAGAGATGCAGGGCGCGTATCTCGATTACGCGATGAGCGTCATCGTGTCGCGCGCCCTGCCCGACGTGCGCGATGGCTTGAAGCCTGTACAGCGGCGTATTCTCTACGCCATGCACGACATGGGCTTGCGCCACAACTCGCCGTACAAAAAGTCCGCGCGCATTGTCGGTGAAGTGTTGGGCAAGTATCACCCACACGGCGACATGGCGGTCTATGACGCGATGGTGCGCCTCGCGCAAGATTTCTCCATGCGCTATCCCCTGATTGACGGACAAGGCAACTTTGGCTCAGTGGATGGCGACGGCGCGGCGGCGATGCGCTACACCGAAGCGCGGCTCGCCGCCAGCGCGCAGGAAATGCTCAACGACATCGAAAAGGACACGGTCAACTTCACTGACAACTTCGATGGCACGTTGAAAGAACCCGCCTTACTCCCCGCAGCGCTTCCCAATTTGCTGGTCAACGGCGCGTCAGGCATTGCTGTTGGCATGGCGACCAATATCCCCCCGCACAACCTCGGCGAAGTGTGCGACGCTCTCATTTATCTCATTGACCATTACAAAAACATAGACAAGATTGGCGTGGACGACCTGATGCGCTACATCAAGGGCCCCGATTTTCCCACGGCGGGTCTCGTCTATCGCTACGCGGCGAGCGACGAGGGCGAAGACAACATCGAGCAAGCGTATGCGACGGGCAAAGGGCGCATCATCGTGCAAGCCAAAACGCACTTCGAAGAATTGTCGCGCGGGCGCAGCAGCATCATCATTACCGAGCTGCCGTATCAAGTGAACAAGACGAGCCTCATCGAGCGCATTGCGGAGCTGGTGCGCGACCAACGCCTTGATGGTATCGGCGATTTGCGCGATGAGTCTGACCGACAAGGGATGCGCGTCGTTATCGAGCTCACACGCACAGTTGAACCAGACGCTGTGCTAAAGCAGCTCTATAAATACACGCCGTTGCAGACGACGTTTGGCGTGACATTGCTGGCATTGGTGGAGGGCGAGCCAAAGCTGCTGCCGCTCAAGCGCATCTTGCACCTCTTCGTCGAGCATCGGCGCGAGATCATCACACGCCGCACACAACACGATCTCAAGAAAGCCGAAGACCGCGCACACATCCTCGAAGGCTTACGCATCGCGCTCGCGCACTTGGACGAGGTCATCAAGACGATTCGCCAATCGCCCGACACCGAGACGGCGCGCGAACGTCTGATGAAGCGCTTCAAATTGAGCGAGCGCCAAGCGACGGCGATTCTCGATATGCAGCTGCGTCGCCTCGCCGCGTTGGAACGCCAGAAGATTGAGGACGAATACAAAGAAATCAAGAAGCTCATCGCGCACCTCAAAGACTTGCTGGCGCATCCGCAAAAGATTCTCGCGCTCATTCAAGATGACTTGCGCGCCATGAAAGCGACGTACGGCGACAAGCGGCGTTCCACCATTGTCGAAGGCGAGCTCGGTTCGGTGACAGCCGAAGACCTTATCGCCGATGTGCCTGTGATGATCGTTGGTTTGCAGAATGGGCGCGTGAAACGGCTGTTGAATCCAAGTCGTCGTTCGCGCGCGGAGAAAGAGCTGGCGTGGTACACATTGGCGAACAACCGCGATGAGGTAGTGAGCTGCTCGCAGAAAGGGCGTGTGTTCCGTGTGAAAGCCGCGCAGATTCCCGAAGGCGATGACGATGGCGTGCCATTCGGAACGCTCGCTTCGCCTGAAGCTGATGAGCAGCTGGTCGCAGGCTTCGCGTTACCCGCGTTCCCCGCAGGTGTGGAGCGGTACATTGTGACTGTCTCGCGCAAAGGGCAAGTGAAACGCACGGCAGTCAGCGAATTGCTTGGCACGCGCGCGAGTGGCACCGTCATTATGAAGTTGGACGAAGGCGACGAGCTCGGTTGGGCGGCATTGAGCACGGGCAATGACGAATACATCCTCGTCACGAGCGATGGCAGCGCCATTCGCTTCAGCGAGGCTACGGTGCGCCCAATGGGCATGGTCGCGGGCGGTGTCGCAGGCATCAAACTCGCAGAAGGCGCGTCCGTCGTTGGCTTTGGTCTCGCCAGCATGGGCGAGCAGCTCATCGTCGTTGCGGAGCAAGGGCAGGGTAAGCGCACGAAGTTGAGCGAGTATCCAAAACAAGGTCGCTATGGCGTCGGCGTCAGCACGATGGGGTTGAGTGAGCGCACGGGCAAACTCGTTGGGGCGTGGGTCGCTAGCGACGACGATCAAGCAACGTTGCTCTCAATGAAGAATGCCGCGCTCGTGACGCAAGCCAAGTTGGTCAATCGCGCTGGGCGCGCGCATAAAGGTTCAATGCTGATGGAATTGAAACAAGGCGACCGCGTCGCCTGTTTGATTCCATTGATGAAGTCAGTTGAAGTCCCCGTCGGTCAAATACCTACGGCGGAGGCTGCGCCGTCTAAAGGCAAAGCCGCCGCAAAAAAATTTGCTGCGCAACCTTCGTTGCTCCCAGCGCCCGATGCCTCAGCCGCACAGGGCGCCTCCAGCAACGGTTCACGCAAAACGTCGCCGCGCGCGTCGCAGGCAACTAAACCAGCTGTTACATCAAACTCGGCTGATTCCAAGAAAAATAGCCATTCTCAAAGGAGGAGACGCTGATGGGAAACGGTAACTTTCGCATTGGAGATAAAGTCGTGCATCCGTCGCATGGGGCGGGTGTCATTAGCGGCATCGAGTCGCGTACGCTCACGCCAGAAAACAAAAGCGATTACTACGTCATCAACTTGATGACTCAGGGCTCCCGAAAAATTTTAGTGCCTGTGGACAATGTGTCCAATATCGGTTTGCGTTCGGTCATGGGCAAAACCAAAACGAGCGAAGTATTGGAGGTGTTAAAGGGAAGACCCGCACCGCTGTCCGACAATTTCACGGAGCGCCAAACGCACATGAGCCAACGCATTAAAACCGGCAGCGCGAATGATTTGGCAGAGCTCGTGCGGAACCTATACAGTCGCGGACAGAAGAAGAAGCTCTCGGCAACGGATCAAGATTATTACACCCGCGCGCGCGATATGCTGGCCGGCGAGATTGCGCTGGCGGAAGGCTGCGCGCCCGAGGTGGCGGCGCAACGGATTGAAGCGCGTTTGCAAGAGCGCTTTGGCACCGGCGGGAAGTAGCGAGCGCGAATTAGACGCACCCATGATTCAGAGAAGGACGCGGAGAATTTTCGCGTCGGAGGGCGTTTGCATCTGCATCCAGGGAACGGACGATGAGGAGAGATGGAGGTTGTCTCTCCTCGTTTGTTTTTTCGATTTCCCCGAATATCCTCCATCTCCTATAATCTCCCTTGATGAAACACCTTCGTCTGTTGCTCTGTTTGCTCCTCACAACGCTCACGGCGTGTGACTTGCGCGACGCCCTGCCACGTTCCCTCACACTCTCTGCGCGCGCCGTCGTTCACGAAGACTTGGCGCAACGCACCTTGCAATTCACCCTCGAAAGCGATACACCCATCACCCAAGCGCAGCTGTGGTTTGGCGCACAGGGCGGACGCCAACCATTAGCGGTGTCTGTCGCTTGCGCGTCCCATTGTACTGCACAGCATACCATCGAAACCAAGAACTTGAGCTTGCCGCGCGATGTGCCTGTGTTGCGCTATGCGTGGTTGCTGCGCGGCGTGAACGGCGAGACGCTGACGCTCGCGCAAAGTTACACGTCAACCTTGGTGCTGCCTGACACCTCGCCCATCAAGCTGAGCTGGGATATGACACGCACGGGCAGCGTGGCGTTGTTCTATTTGCCAGAGACGGCGGCTGCGCGTGACATCGCGTTTTTGCGGCAAGCGGCTGAGGAAGCGCGCGCGCGAGTGGCGCGCGCGCTCGATGCGCCCTTGCCGCTCGTTTCGATTTACATCGTGCCGCGCGTGTTTTGGAACGGCGGCGCGGCGTTTGGCAAGACGTTATTCATCTCCTATGCTGATCGCGCTTACACAGGCGTTTCACCTGTGGATTATTTCGCGCATGAAGGCGCGCACGCGCTCACCTCCGATTGGGGCAACCTCGGCGCTAACGCGCTCATTGCGGAGGGCATCGCCGTCTATGCGACGGGCGGCCACTATGAACCTGATGAGATTGACGCCAGTGCGGCGGCGATAGCGCACAGTGAGTTATTTATTCCACTCTCGACCTTGCGAAACTCTTGGAGCAATCAGCAACACGAAATCGCCTATACCGAAGCGGCGTCGTTTGTGAAGTTTTTGATTGAACAATATGGTCTCGACCGATTGCGTCAAATCATCCGTCGCCCCAATGATTGGAGTGCGCTTTATGGTCGGTCCCTCTTTGAATTGGAAGAGTTGTGGTTGAACCAATTGCGCGCGCGCGCCATGCCTGCCGCCAAAGAAATTTTGCGGCGTTGGCAGTTGAAGATTCGCTATTATGATGTGATGCGTCGCTACGAAACATTGTTCGACCCTGACGCGCGCCGCTTGCCATCGCCTGATGTGAACAAGTGGGATGAGGCGTTGCGCCAAGCGTATCGCGCGCCTGCCGACGCCGTCCACAATCGTGTGTTGGAACTGTTGTTGGTGATGGCCATTGAGGCGCTCAACGCGCACCAGCTGGATAGGGCGGCACAGCTCTTGGATGTGATCGAACCTGCGTTGAGTTGTGAATGGCGTGCAGGGACTTGCGCGCATGGCGAACTAGCGCCCGTCGCCGCCATCGTGCGTTTGTTGAAGGCGCAAGACGAGGCAATCGTGAATCGTGATGAGCGTGCGTTGATGGCGACGCTCGACGCGCTAGGACATCCGCAATTCGCCGATGCCATGTTGCGACAGTTACGAGCGCAACCGGCATGGCTGCGTTTCACACAGACCCCGGCGCGCCTAGAGCTCGCGGGCGATCAAGCATGGCTCACGGTGACACAATGGAGTGAACCGCTCGACCTCACGCAGAAGGATCTTCAAGGTCTGGGCAGTCGCTGGATCATCGCCTTGCAAAAAACGGAACAAGGTTGGCGCATCACAGGGCGTTGGCAGGAAGCAGTGAATTGCGAGTGGCGAAGAGCGCATTGCGGCTCGTTTGCTCGACGTTGACCCAGCGACTAAATGGCTAAACGACTACGCGACCGCATGACCAGCCGACCAAGCAACCATGGGACTAACGTATGTCTATCGCATTGACCCTCAAAAAAGTGCCGTTCTTCGCGCATCTGACCGATGGGGAGTTGGCGCGTATAGCGAGCCTGGGCAGCACGTTGACGTCGCCCGCCGACCAAATCGTCTTTACCGAAGGCGATCTATCCGACCATTTGTACATCGTGCTGTCGGGACAAGCCAAAGTGTTTCGGCGCGATGAGCAAGGGCACGAAGTGGTGTTGCTCGCATTGCGCGAGGGCGACTACTTCGGCGAATTCGCTTTGTTGGATGATCGTCCGCGCTCGGCGACGGCTGTGACGGTGACGGCTTGTGAGTTTTTTGTGCTTGACCAGCAAACGTTCATGTCGCTGCTGGCGCCTGCGAACGCGCAAATGGCGCAAGGCGTCTTCGCGGCGTTGGTGTCGCGGCTGCGCGAAACCTCGCTCAAGTACGTGCAAGATGAGCTAGCCAAGCAAGCGTTACAAGCGAGCATGGAAATCGAGCGGCATCGTTCTATCGCACAGATGGTCGCGGGCGTCGCGCACGAAGTCAACACGCCGCTCGGCATCATCAATACGGCGTCCAGCATCATTCGTGAGCGACTCAATGCGCTGCAACGGCTGGCGCACACGGCGGAGGAGCAGCAGGTCATTGATGACATGTGCGAAGCGGCGCAATTGCTCGAGGGCAACCTCAAGCGCGCCTACAAACTCGTCGAAGATTTCAAGAAGGTTTCGATCAGCCAAATCACCGACACGAAGGAAGCAATGCTGCTGAGTGAGGCGGTGGCAGAGATCATCAGCCTGTTCAAGGTGACGGCGCGTAAAGCCAATCTGGTGATTGAGCTCAAAGATTGGCTGCCCGAAGCATCGCGCGAATGGTTGGGCTATCGCGGCTATTTATCGCAAGTGCTGTTGAATTTGCTCACGAATATCGAACGCTATGCGTATCCCACTGGCAACGGCGGCAAAATCGAGATTACGTTGATGGCGAGCAACTATGCGCTGCCGCCGCGTTTCACCGTGCGTGTGCGCGACTTCGGCGCGGGTATCGCGCCTGAGCATTTACCCAAAGTCATCGAGCCGTTCTTCACGACGGGCCGCCACCATGGAGGCGCGGGTTTGGGTTTGGCGATGGTCTATAATCTCGTTACAGGCCCGTTGCGCGGGCAGCTCGATATTGCATCGGAGTTAGGACAAGGCACAACGGTCACGGTGACATTCCCTCAACGCATCGTAGATGAGTAGCGCGTTTGCGTTGCGTCACCTTTTCGCCTACAATCGCCGCAACTTGGGGGTGGGACAAATTGCCAAGCGTGCATGTCCAGCCATAATGCGCGACGAGGGGGCGGCAGGCTCTAAGAGAGTGTTTTGAAATTCAGACCCTAACGGTTTTTCTGGCGCAGCGGGTTCACCAGTGGCGCCGCAAGCCTGCCGGAAATGCTTTGTGGCTGGCCAGCGAAACCGTTAGGGTCTCGGTCTGATATGTTCAAAACACTTTCTAACGCCGCCGCGCGCTAGAGAGCGCGTTCTCCGCACTCATGCAACTTTTCTTGACAAGGGCGTTGCCAATTTGCCTCGCCAGACAATGCGTAGATGTAGAGCAAATTGTCAATTTGCCCTACAGGAGAATGGGTATGTTTCAAAAGGAATGGGATGTGTTGCTGGTGGACGACGACCCCGATGTGTTAGCCGTCTCCAGATTGGCGATGAAAAATTTCAAGGTGTATGGTATTCCTCTCAAAATTCACGCCTGTCGCAGCAAGGGTGAAGCCATGCAATTGCTCGAAGCCCAAGCGGAGTTGTTGCCGTCGCTCGCTGTCGCATTTATTGACGTAGTGATGGAGACGGACGAAGCGGGTTTGGAATTGTGTCGTTACATCCGGGAAGCGCAACAAAATTATCTGACGCAAATTTATATTCGCACGGGACAACCTGGCGTCGCGCCTGAACGCGCCGTGATCGAACGCTACGACATCAACGGCTACTTCACGAAAATTGAGACGACCGAAGACAAACTCTATTCGTTGACATACAGCGGCGTGCGTCAATACTATTGGTCGGCGTTTGCGCTGGGCACGTTCATCTTCCTCAAACTGATGACGACGGCGACAGGTTCACGCGCCACGCTCGCGGCGACGGCGCAAAGCATGGTCGAGTCGGCGTTTGCTGTGCCTGCCAATGGGCAAGCCGCAGGGACAAGGAAAAGCAATTTGTGTTATTGGTTGGATGATCAGATCATTGCAAGTTTGGGTTGGAGTGAAAGCGAGGCGCAACAGGCGCGCGAGCAGCTCAATCGCCTTGCGGGTGTGGAATTGCATCCGAAGGGCGACAAGTATGTGATGGATGACCGACATCGTTTGCTCGTCAAGATCGCGCCGCAAAAGGGCGTGGCCGAAGCGTACTTCGTCGCCACGCCAACGTTTCGCTTGCCCGCCTTCGTAGTGGATATGGTGTACGACGAGCTCGCATCGTTTGCGCGCTTGTGGGCGCATTCGACGTGATGCTTTTTCGTGCGATGACTTCGACCCTCTTGCAGCAAGGCGCTGTGGGAGGGTTTTTTGTTGCGGTGTGGCATAGGGGCGCCATGACTTTCGTCATAGTGAAGATATGTCGCTGGGGTCTGTGGGCTCAGATGATTTTGGCGTATAGTGTGGAGCGTAATTAGAACGATACCGCTAATGACCACGCGCTAGCGACGAATGACTAGCGACCAGCGACGTGCAAGGAGGAATGAATGACTCAGCCCATCGTGCAAATTGAAAATGTCTCAGCGCATTACGGCGCTGTCAAGGCATTGCAAGACGTGAGCCTCGTCATCGCTCAAGGTGAAATTTTCGGCTTGCTGGGTCCGAATGGCGCGGGTAAGACGACGCTGCTCTCGTGTGTGGAGGGCTTGCACACCCCCTCGCAGGGCAGCGTCCGTGTCACGGGCTTGGATGTGCGCCGGCATTCCGCCAAAACCAAACGCAAACTTGGTATTCAACTGCAACGCACCGCTTTGCTGGATGATCTGACGTTGATGGAACTGCTGGAAGTGTATGCTGCGCTCTACGAGGTGTATCTCAGTGCGGCGCAAATCATTGCGTTACTGAAACACTTCGACTTGCATGAGCAACGGCGCAAGCTCGCGCGGCACTTGTCGGGTGGACAGCAACAACGTCTCGCGCTCGCGCTCGCCATCGCCAACAATCCAGAGCTTGTGTTACTCGACGAGCCCACAGCGGCGCTCGACCCACACGCGCGCCGCAACGTCTGGGAGCTCATTCGCGCGTTGCACGACGAGGGGCGCACGCTCATCTTGACCACCCACGCGATGGAGGAAGCCGAAGCGTTGTGTGGACGCATCGCCATCATAGACAACGGCCGCATCGTCGCGTGCGACACGCCCGCGCAGCTCGTCGCCAATCTCAAAGCCAACTCCGTCTTGAAAGCAACCGTCGAGTTGCCGTTGGAGCAAGTGCGCGCCTTGCCTGCCGTCAATCACGCGCGTTATACAGGCGCGCATCTCGAAATCGAAACAGCCGAACCGCAAGCGACGCTCATGGCATTGCAAACGCTTGCCATGCAATCCAACCGCACGATCCGTGACGTGAGGTTGCGGCAGCCGAATCTGGAAGATGTGTTTTTGAAGCTGACAGGCAGACCATTCGAAATGTAGGACGAGTTTTAACTTGTCTCTGTGGGCAGGTTGGTAACTTGCTCATGGGCAGAGCGGCAAATTGCCCTACAAGGAGATTGTGATGAAGCGCTTTTTGATCCTGACCAAAGCGCAGACGTTGATCTATCTACGCAATGGACAAGTGCTGTTTTGGAACTTTGCGTTCCCAGTGCTGTTGCTCGTGATTTATGGCGTCGTGTTTGGCGCGTATAAAATTGGCGTGGACAATTACATGACGTGGGTGATGCCCGGTGTCATCGTCCTGAACACGTTGGCGTATGGCTTGGTGAGCAGTTCGGCGCTGATGTTGGAGATGCGCGAGAAGGGTATCTTGCGCCGACTCCGCGCGACGCCACTGCCCGCCCTGCAACTCGTCGGCGCATATCTGACGGTCAACGTCGTGATTGGCGTATTGCAAGCCGTCATCATCATGGTAGTATCGGCCCTGTTCTATCAGGTGCCGCTCACGACGATGGGCGTGGCGCTCGCATTACCCATGTTCATCTTCAGCTTGCTGACGTTCATCGCCTTTGGGCAAGTCATTAGTGGATTGGTTGCCAAGTCAACGGCCGCGGTCGCCTTGGGACAAGTCGCCTACTTCGGGCAGATGTTCGTCACGAATTTGATATTGCCGCTCGATATGATGCCCGCTTGGTTAAGGACCGTCGCGCCGTATCTGCCTGGCTACGTCGCGGGCGATTTGATGCGCTCGCCGTTGCTCAGTGGTTCATTGGCTCCGCACGCAGGGACGCAGTTGGTTATCTTGCTTGCCTATGGCATTGGTGCTATGCTCGTTGCGGCGAAGCTGTTCCGTTGGGATCCCAAAGCGTAACACATTGCAGGTCGCATATCGCCAATCACCAATTACCAATTACCAATTACTCATTTACAGGAGCGATCACCCATGAACAATTCACCTATAGAAGAACGCCCTCCGCGTCATACGCCATTCCGCACTTTGGGCTGGGGCGCCGCGCTGATCTTGTTGGGCGTCGTTTTCTTGTTGCGCAATGTTGGTTGGCTCGAGCTCAACGGCAACTGGTGGGCGCTATTTATTTTGCTGCCTGTCAGTGGCATCTTCTTCACGGCATGGCAGCGCTATCAACGACTGGGACGCTTGACCTCGGGCATCGTCAGCTCGCTGCTGGGCGGGTGTGTCCTGCTCTTTGTCATGGCGGTCTTTCTGTTCAACTTGAATTGGGGCACCATCTGGCCCGTGTTCCTCATCATTGGCGGCCTGGGCGCGTTGGCGCTGTCGTGGGTCGCGCGAAAATAAATCAAAAGCGGGTCTCCTGACTTTGATGTAGAAACCCTCCACTGGCTCGCGCGGGATTTGAAATCCCGCGCTTGGGCGGTGGATTGCAAATCCACCGCGAGCGTTCTACACCAAAGTCGGTAGAGCCTCAAAAGCGCTATGAGTCACACCCACCCTGAGCTGCCTGCCGTGAACGTCGCGCCGTTGCCCGGGCGCCAATTCCGATTCTTTTTGTGGTTTTGGCACCTGATGTATTTGAGCATGTTAGCCTTTCTGTTCGGCGCGACGTGGTGGAATGCGCGCGAGAGTTGGGGTTGGCGCGAGGTGTTGGTGAGCGCGTGCGTCGGCTTACAGGTCGCGCTCTACGCGCCAACGCTCATGTTTCCCAAATGCTGGCCCCTCTCACGCTGGCGGTGGTTGCTCTACTTCGGCGGCAGTGTCGCGTTGTGGTGGATCGAGCAGCAGCTCATGCCATGGTTTCTATGGTTGGTATGGGCTTACGTGGGACAGTTGTGGGGCACGCTGCCGCTCAGAATTTCGTTGCTGGGTACGCTCGCTCTGGTGTTGGTCGCTTTTGGTCGGACACTCGTATGGGACGGATTCTCGCGCGTGAACGTAGGGCAGCTGGTTGGCGCGACGATCTTGTTTGTGTTGTGGTTGGTGTTCGGCGTGTTCTTTGCATGGTTGATGCGCGCGAGCAGTGAACGCGGCAAGCTCATCGTCGAGTTGGAAGCGGCGAAGCGCGAGCTCGAATGGGCGCGGGAGCGCGATGCAGAGTTGGCGGCGCTGCGTGAGCGTGAGCGGCTGGCGCGCGATATGCACGATGGCTTGGGACATGCGCTCGTCGCGCTCACCGTGCAGCTCGAAGCCGTGCAACGCCTCATCGCGATTGACCCCTCGCGCGCTGCTGCGCACATCGAGGAGTTGAAGACGCTCACGCGCCAGAGCATGGACGAGCTGCGTCGCTCATTAGATGGCTTGCGCGCATCGGGCTTGGGTGATCGCGCACTCGCGCCAGCGGTGCAAGCGCTCGCCGTTGAAACGGGGCAACGCGCACAGCTCGAAACGACGTGTCACGTTGACGACGCGGCAAACTCGCTGACGCCAGCGTTGGCAGAGACGCTTTGGCGCGTCGCGCAAGAAGCCTTGACCAATATCGAGAAACATGCCCACGCGCGCCGCGCGCAAATCCGCTTGCAAGCAGCGGACTCTCATATTGTCTTGCGTGTGAGCGACGACGGCATCGGTCTCCCTCCCAATGCCGAAATGCTGCCGCGCCACTACGGTTTGCGCGGCATCCGTGAACGCGTCGAAGGACTCGGCGGCACATTGACGTTGACGAGCTCGCCGCGCGCGAGACCCTCGCGGAGGATGTT
>CAZDYP010000047.1:0-5356 GCA_964509505.1 uncultured Anaerolineae bacterium | reverse complement strand
GACGAGTAACGGCGGCACGACGGTCGAGGCGCGTTTGCCGACTCTCAGTAGCCAGTAATCAGTAGCCAGTAGTCAGATGGAGGCAGCGTGACTACTAGAATCTGGCTACTGGCTACTGACTTCTGGTTACTTGCATGAATCCGATCCGCATTCTCCTAGTCGAAGACCAAACCCTCATGCGTCAAGGACTCAAGACGATTCTCGACCTTGAGGACGATATGCGTGTGGTCAGCGAGGCAAGCGACGGGGAAACGGGCGTGCAACGCGCGTTGCAGTTGCGCCCTGATGTCGTGTTGATGGATGTGCAGTTGCCGAAGCTGAACGGCGTCGAGGCGACGGCGAGGCTATGTGCTGCGTGGCCGCAAGCGAAGGTCATCATCCTCACGACGTTCAATCGCGACGATTATGTGTTTCAGGGCGTGCGCGCGGGCGCGCTTGGCTACTTGCTGAAGGATACGCCTGCGACACAATTAATCGAGACGATTCGCCGCGTCCATGCAGGCGAAGTGTTCATCCAACCCGAGATTGCGTCACGGGCGTTGCGCGAGTTGGTGCGCCCGCAAGCGACGACGATTGAACCGTTGTCGGAACGTGAGCGCGAAGTGCTAGTCAGGCTGGCGCAAGGTTTCAGCAACCGCGACATCGCACAGCAGCTGACCATCACCGAAGGTACGGTGAAGAACCACGTCTCGAACATCCTCGCGAAGTTGCAAGCGGAGAACCGCACGCAAGCGGCGGATATTGCGCGGCGGAGGGGGTTAGTATGAATCAATAGCAAGTACATGATTCATTCCTTTCAACGAAGTTGCGCCTCACACATGCCTAAGACCGCATGAAGCGTGCCTAAGACTTTGCTCAATTCACCCAGCGCATACGACAGACTTTCTAAAACCTCCCCTCGTTTCGTGAATTGATAAAAACGCCAAAGGTCGCCATTGGTGACGACGCCAAAGACATCCAGCTGTTTGCCGAGTTGCGCGTTGTTCCATTGACAAGCGTGCATCTCGACTAAGCACTGCGTCAAGCCTGCCTCAAAATCATCTTTCTTGGCTTCAATCACGCACAGTAACGGCGCTTCAAGATAGTCCCGTTTAGGCGCGATCAAGTAATCCGCGACCTCGCCTAATTGGTCGCTTTGTAGCGACGCTTCTTTCCAAACTTTGAGTCGTGGATGCTGTATCATCACTTCTTCGCAAATGGCGTCTATGATCAGCGCCTTGGCGCTTTCAGAGCTAGTCAAGTCAAATTGCTCTAACCGACGCATGTGTTCCTGATAAAATTGGCTTGGGAGCAAGGGCGGTGCATCTATATTCCAGCGTGTCAATTCTTCGATGCCCAACAACTTGAACGCTTCGTTCAACGTGAAGCTGGAAAAATTCCTGCGTTGTTTTTTAGATGAACGGCTGCGCATACGCTCGACCCTCCCGCATGTTTTATTCAGACGCAATCATACAAATAGAAAATGAGCGCGTCAATTGCGTGACAAGCAAAATACCACGCCCCGTTTCACACGAAACGGGGCGTCATTTTTGTAGGAGAAGAAAAAGGATAGTGAACACTGAACACTGAACACTCTGCTCACCTGAACAACTGCTCCACCACCTCTCGGATCTTCGCGCGGTCGGGCCACAACACCTGTGCGCCGCTACTGGCGACGAGCATGGGCGTCGTCATTTTTTCGTCAATCGTCACGGCGTGAATGTTTGCGGCTGGCAAGTCTTTGGCAAGCGCGGCGAGCTCGAGTGCTTTGTCCATTGACAGGTCGGTTTGCACGACTTCCGATTTGAGCGACCAGAGTGTGGGCAGTTTGGCGAGGGTGTTCGTTTGCAGCGCGCGGTCTTTGAGGGCGAGCATCACTTGTTGTTGGCGGCGCATTCGCCCGAAATCCGCATCTTGATGCCGTGTGCGGACGTAATCGAGCGCGAGGTCGCCGCTCAAGTGCCAACGCCCTTGTGGAATGTACACCATGCGATAGCCGTCGTGATCGTCGGGAAATGTCTCGTCGCGAATGTCTTGCGGCACATCCACGTCAATCCCGCCGAGCTCGTCCACGAGGCGACGGAAGCCGACGAAGTCCACGATGACGTAGTAATGAATCGGCACGCCGAAGTTGGCTTGCACCGTCGCTTTCGCCAACGCAGGCCCGCGTCCCGGATAGCGCTGCGTCTCGCCGATGAGATACGCGGTGTTGATGCGGTCGTCGTCGTAGCCGGGAATCGTCACCCACAAGTCGCGCGGAAGCGAGAGGAGGCTGACGGTCTGGCTCATGAGCGCGATGCTCACAATCATCATGGTGTCCGTGCGTGATGCGCCCTGCTCGTCGGGACGACGGTCAAGACCCATCACGAGGATGTTCATGCGCTGCATCAAGTTCGGGGCGGGCGGGGTGGTGATGCTCGGCACTAAGAGAGGCGCGCCGGCTGTTGGCGCGCCTTGGGGCGCATCGGTTGATTGCGCGACGGGGAGAAATGGCGCGAAAGGCGCAGCAGGCAATACGGGCAACGACTTTGCGAGGTCGTTGTCTTGCATCACGAGCGGTGTGGCGATGGCGACGCCGATGACGATGGCGAGGGAGACGATACTGGAAACGAAGATGTATTTGTGATTCATTTCGAAATGTTTGAGCGAGGTGATGAGTGCTTGCCAAAGTGATAGCGCACCCTGAGCTTGTCGAAGAGTGGGCTCCCAATGGTGAGCGTGCTGTAAGCGCGCATGGAGCGACTGGGTGAATGTAGGGTTGAGTTCCGTGCGCGCCGACAGCTCCACCAATTGTTGTGCGAGCGCGGCGTCTTCAGTGGCGATATGGGTTGATGGTGTAGCATCCTGACCGCGTGGTTCGCAGTGTCGAAGGACGCCTGCTTGCAGCGTATTCAACAACTCATCGAGCTCTTGAGCTCGTGCGTGGGCTTGCTCACGCGCATTGCGTTCTGTGTGATTCATACAGCCACCTCCAACGTCCACGCCAACCGCTCGCGTAAATCGTGCAGCGCGCGGCTGACCAACATCCGCACCGCCGCTTCGTTCTTGCCCATCACCGCCGCGACTTCGGCGACACTCAGGCCCGCCAACACGCGCAACGTCAACGCTTCGGCACGGTCGGGCGACAAGGCGCGCAGCGCGCGGCTCACCTGTTCCCATTGCAAGCGCGTGGCGATGGTCTCGTCGGGCAACGGCGCGGGATGCGACAATTCCGCCACAGCGTCCAACGACACGGTCTTGCTTTGCGCGCGGAAGTGGTCAACGGCTTTGTGCTTGGCGATGCGGATGAGCCACGCCGCCGCTTTGCCTTGTTCCTGATAATGTTCCAAGCCCTCGAAGGCGGCGATGAAGGTTTCGGAGGTTAGCTCTTGCGCGTCGTGTGTGTTGCCGACGCGCGCGAGCAAATAACGATAGACTTGATTGGCGTAACGCTGATACAACGCTTCGAACTGAGCGCGCACGTACGCGGCGCTGTGTCCGTTGCGTGGACGCACGGCAAGGTTCGCGTCGGCGTGCGCTGACGCGCTCGTGGATGAATGAGACCGCAAGGTGAGTGAGCGCATGGGTTAAATCAGGAGATGTACCTCCCGCCCATCACCCAGAACCATGGGGCGGGAGGTCTGACAGGCTCACTCTCCTGTGTGAGCCTGTTGTGAGTATATCGTGGTAGGTGGGTGAGGTGTAACAGAAAATTCAAAAAAATTTTTTACCCCCTCCCTTGACATATACCGATATTGGTATATAATATACGTCATGGCAAGGGTACCCACCACACATGATCCGTTCAACGCGGTCGCCGAACTCAAGCGGCGCAAGCTCCTCGAGGCGCTTGGGGCGGCTGAACGATCCGTAAACGAGATGGTAGAGAGGCTCGGTTGGCCGCAGCCGATGGTCTCTAAACATTTGGCAGTATTGAAGAAGGTCGGGCTGGTGCGCGAGCGACGCGATGGCCGTCAACGGTTGTACCGCGTCAACATGAAGAAGCTCAAGATCATTTACGACTGGGTGACGCCCTTTGAACAGTACTGGAGCGAGAGCTACGACCGTCTCGACGAAGTTTTGCAGGAGCTGCAAAAAAAGGAGAAATGACATGTACGAACAACCTAAACCCCATGCCGATCTCAAAAGCCTGGAGCGTTTGGTCGGCGCGTGGAAACAATCGGGAGACTTGGCGGGAGACATCACCTATGAATGGGCGGAAGGCGGCTTCTTCCTGATCCAGCGTGTTGATTTTGTCCACGAGGGACACCAGATCAAAGGCGTTGAGTTCATCGGACATCAACAGGCATTTGGGGCAGAACCGAGCCAGGACATCCGATCACGCTTTTATAGTTTTCTGGATGGCATGACGCTCGACTACGTGTATGAAATCGAAGGCGATACGCTCATCATCTGGGGCGGTGAAAAAGGTTCCCCCGCGTACTACCAAGGTCAGTTCAGTCAGGATGGCAATACCTTGACCGGCGGCTGGGTGTATCCAGGTGGCGGCGGGTATCAGGCGATTTCGACCAGAGTCAAATGAAAGGAGAAAAAAGCATGTCCAAAAATAAAACCATCTTCACGGCAGAACCCGGCAAGCAGGAGGCTTTCATCACACGCGAGTTCGCCGCGCCGCGCGAGCTGGTGTTCAGAGCTTACACGGATCCAAAGCTGTACGTCCAATGGTTGGGGCCACGTCGCTTGACGATGATCCTTGATACGTTCGAGCCGACGAGCGGCGGCAGATGGCGCTACATTCACAAGGACGAGGAGGGGAACGCATTTGGATTCCATGGCGTGAACCACGAGGTGCGCGCGCCGGAGCGCATCATCAGCACCTTCGAGTTCGAGGGCTTGCCGGAAAAGGGGCATGTGTGTCTTGAGACCGTCAGGTTCGAAGCGCTGCCGGGTGGACGGACGCGCGTCACGACGCAGGATGTTTTTCAGTCGGTGGCAGACCGCGACGCCATGATGCAGTCGGGCATGGAGAGCGGCGTGCTGGATAGCCATGAACGGCTCGACGAGCTGTTGGAGAGGGCGCAGAAGTAACGTCTTTGACTAGACCTAGCAGATTTCCAAAAACCTGCTAGGTCTGCTGCTAGCTCAATCAAAATCCTCAAGAATTAAATGTCCAAAGCCTTTTTCAGCGGCTGCATTCCGATGTGCCAGTTGCGCTGATAAGCGTGATGGATAGACTTGGCGTAGCTGTTGAAGAAGTTCGAGAACGCTTGCTTGGCAAGACCTGGGAGGTTTTCGACAACCTCGCAGGTCTTAGCTTTCGACAAGCCTGATTGCCTCGTCGCTTAATTCGTACAGCTCGTACACCAGCGCGTCAATCTGTTTATCAGTGTGGTCAATCTGATGCTGCAAGAGCGACTGTTCGTGTTGCGTTTGCGCG
>CAZDYP010000046.1:26834-30086 GCA_964509505.1 uncultured Anaerolineae bacterium | reverse complement strand
TAGGGTAGAAGTGGACAGTTGGAGGGTGGCAGTGATCTGGAGTGCGGGCGCGTTAGAACGGTTCGACTGAAAGGACAGAGTGTAATTCATTGTCAGGGAACCAAGCAGCAGCATCAAACTCACGGCGAGGAAAATCACCACTCGGTTGGATAGATTTCGCCTAGTCATAGATTTCGCCTGCCTTTCTTTGGGGATGGGATTGATTTATGAAGTGCGCCCCTTTGGCTGGAGAGATCAAAGGTCAAATTAAGGGAGGGTCTTAGGTTGAGTGTTCCGCCTGCCACTGCACTTCAAATTCAGTCGGACTTAAATCACCTAACGCTGAGTGAATGCGTTTGCGATTGTACACGGCTTGAATGAATTGACCAATCTGTTTCAGTGCCGCCTCGTAGGTCTCATACGCACTGAGATAGACCTCCTCTTCTTTCAAGGTACGCATGAAGCGTTCGGCATAGCCGTTCTGCCAAGGTTGGCCCGTGTCACTCAGGCTAATCTGAATGCCCCGCGCTGCCAACAACTGCGTGTAATGGGGCGTCGCATACTGCACGCCTTGATCGGAGTGATGAATCTCGCAGCGCCCGCGCTTGAGCGCACGTTGCAAGGTCGTCACGGTCAAGGTATGGGTGAGGTCACGACCTAACGCCCAGCCGCGAATGGTGCGGGTGAAGACCTCCATGACAATGGCGAGAAAGACGACCTCGCCTGTGGCTAAGACGATGTATGTAATATCGCAGACCCACACCTGATTGGGATGGTCAATACCCCCGAGCGCACGCACCAAGTTCGGGTAGCGACGGAAAGGATGTGCGGAATCAGTCGTAGACCACCTGCGACGGGGCCGTTTCGCCTGTAAACCAAGGCGTTTCATCAAGCGGCGCACCCGCTTACTATTCACGTGGCTAAAGCGTTTGCGCCGTCTGAGTAACTGGCTTAAACGCCGATAACCATAGGTGGGGTAGTCGCCTGCCAACTGTTGCAAGGCTTGACTGAGTGCTGTATCTTCGCTGCGCGCTTCAGGCGAGCCGTCGTTATAGTAGTAACTGCTTGGTGCGAGCCCGAGCAGGCGACACAAGTAAGCCACACTGCCATAACGCGGGCTGAGTGTCTTCACAATGTGTCGTTTGCACGCGACAGACGGCTCAGCCAGTGCGAAGCTTTTTTTAAAGCTTCGTTGTCAATGGTGAGTTGTCCAATCAGACGTTCCAACTCGGCGATGCGCTGTTGCTCCACGCTTTGCACTTCGGAGCGACTGAACAGCCACGGTAGATGTTCGAGCGCGTGTGCACGCCACTCATACAGTTGTGTTTCTTTGCGTTGGTGTTTGCGGGCGAGGGCCGCCACACTGCTTTGGCCGGTGAGCAGCTCCAGCACGACCTTGGCTTTGAACTCGGGTTTATGTTGGCGCCGTTTCAAGGTGGACATGGGAAGTTCTTTTCGAGAGCGATTGTACTCCCTTAATCGGATACTTCACCTCTCCAGCTTTTGGGGCGCATTACATTATGGGACGAAGTGATTAGTCTCAGCAACAGAGATGTTATCCTTGAGTAAGACAAAATGGATGTTGCGTCTCCAAGTCTCTGATTTGGAGATTGCAATGACATGATAAGGTGAGGTGAATCCATCAGTAACAGCTGTACCCGATAAAGGCTTGCGAAATTG
Source organism: uncultured Anaerolineae bacterium (assembly GCA_964509505.1). Classification (GTDB taxonomy): domain Bacteria; phylum Chloroflexota; class Anaerolineae; order JACRMK01; family JACRMK01; genus CAZDYP01. Next base: position 28,427 of record CAZDYP010000046.1, on the reverse strand, counting down.
GGCAAATAGATTGATTTGATCTTCTTTTCTAATTACCCTTTCTATGGTGATATTATGCCCTCCACTTCCTACATACCCATACAGGGCTAAGACAACGAGGACACGGTTATAGTCTTGCTGGCGTAACTGCTTCATTAACTCAGGATATGTTTCGGAAATACCTGAGATAAGACGATCTAAACCATCTACATCGTTTGCATTTGCTATTACGATAATGGCTGGCTGGGTTTTACGGTAAATGAAACTGTCTTTTTGTGCAACTGTTTCAAAGGGAAGTTCTTGCTCTTGTTCCTGTGCTTGAGACTGCAACAGGCAGGCTATGAGAGCAAAGAAGATCAACGGCCATAAGCCGCTGCGAGTGATGGTTTTATTCATAGTAATCTCCGCTACTAGGTAATCAAGCCTGATTTAGAGATTGATGATGGCAATATAACATGAACGAAAGGAACGTCAAAATAGGTTGGCTATTTCTAAATCCTTTGCCTTTCTAGGTCTCCGCGGATGCCAATCGCTCACCATACTGCTGTTGATAGTACGTCCAATACTCACCCGACTTGATCTTGCGCCACCACCATTCGTTCTGTTGATACCACGTGACCGTCTCGCGCAGCGCGTGCTCGAAATCGGTGCGTGGCGCCCAGCCCAACGCGCGCAGCTTCGCCGTGTCGAGCGCGTAACGACGATCATGACCGGGGCGGTCTTGCACGGACTTGATGAGCGCTTCGGGTTTGCCCAAAATTTTCAGCATCAGTCGAATCACGTCAAGATTGTGTTGCTCGTTCTCGCCGCCAATGTTGTACGCCTCGCCCAGTGTGCCATGATGCAACACGACGTCAATGCCCTTGCAATGATCCATCACGTAGAGCCAATCGCGCACCTGCATCCCATCGCCATACAACGGCAACGGCAAGTCGTCCAGCGCATTCGTAATGAATAACGGCAACAACTTTTCGGGATACTGATAGGGCCCGAACGTGTTCGAGCCGCGCGTGACGACGACGGGCAAATGATAGGTGATGAAGTACGAGCGAATCATCAGCTCCGCGCCTGCCTTGCTGGCGGAGTATGGCGAGTTCGGCGCGAAGGGGTCGGTCTCTTGCGAGTAACCTTCTGGCACATCGCCGTACACCTCATCGGTGCTGACGTGATGGAAGCGTTCCACCTTGAACTGCTTCGCCGCTTCGAGTAACACATACGTCCCATACACATCGGTTTGCACAAACGCATCAGGGTCGAGAATCGAACGATCTACGTGCGACTCGGCGGCGAAGTTCACGATCGCATCAATCTGATATTGTTTGATGGCGCTGGCGACAGCGTTGGCATCGCAGATGTCACCTTTGAAAAAGGCATAGCGCGGGTCGTCATCCACGTCGAGCAAGTTTTCCATGCGCCCGGCGTAGGTGAGCTTGTCGAAAACGACGACGCGATAGGTTGGATATTTATTCAACAGGTAACGCACGAAGTTCGAGCCGATGAAACCTGCGCCGCCTGTGACGAGAATGTTTTGCATGTGTAAGAGGTTAAAGGTTAAAGATTAAAGATTAAAGATTAAAGATTGAAGATTAAAGATTGAAGATTGAAGATTGAAGA
>CAZDYP010000046.1:11814-26734 GCA_964509505.1 uncultured Anaerolineae bacterium | reverse complement strand
GATTTGACGCGCCTGTTGCCCGGCCCGTTCTGTTCATTGATGTTGGCTGATCTCGGCGCGGAGGTCATCAAAGTCGAAGACACGATGGTAGGCGATTATCTGCGCTGGAGCAATACACTCATTACGGAGTCGCAAAACGTCAACTTCGCCGCGCTCAATCGCAACAAAAAAAGCATCAAGCTCAATCTCAAGCCGAAAGAAGGCAAAGAGATTTTCGCCCAGCTCGTCGCGCAAAGCGATGTGGTGTTGGATGGCTTTCGCCCCGGCCGTCTCGACAAACTCGGCGTGGGCTACGAAGCCATGAGTAAGGTCAATCCGCGCATCATCTTTTGCGCTATCTCTGGCTATGGGCAGACGGGGCCCTACACAGATCGCGCGGGACACGACCTCAATTACATGGCGCTGTCAGGCTTCTTGGGTCTGTTCGGCAAGCGCGACGGCGGACCTGTGATGCCGGCCGCGCAAATCGCCGACCTCACAGGCGCGTATCTCGCAGCGATTGGCGTGCTGGCGGCCATCGTCGGCCGCGCGCAGACGAGACGCGGTCAATTTGTTGATATCAGCATGATGGACGGCGTGTGGCCCTGGATGATGCCATTCCTTCCGCAATTCTTGAACGGCGACGCGCAACCGCAACGCGGCGGGTTGCTATTAGGTGGCGCCATGCCTTGCTACAACGTCTATGAATGTGCGGATGGCAAATGGCTTTCACTAGGCGCATTGGAACCGCAGTTCTGGGTGACGTTTTGCAAAATGGCGGAACACGCAGAGTGGATAGATCACGGGCGCGACATGGACGACGCCGCAGAGCCAACCTTCGCCGCCATCCGCGCATTCTTCAAAACGAAAACGCGCGATGACTGGTTGGCGTTCTTTGACGATGCGGATGTGTGCCTTGAGCCTGTGCTGTCATTACAAGAAGCGTTGCAGCATCCGCAAAACCAACATCGTCGCACGATGGTTGAGCTGGAGCTGCCTAACTACGGCAAAGTCAAACAAATTGCCTCGCCCTTGAAGTTGAGCGACATCACAGCGTCTCGCCTCGAACCATCGCCCGAATATGGACAGCACACAGAGGAGGTGCTGCGAGGATTGGGATACGGCACTGATGCGATTGCGGCGTTGAAGGAGAAGAAGGTGATTTGAGGGAAAGGGGGAAATAAGGGAAATAATGGAGATAAAGGGAAATTAGGGAGAATGTCGGCCACCAACCCTTCCCCAATTTCGCGGGCGACGCTGAGCTCGCGCAATTTGCAAAACGGAAATGCGCGCCACCATACTCCCCCTTATTTCCCCTAATCTTCCCTTATTTCCATCATGTAGCTACACAAACGCCCCAATCCCCGTCAGGTGTCGCCCAATGATGAGCTTCTGAATCTGGGTCGTGCCTTCGTAGAGCGTCGCCACTTTCGCATCGCGCAAATACCGCTCACCGGGGTATTCATCGGAATAGCCGTAGCCGCCATGTACTTGAATCGTGTTGAGCGCGGCTTTGACGGCGGCTTCGCTCGCATACCACTTCGCCAATGACGTTTCGATACTCGCGGGGTCACCCGTGTTCTTCTTCGCACCCGCGCGATAGACCAACAACCGCGCCGCTTCCAAATCCAGATACATATCGGCGATGAGCTCTTGCACCAATTGAAAGCCCGCGATGGGTTTGCCGAACGCCTGACGTTCTTTCGCATATTTCACCGACGCATCCACGCACCCTTGAATGATGCCGACACAGCCGCTCGCCACGCCGAAGCGTCCATTATCCAACGCATACATCGCAATCTCGAAGCCTTTGCCCACCTCACCTAATCTTTGCGAATCATGCACACGCACATCGTTCAACTTGAGCTCGGCGGTGGATGATGAACGCAGACCGAGCTTGCCGTGAATCTCGTACGCGGCGAAGCCCGGCGTATTGGTCTCGACGAGGAAGGCGCTGATGCCGCGATGACGTTTGCTCGCATCGCCTTGCGCGAAGATGATGGCAAGCTGCGCCTTCGTGCCGTTGCTGATCCACATCTTGTGCCCGTTCAGAATCCAATGGTCGCCGTCACGGCGGCACGTCGTCTGCTGATTGGCCGCATCGGAGCCTGCGCCCGGTTCCGTGAGACCGAACCAACCAATCCATTCGCCGCTTGCCAGCTTCGGCAGATATTGGTGCTTTTGCTCCTCCGCGCCGTATTTCAGAATCGGCGCTTGGCACAGCGAGATTTGCACCGAGAGCGTCGTGCGCACCGACGAATCGGCGCGCCCGATTTCGTCAAACAGAATCGCTTCAGTCAAATAGTCTGCGCCCATACCGCCGTATTTTTCAGGCGTGAGCGGACCGAGATAGCCGAGCGCGCCGAGCTTGGCGACGATGTCGGCGGGGAATTCGCAGTTGCGATCACGGTCGCGCGCGCCAGGCATGATCTCTTGGTCGGCGAATTCTTTGATGGTCTGTTGCAAGAGTTTTTGTTCGGGTGAAAGTTGAAAGTCCATGCTGCATCTCCTAGTGATGAGTATGGCGCGATTATAGGACGTGAGGCGTGAAACGTGAAACGTGAAGCGTGAAACGTAAGGCGCGGAACGTGAAGCGTGCGGAAGTATTGAACGCCAAGACACAAAAACACGAAGGACACGAAGAAAGATTGACGCCTTCGTGCGCAGGGTGAGTTCTTTGTGGTTTTATGATGGCTTCGCGACTGGGTGTGGATGTGGCATTCTTCAAAAGGCGCACCATGAGTCGCATGAGATTCTGATACACGAAGAGGTTTGCGAATGAAAATTCAAGGCTTGTTAATTTTGATATTGATGGTCATGCTTACTGCTTGCAGTGATAGCACACCTGCCATTCCACCCGCGACCACCGCGCCAACGCCGCCGCCGCCGCCTACCAACACGCTTGCGCCTACCCACACACCAACCAACATGCCAACCAACATCCCCACGCGCGTTCCCACCTTCGTTCCCACGAACACACCATCACGCGCGGGGGTCAATCTGCGTGCTGTGGATTGGCAGAAGGTCATCACAATGGATCCCAAATTGACGTATGATCCGAAATTGGATCCGCCCGCAGGCGACATACGTGGTCCGCATGTCACACTGAAAGCGAACAACGCCGTCTATGGCTATGCGTTGTTGGGCGAGCGCATTCTCTATCTGGACATGTCGGGCGATGGACAAGAGGAAGCGGTTATCTCGCTCTTTTCAGGCGGCACAGCAGGCAACACAGGCGCGTTGATTTATGTGGCGGTCAACAACGCGCCGACGTTGGTGGACTCGCTCGCGGGCTACAAGTTCGGCGCCGTGGCCGAGGGCAACCTGCTCGTCGCGCGCACGCCGATTTACGCAGGCTGGGAGCCGAATTGTTGTTACAGCGGGATGCTCGAAGAACGCTTGCGTTTGCAGAACAACCAACTCGTCTCGGTCTCCATCAAAGATTACGGCATCCCCGAAGCGCGCGCGCAAGTGGTCGAGCATTTCTACGCGCTGCTGCATCAGCAAAAATTCGATGAGGCATGGGGTATGTTGAGCGCATCGTTTAAGTCAGGGCGTTCATTCAACGAGTGGAAGGACGGCTATGCCGCTACGCAGACGATTCAAGTGGAAGCGAAGAACATTGCTGATGGCGTGAGCGTCGCAATCACCGCGACAGACAAGACGGCGACAGGCACGGTGACGAAGAAGTACAAAGGGGCGTGGACGCTCGTGTGGGTCTCGAATGCACGGACGAAGATGTGGATGCTGGACCGCGCGACGATTAACGAAGTGAAATAGCCGATGACAGACGAGGCAGGGTGTTTAGTGTAGCCAACGGTGAATAGAGGTTGTGCTATAATCTGCATCAGGAGTGTACACATGACCCAACTACTTGAAAAAGCCGTCGCCAAATTGCATGAGTTACCCGCAGAAAAACAAGATGCGATGGCATCTCTGATCCTTGATGAACTGGCTGACGAGGCGCAATGGGATGAATCTTTTGCGCGCACACAAGCTCAACTTGCGCGTTGGGCTGATAAAGTGCGCCAAGATATTAAAGCAGGGCGCATCCGCAAACAAGGAATTGACGAGCTGTGACCTCACAATTGACTGAAGATTTTCTGGATTGCTTCGCGCGACTGCCTGACTCCGTCAAAGCGCAAACACGGCGAAGTTATCGTCTCTGGAAGCGTAACCCCTATCATCCCAGTTTGCACTTCAAGCGTGTCCATGCAACAGAACCGCTTTACTCGGTGCGCGTGGGTTTGCATTGGCGCGTGTTGGGATTGCTGGAAGACGACACCATCACATGGTTTTGGATTGGCTCGCATAGCGAGTATGACAAAATCATCGCGCAATGGTAAGCGTATCTCGCACCTCGCCGTAAATTTGACCAATGACCATCTCTGAAACCAGCTACGCCCAAATCGAAACGCTCGTCAAAAAATTCAAAAGCCTGCCGACGCAGCGTCGCCGCACCTACAACGAGAGCGACACACGGAAAGATTTTATCTTGACGCTCTTCCGTGCGCTCTTGTGGAACATCGAGGATTCCGCCGAAGTCGCGTCGGAAGAAAAAATCTCGCGCGGCTACGTGGATTACTCTTTCCGCCTCAACGGCTTGCGTCGCTTCGTGCTTGAAACCAAAAGCTTGCACGAAGGACTGAAAGACGACGACTACATACAAGCGCGCGATTACGCCTATCACAAAGGCTTGACGTGGGCGGTCCTCTCCGATTTTGCCTCGCTACAAATCCTCAACGCCGAAGTCAAGGAACCGAACTTTTATCAAGCCATCTTCAAGAGCTTCGACGTGGACGACTACCTCTCGCGCTTTGACGAGTTGTGGTGGCTCTCGCGCCCCGCGATGGCGGAGGGCATCCTCGACCGCGCAGCCGAGAAAGCCTTCAAGAAGACGAAGCGCGTCCCCATCACCGAAAATCTTTTCGACAACCTCAAAGAGTGGCGCAACGCGCTGTTCAAGAATTTGCGCGCCTATAACCGCGGCAAACTCTACACGCCGCGCCTGATTGACGACGCCGTGCAACGCATCTTGGATCGGCTTATCTTCATCCGCACCGCCGAAGATCGCGGCGTCGAGAGTGACTCGCTGCGGGCGCTCGTGCGCGAGCTGCAAGCGAGCCACAAAACCAATCGCCTCGTGCGCGAGCTCAACGCGCGTTTCCGCCAACTCGACGCCGCTTACAACAGCCAACTCTTCGCGCCGCACTACTCCGAAGATTTGGAGTATGAGCCGCAGACGCTCATTAACATCATCGAGGGCTTGTATGCCTCGCCTACGAATTTCGTCAGCTACAATTTCGCGCTGATTGATGCGGATGTGCTGGGGCGTGTCTATGAGCAGTATTTGGGTTACGTCTTGTTGGACACAGGGGTGGAGATGAAGCCATCGCGCATCCTTCGACAAGCTCAGGATGCTTCACTTCTTCAACCGAAAAAATCCAAGCGCAAATCGCAAGGCATCTACTACACGCCGTCATTCGTCGTGAAGTACATCGTGCAACAGACGTTGGGGCGCTACTTGCAGACGCATGGCGACAACCTCTCACAACCTGTGCGCGTGTTGGACTTGGCGTGTGGGTCGGGGGTCGTTCTTGATCGAAGCGTTTGACATGTTGGATCAGCATTATGCGCGTGTGAAGGGACAAACCTCACCCTCAGCCCTCTCCTACAAGGAGCGGGGAGCGGTTCGACATCCACGACTACGCGCGGCAGTTGCAAATCCTCACGCAGAACCTGTACGGCGTGGACAAAGATCCGCAAGCGGTGGAGGTCGCGCAGTTGAATTTGTTGTTGAAGGCGTTGCATGTGCGCGACAGGCTGCCGACGCTCACGCACATTCGCCACGGCGATTCATTGATAAGCGGCACGCCCGCCGAACTGAAAGCGGCATTTGGTGCAGAGTGGCAAGAGAAACGCGCGTTCAATTGGCAAACGGAATTTCCCGAAATTTTTGGCGGCGCGCACACCGATGGTGGTCCTTCGTCAAGCTCAGGACAAGGTTTCGATGTGATTGTCGGCAATCCGCCGTATGTGCGCCAAGAAACACTGGGCGAAGAATTCAAGGCTTATGCCAGCGAAAAATTTACGACCTATTCGGGCATGGCAGATTTGTATGTGTATTTCATCGAGCGCGCTCTATCGCTGTTGAAGCCGGGTGGGATGCTCGGTTTCATCGTAGCGAATAAATGGATGCGCGCTAGTTATGGCAAAGCATTGCGCGATTTTTTGGCGACGCAAACGACCATCTTGGAGATCATAGACTTTGGCGAGTTGCCTGTCTTTCAAACTGCTTCAACCTTTCCTGCTATCATCATCGTTCAGAAAAAAGCGACGCAAGCACAGAGGCTTCTCTATGCCGCGATTAAGCATCTCAACTTTGCTTCACTACTAGACGAGGTGAGGACCGTTGGCACACCATTGGATGAGCGTGCTTTGCAAGGCGCAAACTGGACACTGACCAACAATAGAGAGCAATCTATTTTGGAAAGATGCGTCAACAAGGTATTCCATTAGGTGAATATACAGAAGGAAAAGTCTTTTTTGGAATAAAGACAGGCAACAATGAAGCCTTTGTCATCAATCGTGCTACCCGTGACAACATCATTACACAATCGCCTCAAAGCGCTGAATTGATTAAGCCGTTTGTAGTGGGTGACGATGTACGTCACTATCGCCTCAACTTTCAAGATTCGTATTTGATTCGGATTCCTAAAGGTTGGACAAGCTCCAACATGGGTAGAGCCAAAGATGCGTGGAATTGGTTCAAGAAAAATCACCCCGCATTAGCCAAACATCTTGCGCCACATGCCGAGGTTGCTCAAAAACGACAAGACCGAGGTGAGTATTGGTGGGAACTACGGGCATGTGATTATTACGATGAATTTGAAAAACCCAAGATTGTTTATCCTGATATAGCCAAAGAAAGTCGTTTTGCGCTTGATACAGATGGTTTGTATTTTGCTAATACCGTTTACTTCATTCCACTCAATGACTTATACCTTTTGGGCTTGCTCAATTCCAAGTTGATTTTCAGTTACTTCAAGCGTATCGCTTCTGTGTTAGGCGACCCTGACAAAGGTGGTAGATTGCGTTGGTTTAGGCAAGATGTAATCAGGATACCCATCCGCTGCATCAACTTCACTGACACTACCGACAAGCAGAAACACGCTGCCATCGTCGCGTTGGTAGAGGAGATGTTGCAGTTGCAAAAAAACCACGCGCACGCCGAGCGCGAGAAGTTGGACGCGCGCCACACGTTGCAAATGCGTATCGTACAGGTGGACAAGCAGATTGACGAGTTGGTGTATCAGCTGTATGAATTGAGCGGGACGGAAATCAAGGTGGTGGAAGGTACGTAATAAACGGCGTGATATAATCGAATTGTCGTTTCACATCGATAAGGGAGTACGAAAATGACTCAACTTCTCGAAAAAGCCGTCGCCCAATTGCATGAATTATCTACGGAAGAACAAGATGCGATAGCGACGCTCATTCTTGATGAACTAGCCGACGAAGCACAGTGGGACGAAGCCTTTGCGGGCACGCAAGCTCAACTCGCGCGTTGGGCTGACAAAGTGCGCCAAGACATCAAAGCAGGGCGTGTGCGCCAGCAAGGGATTGACGAGCTGTGAAGTCACAATTGAGCGAAGATTTTCTGGATTGCTTCGCGCGACTGCCTAACTCAGTCAAAGCGCAAGCGCGGAGAAGTTACAGTCTGTGGAAGCGCAATCCATATCATCCAAGTTTGCGCTTCAAGCGTGTCCATGCAACAGAACCGCTTTACTCGCTGCGCGTGGGTTTGCATTGGCGCGTGTTGGGATTGCTGGAAGACGATACCATCACATGGTTTTGGATTGGCTCGCATAGCGAGTATGACAAAATCATCGCGCAATGGTAGCAGGCGAGCGATACACAAGAAAGGAAAGCGGGTATGCCCTCACCCTCGAAACCGTCGAGATTGCGCAGGCGCAACGCAGCGCGCCGGCTGTGGTGTGTATCAGACACAGCCGCTTGCGCAACCTCGCCACTGATTTGAAGGTCAGCCAAATCGTGGACGCGCCGAACTGGGGCGTATCAGCGTATCTGTCGTTGAGCGTGTTCACGCAGTAATGATTACACTCACCGCAGAGACGCAGAGGTGCAGAGAAAAATCAATTCATTTCAATTTTCGGCGTTTGGGACCATCGTGCCCATACGTGAACAGCGTGCGCCCTTCATCTTCTACCACGGTTTCCACATGCACGGGGCGTCCCCACAACGCAAACAAATTGCCCAGCGTATCTTGCGCGAATGGCACATCTAGATCCACGCCGTCGTGATGATGGAATAACAAGAGTTCACCACGATTCTCGTAGTTCGCATTGACGACCTCGATGATCGGTTGACCAAAGTTCGTCAGTTGCGCCAAGAGGCGTTGTTTGATGGCGCGAAAATCGCGGCTGCTGATTTCGTATTGGTCTGCCTGGTCGTTGTAATCGAAATTAAACAAGCGTTGTTCGCGCGCGAAATCTTCTGTCAAGAACTCGTCGAGAAACCCGATGTCGTTGTAGATACGGCGCACCTCAAACACTTTTTGTCGCCCTAGTCCTAGCTTGCGATCCCACGTGCGCCGCGTTTCCAAATGATCGCAGGCCTCATATTCAGCTCCGAACGCGCCGCGATTCCACCGGTCTTCGATGTCGCGGAACAATTCGTAACCCAGTTTGTATGGATTCAGCTGCCCGCGATGAACGGCGACGGTGCCCGAATGATGTTCGGCATAGTCAATCACCTCGTTCGGTTCGAGTGCGTGTTCGGTCATGAGGTGCGTATGCGCGAAGACCGCCCAACCTTCATTCATGATCTTCGTCTGACGTTGCGGCGCGAAGTAATACGCTTCCTCGCGCACGATTTCTAATACATCACGCTCCCAATGCTCCAAGGGCGCGTGTTCGAGCAAGAACAGCAACACGTCACGTTCAGGCTCGACCGGGAAATGTTTGCGTTGCTGTTCCTCTGCTTCCAACTGTTGTTGTTGCTTGGCAAGAAACTCAGGCGGATTGATGTAGGTATCCATGTAGTCTTTGGCGGGCAGTTTTTGCACCGTCGGCAGTTCGTCGATATCTGCGGTAGGCAAGGGCCGCCGGCGCACGCCTGCCGCGTGAATGTCAATGAGGTTGTCGAGCGAGAGACAGGCGTCAATGAAATTCTCGACACGCTCCAACCCATACCGCTCGCTGTGACGCCGCACGCGCGCTGCGTGGTTGCTCATTTCGTCGAGCATCTTGCGATTGGTATGCGCGAACCAGGCATTGTTTTTGAAGAAATCGGCGTGACCGAAGACGTGCGCGATGACCAGTTTTTGATCTACGCGCAGATTGCTGGCGAGCAGATAAGCGTAGCACGGATTGGTGTTAATAACCATCTCGTAGATGCGATGCAAGCCGTAGGCATACGACTTCGAGAGCTGCTCATATTCCATACCGAAGCGCCAATGCGGGTAACGATTGGGAAAGCCGTCGTACGCGGCGATTTGATTCAATGTGCGATAGTCCAAAATCTCGAAACGCACTTCGGGAAAATCAAGACCAAAGTTGCGAGCATGCACTTCGATGGACGCTTGCAACTCGCGCAATTCAGTGGGTGAGAGCATAACGCATCAACTCCCTAGGTAGGACAAGGTTCAAACTTGTCCTACAAACCTTTGCCCAAAAACATTTTGATGGCTGTATAAATGTCGTCGTCTTGTTTAATTTCAGCCTTCACTAGCTTGTCATCCTCGACGCCTTTCAATGTTTCCATAAACAATCGCCCATAGCCGCTCTCAACCTGCCCATAACCAAACAGATTGACCGCAGGCAACAGCGATTCATATAACAACTTCAAACAGCGTTGGTCGTCATCGTGTCCGAAGTTCTCGCCGTCGGAAAAATGGAACGCGTACAAATTCCATTCGTCGGGAGCGTAGTCGCGCTGGATGAGCTTGCTGCACAGCGCATACGCAGACGAAATGCACGTGCCGCCGCTCTCGCGCAGATGATAGAACGTATGCTCATCTACTTCGTGCGCTTCGGCGTCGTGGACGATGTAGCGCGTGGTCAGATTTTTGTAATGCGCCTTCAGCCACGTATCTATCCAGAACGCCGTCAAGCGCACCAACTGCTTTTTGCGGTCCGTCATGCTCCCCGACACATCCATCATATAGAAAATGACCGCGTTGCTGTCGGGGCGCGGATACGTTTTCCACGAGCGATAGCGTTTGTCCTCACGAATTGGCACCACCGCCGGTTGCGAGGGATTGTACGTACCAGAAACCAATTGACGTTTCAACGCCTCACGATACGTGCGTTTGAAATGGCGCAGGCTTTCGGGACCGATACGCCGCATGCCCGTGTAACGCGTGGTTTCGCCTTCGACGTTGTTTTTAGTTTTGGGTTGGATACGCGGCAAGGCGAGCTCCTCACCCAACAACTCGGCTAATTCGGCTAAGGTGATTTCGACCTCGATGATATGCGCGCCGGGTTGATCGCCCGCTTGCCCGTCGCCCTCGCCGGGTTGTGGGCGGCCAATCGGCGTGCCGATGTCGCCTTCGCCTTGTCCCACGCCGCCGCGCGGATTGCCAAAGCGAAAATGCGGCAGCTCAATCTGCGGCAACGGAATGCTGACGAGGTCTTTGCCCTGACGCCCAATCAGCTCGCCGTTGGAAATATACTTGCGCAAATTTTGTTTGATTTTACCCCGCACGATTTGACGATAACGACTGGCGTCTTGCTCAATTGCGAGAATCATAGTCTCTCTTCCCAATTAAGACTTTTCTCAACACGAAGACACAAAGTAGGCACACCGGCACAAAGGAAACTGAGAGCCTGTATGCTTACTTTGTGTCTTTGTGTTGAGAGGCGTGTTTACTTCCTCTGCGTGGTGTCGCCGCGCGCGAAGATGCTGGCGACGTAGTTCAACACATCACTCGCGCACACCTCACAATAGCCCATGTTCTTGATCATGCGGCTCTTCACGACTTCGATCTTCTCTTGCGTTTCTTTGTCCACCACATTAGAGACCAAGCTGGTCAATTTGATCGAATCTTTTTGATCCTCGAACAGCTTCAGTTCAAGCGCGCGGCGCAATCGTTCGTTGGAATCCCAGCTGAAGGTCTTGCCATCAATCGCCAACGCGCCGATGTAATTCATGATCTCCCGGCGGAAGTCGTCCTTGCGCGCTTCGGAGATCTCGATTTTCTCTTCAATCGAGCGCATCAAACGTTCGTTCGGCGGCTCGTCTTGTCCCGTATAAGGATTACGCACTTTTTGCTTTTGCGTGTATGCCTTGATGTTGTCAATGTAGTTCGCGCTCAAGCGTTTGATGGCGGCTTCGTCTGCGGTGATGGCGCGTTGCACTTCGTTCTTGACGATCTCGTCGTACTCGGTGCGCACGACGGCGAGCAACTCGCGGTAACGCTTGCGTTGTTCTTCGCTCGTAATCAATGAATGGTGGCGCAACCCACTCTCTAACTCGCGCATCAACATGAAGGGATTGACGCACGTCGCGCTCAAATCGCCGACCAATACATTCGAGAGTTTGTCTTGGATGTAGCGCGGCGAAACGCCGATCATGCCCTCTTGGCGCGCTTCGGCTTGCAACTCGATGACGCTGTCTTCGGTGAAGCCGGGAATGGCGCGCCCATCATACAGTTTGAGTTTTTGCAACAGCGTCAAGCCCGCGCGCTTCGGCTCTTCTAAGCGCGACAGCACCGCCCACAATGCGGCGACTTCTAGCGTATGCGGCGCAATATGTTTGCCGACGACGCGACGCGCGTTGAAGTCACGCTCATAGATTTTCACTTCGTCGCTATAGCGTGTGACGTAAGGGATGTCTATCTTGATGGTGCGGTCGCGCAACGCTTCCATGTATTCGTTGTTCAATAGACGACGATACTCGGCTTCGTTCGTGTGGCCGATAATCACCTCATCAATGTCGGTGTGCGCGAATTTCTTGGGTTTGATCTTGTGTTCTTGCGAAGCGGTGAGCAGGTCGTAGAGGAAAGCCACGTCGAGCTTGAGGATTTCGATGAACTCGACCAGCCCGCGATTGGCGATATTCAGCTCGCCATCAAAGTTGAAAGCGCGCGGGTCCGAGTCGGAGCCGAACTCGGCGATCTTGCGATAGTTGATGTCGCCCGTCAGTTCGGTGGAGTCTTGATTTTTTTCGTCTTTGGGTTGGAACGTGCCGACGCCAATGCGATCTTTTTCGGAGATGATGAGTCGCTTGACGCGCACTTGCCGCACGACTTCCAACCAGTTGCCGTTGGCTTTCGCCAGCAGCTGGTTGAAGGTATAACGACAGGCGGGGCACAGATCGCCTTCTAACAAAATTTGCTCTTCGAGGGAGTGGTTCTCGTTCAATTCTTTCAGCACAGTCGCGCGCAGCTCGTTGGGGATGAGCAGCAGCGGCTCCTCGTGCATAGGGCAATCCATTGGTTCGCCGTCGTCAGGCTTCCAATAAAATTTGTAGAGACGGCCCGCTTCCGTGCGCGAGTACGCCTCGAGACCTTTCTTGAGCAAGCGCACGATGGTGCTCTTCGCTGTGCCGACGGGCCCATGCAACAACAGCACACGCCGCTCTGTGCCATAGCGCCGCGCGGCAGAACGAAAGATGCGCACGAGCTCCATCAACGGTTTGTCTAGTCCAAAGACGGCATCCTTGCCATGCTCAAAGGGGTCGTCAAAGAAGTGGTAATGCGTGAAGGTTTCGCGGCAGCGGGTGTATTCGTCGTAGCCGTAGGACACAATCATGTCATAGAGCCGCTGGAAAGCCGTGCGTGCCGCCTTGGGATCACGGCGCACAATTTCGAGATATTCCTCGAAAGACATCTCAGCATAGAGGTCGCGATAGCTGGCCATGTCCTGTAACTGACCGATGCGGTTGAGAATCGTTTGATTCACTTGCTCCTCCTTGGGGCGTGTCGCCCATGCTACGGATGGTGACGAATGGTGTTATGAATTGAGTAGTTGATTGGCTCCTGAGAAATAAAGATGACGAGCGCTGCAAAAAAATAAACCCAACTATGGATAGTCGGGTTTGGGGCGTGCTAGGCTGAAGTTGTTTTGTTTGAAAAATAACTCGGCTATCCCGGTCTGTGTGCGTGCTGAACCAGGGATACGTAGGTTTGCATCTCCACGGTTGAAATAGATTTTCTGGTTGTTGTGAGGCAACGATAGTTATACAGAATTATATACCTATTAAACCTTTGAACAATAGTGCTTTGTAACTAGCGGTGATCTCAGCGGCAACAATGTGAAGGTTGCGACTGAGCCTCGCTGCACGGCACGCTCGTTTTCAGGTGTGAAGGTACAATGCAACAGAACTAGCGTAAGTATAGCACAAGCCTCGCAAAAGTGGGTAACAGTGAGATAAGACTTGCGACAAAAAGCAGTAAACGTCTTTACGCAATCTTGACAATCTTGCATTTTCGTTTCTCACGACACGCGTGTTTTCTTGCGGCGCGGCACATTTACGCTCGACAGCAACATCAGTCCCAACGCTCCCACACTCACGTAGCCTAACCAATCACCGTAGCGCATGTACACCGTGCCGCGTTCGGTGACGATTGGCACATCGGCGACAAGGACCGCCTTTTCGCGCTCGTCCCATTTCGTCGTGGCCACAATGCGCCCGTACGGGTCAATGATGACCGAGCCGACGCGCCAATCAGCGCGCACAATCGCCAAGCGATTTTCAACCGCGCGATAAATGGATTGAGTGTAGAAACCCCACGCGCCCTCGGGCCAATCGTGGTTGGCTGACGTGAGCAATTGCACGCCGTTGCTGGCGTGGCGCAGTGCAACGTCGGTGTAAGCATTGTCATAGCAAACGAAATTACTGAAAACCACAGGGCTTGCAAATTCACTTGGAGACGCAAATGTATCGGTGCGCGCCATCACCAGTGTGTAAGTCGGATACTGTCCTGCCGTGATAGAGTATTCGCCGATGTAGCCGATAGGATGATTCTTCGCATAGAAGCCTTTCCATTCACCTTGCGGCGTCGCCATGTACACTTCGTTGCGTGAGTTTGGATCATTCCACAGATAGAAGGTGAACGTGATGTACGCGCCGAGCTCTTTCGAAAGCGACGTTAAGCGCGCCACCAAGCGCAAATCTATCGCGGGGTCGTTCCACAACATCGCTTCGGGCAACGCGATGATTTTTGCGCCGCGCTTTGCCGCTTCACGAATCATTGGCTCGAATTCCGCCAGCACCGCATCATCCATCCCTTTGAAATCGCCTTTCAACCAATACGAATAAAGCACGGGATGGTCGCCCAAGTCCGAACCAAGCTGCACAGCGGCGACACGCACCGTTTGGGTTGGATTGGCGATGAGCATGTAACCGACGACGTGCAACACCGCAATCAAGGTGAGAATCACAAACGCGTATTGCGAGTGGCGAATGGCGAATGGCGCGTTGCGAATGGCGCGTTGCGAGTTGCGAGTTGGTGTGTTGCCATTGTCCTCAACACGCCATGAGTCATTCGCAATCAACCACGCGATGGCGTAGTTCGCCATGACAACGAGCAACCCAATGACCCACTGCCCGCCCAGCGACGCGAGCTGAATCAGCGCGAGGTTCGCATGTTGGGTGGAGGGGAGGCGCGCCCAACTCTGCCCCAGCTGCAGCCAGATACGCAGCTGCTCCAGCCCCATCCACCCAAACGCAGGCGCGATGAGAAAGAAGCGAAAATGCGTTTTGCGATGGAACGCCATTGAACCCGCAGGCAAGCCCGTCACGAAAAAGATGAGGCTCACCAGCGCGACGCCCAACACGACATAGACCCACACGGGAATTGGCAAGCCAACCATCGCCTCGATGCCTGTCGGCAGTTCGCTCGGAAAAACGTGCATGAGGACGAGCGTGTAACCGACGAACAGAGTGAGGGCTTGGTAGAGGTTGGGGATTGCGA
>CAZDYP010000046.1:0-11714 GCA_964509505.1 uncultured Anaerolineae bacterium | reverse complement strand
GCGTAGCGTAGTTGCGCGACGATCATCGGCACGAGCGCGACCCATATCAGCCAACCTAGATCAAACGGCGGGAACGAGAGATAGAATAGGAGGCCGGAGAGGAGCGAGAGGCTTACCCCAATGGCGAATGGCGAATGGCGAGTTGCGAGTTGTGCTTGACGAACTTTGAACAGCAATACGAGAGCGACAATGAACAACGCGAACAAGCCAAGCATTTCACCCGCCACAGGCACTTCGTAGTTGTGATACGGTCCGCCCTCATGCGCGAAAGCAATCATGGGCAAGAGTGCGAGCCATAGGATGAGTAACACTAAAATTTTTCTGAACATAAAACCAGTTTACCGCATGGATAGCAAAATCGCAATTGGTTCGCGGTATATTGCGTTTGTCAACGAGAGTGATTATAATTTGCGTGTTGATGTTTAGCCGTGCATTTCTCGGAGGGGAGAGTTCATGTTCCAAACCATTTTGAGTGATGAACCCGGCAGCGCGACGCGGCGCTTTTTCTATGCGGCTATCTTCTGGCTGATTGTCCCGGTTTTCATCGGCCTCGCCACCGCCGTGCTGCTCTACGCGCCCACTGTTCAAAATTACATTCCCGACGAACTCAAAGCCGCGCTCAACTTTGGTCGTTTGCGTCCTGCGCACACGACCGTCGCCATCTTCGGTTGGCTCTCGATGGCTTACGCAGGCGCGATGCTGTTCCTCACACCGCGCCTCACTGGCACGACGCTATACAGTGAACGTCTTGCCAACTTCACGCTGATTTTGTGGAATGCGCTGATGGTGGCCGCGCTCATTTCATTCCCGCTGGGCTACACGCAAGGGCGCGAATACGCGGAGATGGTTTGGCCCCTCGACATTTTGTTCCTCGTCATCTTCACCTTGTTGTGCGTCAACATTTGGAAGACCGTCGCGCAACGCACCGAGCAAAGCATCTACGTCAGCGTGTGGAGCTTCATGATTGGGCCGTTGCTCCTCATTCCCATCTATGCCATTGGCAACAAAGTGTGGGATGTTTCGGGCGCGTATGTCGGCATGAACGACAACATCATCAACTACTTCTACGTTCACAACTTGTTCAATGCGTGGTTCACGACCGTCGGCACCGGCCTCGCGTATTACCTCATCCCCAAGCTGACAGGCAAGCCCTTGTATAGTCATCGCCTCGCCATTTGGGGCTTTTGGTCGGTGTGGACTGGTCAACATCATCAGTTGTTCTCGCCGTCGCCGTATTGGTTGCAAACGCTCACCATCATCTTCAGCATCCTCGCCGCGATTCCCACCTCGCTGTTCATGTTCAACTTCTTCATGACGATGCGCGGTAAATGGAGCCTCGCCGTCAGCGATGTGCGCTTGCGCTGGGTCGCGGTCGGCTCGATTCTGTGGGGCTTGACGTGCGTGCAAGGCGTCGCGCAATCGTTCCCATCCTTTAGCTTGCTCACACACTTCACGAATTGGGTCGTTGGTCATTCGCATCTCGCGTTCATCGGCGACTACTCGTTCTGGATGTTTGCGATGGTGTACTTACTGTTGCCCGTCGTCACGGGGCGCAAAATTTTCAGCCGCGCGCTCGCCGAATGGCACTTCTGGTTGACGTTGATTGGCCTTGTGATTTTTATGATGAGCTTGTGGGTCGCGGGCCTCATTCAAGGACAAAATTGGATGGTAGGCACGCCGTTCATCGAAACGGTGCGCTCGATGAATATCTACTTCTTCTTCCGCATGGTGGGCGGCGCCATGATGGTGGTCGGTCAATGCGTGTTCGCCTACAACGTCTATCGCACGGCGACGAGCCCGATGCCCGTTGCAGCGCCGCAGCCGTCTTACGCGCCACAGCCTGCATTAGGAGGTGATTGATGCAGACGTGGTTGCAAAGCATTCGTGTGCTGACCATCGGCTCGTTCTGTTTCCTGATTGCAGGTATCGTCGTCACCATCTACGTGCCATCGCTGGATGAGCAAGCGGTCACGCCAACTCAATATGCCAAGCCTTATACGGCGGAAGAATGGCGTGGACGCGAAATTTACAAACGCGAAGGCTGCTGGTATTGCCACACGCAACAGGTGCGTCCGCCTGAAGTCGGCATCGGCACGGTGCATGTCAAGGGCGACATCGGTCCGGTCTCGCAAGCAGGTGACTACGTCTATCAATCGCCCGTGTTCTGGGGCACGGAACGACAAGGCCCCGATTTAACTCACGTCGCCAGTCGCAAGGATGCGAGAGGCACAGCCTATGGCGCATCGCTCGATTGGCAAATCGCGCATCTCAAGAACCCGCAAGCGTTCAATGCAGGCACGCTCATGCCGTCCTTCGCGCATTTGCCAGAGGATGAGCTGCGCGCGTTGGGCATGTATTTGTTGACGTTGAAATAAGGTTCGATTTTGTGAACATTGAAGCAATTCAGGAACGAGAGTTCAACTCCTGTGCCAACAAAGGGCAAGTTGCAAACTTACCCCACATCAAATCATGCAAACCGACATCATCTTTCCAGCAAGCTGGTTCATCGTGTGCTTTGTCGGACTATGGACACTCATCTTCATCGTCGGCTATTTTTACGCGAAGAAACACGGCCAGCTCGGCGACATGGAGCAAATCAAATTCAAGGTGTTTGACGATGGCATCCCCAATCCCGAACCCGACCAACAACCCAAGCGTGCTACTCGATAGCTTCGTCGAGGACAGCGCGCCCTTGCCGCCCGAAGACGGTGTGACCATCGGCGGCGAAATCAAAGCAGGCAGAGGCGCGCAACCGCGTTGGATGCGCGGCTGGGTGTTGTGCTTGATTCTCTGGGCGCTATGGTACTTCTTCGTCGGCGGTCAAGGCTTGTTCCGCGCCGACGACCCCATCAACATTTTCTTTGCCGTCGTTGTCATCGCATGGACAGTGTATCATTACATCCTAGCGCCGCGCTTCAAATGGCCCGCCCTGCCGCTGGGCTAATCGTTCGTTGTTAGCCATGAGCGACTAACGACGAGTGACGAGCGACTAACGACTAATCAATGGAGGAGGAGGTTGAGCGCACGAATTTCGCTGATTGCACCACTGATCTTACTGTTGAGTCTGTTGACTGCTTGCGGTGGGACCAGCGACCCCATCGCCAAGGGCAAACAAATTTATGACAAGCAAGGATGCAGCGCCTGTCATACCATCAACGGCATCGGAGGCACTATCGGCCCAGACCAGACCCATATCGCCACCACTGCCGCCCAGCGTATCGCAGATGCGAACTATAAAGGCAAAGCGAAAGACGCGGCAGGCTACATCCGTGAATCCATTGTCGAACCGAATATCTACGTCGCGCCTAATTTTCCCGACAACCTGATGCCCGCGAATTTCGGACAACAACTATCCGCTCAAGACCTGAACGACTTGATTGCTTACTTGTTGACGTTGAAATAATCACGTCGCGCAATTTGAGCGTAGAAAGGAGGTTGCCACTCAAGCAACACTAGCCGCAGATCCTTTTGCATATCTGCTGCACAGTGGGGATAGCGCCCCCAAGGTGTTCCCCAGCTACTTTCAAATTCACTTGGAGGATTCGGAGGATTTCTATGGCTACAACTGAAGAAGTCAATGCTTACATGAAGAAGCACATGCTGTTCGTACCGCGCATGTATCAAGTCATCAACACGGTCGCCCCTGATGCGGGCATGGCGTTTGCCAATTTTTATCAGACCGTGTTCGCCGACGGCGCAATTCCTAAGAAGCTGAAGGAGTTGATGTTCGTGGCGATTGGCGTCGCGTACATGTCGCCGCGCTGTTTGATTCATGTCGTCCCCGCCATCGAAGCTGGAGCGACTGACGGCGAAATTTTCGAGGCGATCAACGTCGGCGTCGTCGCCGCAGGCTTTGTGCCAGGCGGGCCTGGCATCCCGTATGCCTTCGAGTACGGCGTCAAGGTACTCGACATTGCGGCGAAATATCGCAAAGGCGAGAAGTGGGAATACATGCCGCCGCCTGCATTCAACCACGGCGTGAAGTAAGCGGTGCGCGCAGATCAGCCGTGTGATGAGGCAGGCCGTGCGGCTTGCCTCATCCTCTTTGGCTGGGATGAAAACAGGCTGATAGAATGAACACCATGAATGGGACAGAGCGTTTGGAGCAGCTGCGCGCATTGCTCCGCGAAAATCCAGCCGAAACGACAGCCGCGATCATGGATTTTTTCAAAGAGCATTATGGCGGCACAGGGTTCTTGATGCGGACGCTTGCCGCAGAAAAACCCGACGCCTTCGTGCGCTACGCGCTCGACGGCGACCGCTTGCTCGGAGCGCCGCGCGCGCTTGACCCCAAGACACACGAGCTAGTCGCCGTCGCATCGGCTACAGCGCTGATGTGCGACCATTGTTTGAAGGCGCATATCGAGAGCGCTATCTCCAACGGCGCGACGTGGCCCGAAATTTTCGACACGATTTTGATCGCCGCGCACATCGCGGAATCCAGCACGCTCGCCGTCGCGCTCCGCAGCTATAAACAAGTGAAAGCGCGACATACGCACGCGGGGAGCGAACAGTAATCAGTAGTCAGTAACCAGATGCATCAATCTGACTACTGATTACTGGCTACTGTTTACTGATACCGAGGTATTAGATGAGCAACGAACCATCACACAAGCCCTACGAATGGGCTGAAAAGATGTTTCAGAACGCGCCCGATGTCGCACCCAAGTACAAAGACATGTTGGCGATGCTCGCTTTCTCGTTGATGGGCAATGAGGGTGCGGCGCAACATTTTTACGCGAAGGCGGTTGTGGACGGCGCGAGCGACGCCGAGCTGAAGCGCGTCGCCGAGACCGCGAAAATCGCCAAGATGGACATTGGCGACATGGCCACGAATGTGCAGAAAGCCGTCGCAGAAATTCGCGCCGAGCAAGAGTCGCTTGCGGATGAAGCGGATGATTCACAGGTGAACTTGAACTGATGACGCGCTGAGATAATGGCATGGTTGGTCTATCATATCGCCGTGGCACCATGTCACCTTGTCACCTTGTCATCCCTTTACGTCTGATTGGAGCAAAACTAATGAAGAACTTCGTGCCTTTGCCCTACCGCCAAGTCGCCGTCCGCAACCAGGTGGACTTTCCCTTGACCGAAGCCGCTTTGCGCGAAAATTTGTTAGGACGCGATGCCTATCGTCGCACCGAGTTCATTGTTTTGCGCGGCGATGGCGAGTGCGCGGTCGCGCGCATCACGAAAGCGCGTCCCGAAGATTTGTTTAGCCCCATCACCGCCATCGAGTTGTTCGCGTCGCCCTCACGCTGTCATTGGGTGGACGATACGACGGTGGACGTGGGCAATCCATCACAGTTGGGCGCGAAGGCGAAGGCGTTGAGGGTGCAGTGTGACGAGACGCTCATCGTGCATGGCAAGTATGAGCATGTGAATTTCATCCATCATCCTGACCCCATCGTGATTCGCGTCGTGGATGTCATTCCGCCCGAACCTGCAAAGTTGTGGACGATGGTGAACCAAGTGTTGACGATGGCAGAAGACTTGCCGCCCATTGAGCTGCGTTACGAGCCGATTGATTTGATTGCATTGGCGCGCGCCAACCCTGCAACGGAGTATCTGTTTCCCTGTCAGGCATCGGGCATTGAGGTGGGCGCGCCGATTTTGTTTCTTGACACGCGCCCGTCACAGCGCGATTGGACGATGATCGGCTGCGAGCGCTGTATGCAAATGCACCACAACTTCTATCACACGGAGCCCAAGACGCAAGTGGACTTCTGCCCACGCACACAGCTACGCAACACGCCTGGGGGCAGGAGTTCAACTCTTGCCCCAACAGAAGAAAGTTCGTTGATTCTGACGAAATGCTGCTTGTTCGAGTTTGACAACGAGCTAGACGGCGCCATCGCCATCGTGCCGTGGGGCGGAAATCTGCGGCACGTCGAAGCGGCGTTGAAATATCTGGTGTCACAAGCAGACGCCCTCCAGACAGAGGCGCGCGACATGGCAGGTTTGAAAGTGTGATCAAAAGGCAGGTCTGACTATGGCAGCCACCAAAGCGTGGGACTTGGTTTTCCCCAATCAGTTCACCAATCGCCTCCACAAACCACGCGCTATTGGCATGACGATGGTGATTGACAAGAATCTCGGCGCGAGCAGCTTGACAGATTTGTTGGAAACGGCGAGCGATGCCATTGACCAAATCAAGTTTGCGTTCGGCACATCGGTCGCGCTCGACGAGCGCACCATCCGTATCAAAATCGAAATGATTCACGCGCATCGCATTGACAGCTATCCTGGCGGCACGTTGTTGGAAGCGGCCATCGTGCATAACGTCCTCCCTCAATTTTTGCGACGCGCCAATTCGCTGGGCTTCACGATGATCGAGGTCTCCGATGGCACAATCAAGATGTCGCCTGAGCAACGCGCCGATGTCATCAAGCGTGCCCTTGACATGGGCTTCAAGGTCATCAGCGAGGTCGGCAAAAAAGACCCGCGCCATCAGCTCTCGGTGGAGTTGATGCAGGCGCTCATTGCGGCGGACTTGTCGCTTGGCGTGAATTACGTCACCATCGAAGCGCGGGAGGCTGGGCATGGCGTTGGTATCTATGATGCGACGGGCGCAGTGGATCAAGTTGAGTTGAATGAGTTGGTGAGCGGCATTGACGATTTAGAGAAAATTGTGTGGGAAGCGCCGCTCAATTCACAACAAGCCTACCTCATCAACCGCTTCGGCGCGAACGTCAACCTCGGCAACATCCAGCCGACAGACGCGCTCGCATTGGAAGCGTTGCGCTGCGGCTTGCGTTTCGAGACGTTGCGTAGGGTCGTTGCCGACCATGAACACGAGCCGCTAACAACCGCACACGATCCATGGGCGCGCTTGCTCGCGGTGGCGCAAAATTCGCGGGGTGATTAAGGGCTGAAAATTAAAGATTGAATTATGTCTCGTTTTGACGAACACCCCGCGCAACCGTTGATTGACTCGGCCTATTGGCTTGAGACACAAGACGCGCCGATCTTGCATCACGACCTCACGCTCGCGGATGTCGCGCATATCATTCACATCACTGAACAACATGTGCTGCCACGCGCCGTTGCCCACACGTTGTTGTCTGCATTGTTGACGTTAGACCAAGACGCGCAATTCGTCTATGCCCCCCACCACGGCGACGCATTCATGAACCGCGAGCATTGGCTACGCGCCCATGCGCCGGCTGTTGCGGGCTATCTGGCGACGGGACGCGCGCGACGCGAAGCGACTACGGTCGCATTTCGTCTGCGCGTGCGACGCGACTTACTTGCCTTGCTACGCGTGTTGGGTGAGGCGCAACAGGCGCTGCTCAACCTCGCCATACAGCATGTTGAGACGGTGATGCCCGACTACACCTATCTACAACAAGCGCACCCGACGACCTTCGCGCATTATCTCCTCACATTTGTTTACCCGTTGCGCCGTGACTTCGCGCGCTTGCGCGAAGCGTTCATGCTCATCAACCAATCGCCCGCAGGCATCGGCTCCACGAATGGCTCGCGCTTGCCATTGCAACGTGAACGCATGGCGGAGCTGCTTGGCTTTGACGGCGTGATTACCCACACACGCGATGCGCTGTGGCAAGTGGACGCACCATTGCAGACGGTGAGCGCGGCGGCGACGCTCATGTTGCATCTCGACAAACTCGCGGAGGATTTGCAGATTTTCAACACGACCGAGTTTGGCTTCATCGAGCTGGCTGATGCGTACGCGCGCGCCAGCATCATCATGCCGCAAAAGAAAAATCCTTATGCGTTGACATTTGTGCGCGGCGCAGCAGCGTCGCTATTAGGTCGCCTCACGGAAGCAATTGCCATCGCGCAGACGCCCAGCGCGCAGATTGACAATCGGATCTATGCGCATGGTCTGGTGCCGCGCGCATTGGAACTGACCAAGCGTAGCGCCGTATTGATGGCGGGCGTGTGCAGCTCGTTGCTTGTGAAACCCGCGGCGATGGCGCGTTGGGTTGAGGCGGGCTTCACCCAAGCAACGGATTTGGCGGAGACGCTTATGCAAGCCTGCAACCTCGATCAGCGCACCGCGCACCGCATGGTGGGCAGCCTCGTGCGCGAGCTGTTGCAACAAGGCAAGACCGCGCGCGACATCACCCCTGACATGCTCGATGAGCTGGCTAACTCACTGATTGGTCGTTCCCTGCAACTCTCCACAGAAACCTTAGCAGCAGCGCTCGACCCTATCGCTATTGTGAATACACGCACAGGCATCGGCGGCGCTGCGCCTGCGCGTGTGCATGAGATGATTGCCGAATGCCGCGCCGACGTTGAAAGGCAGCGAGCGTGGATAGCGGAAACGACGAAGCGGCTTGACGACGTTGAGACAAAATTGATCGCGCGCGCGCGACGATTAGCCCATGAATCTGGCGCGCAATGACGAATGACTTTGTGGCGCATGTCAACCCGACGCCCGAAACATTTCGACGGATCATCGTGGATAGGTTCAGCGTGGGAGGCGACAAACACAAGGGCGTCCAACATGAATTCCATGCAAATTGATCTGCTGCTCCACAGCGCCGCCCAACTTGTGACGTGCGCCAGCCCGCACGCTCCTAAGCGCGGCAATGCGCTGCGCGATGTCGGTCTCATCGTGGATGGCGCGCTGGCTGTCGCCGATGGCGAGATCATCGCCGTCGGCGCATCGTCTGAATTGCGCGAGCGCTACACGGCGGCGCTTACGATAGATGTGAGCGGCAAAGTCATCTGCCCCGGCTTTGTTGATCCGCACACCCATGTCGTCTATGCAGGCGACCGCGTGAATGAGTTTGAACTACGCATCAAGGGCGCGACGTATTTGGAGATCATGGCTGCGGGCGGCGGCATCGCCCACACGACCCGCGCCACTCGCGCCGCGTCGCTGGAACAACTCGTCAATGAGACGCGCGTGCGACTTGATGCGATGTTGCGACTCGGCACGACGACCGCCGAAGCGAAGACGGGCTATGGTCTCAATGTCGAAACTGAATTGAAGATGTTGCGCGCCATTGCGGAGCTCGATCAAACGCAGCCGATGGACCTTGCGCCGACGTTCTTGGGCGCCCATGCCATCCCGCCTGAATACAAAGATCGTGCGGACGATTACGTTGAGCTCATCGTGCGCGAGATGTTGCCGCGCGTGATGGAGTGGTACCGCGCTTCGCATTTTGCTCATCATACACCATTGTTTTGCGATGTCTTCTGCGAACAAAACGCATTCGATGTCGTACAGTCGCGTCGTGTCCTGACAGCGGCGCAGGCATTGGGCATGGGCATCAAGGCGCACGTGGACGAGTTCAACTCGCTCGGCGGTGTGCCAATGGCTTTGGAGTGCGGCGCCACCTCTGTTGATCATCTCGATGTGACGAGCGTTGTGGACATGGCGCGACTGGCGCAATCTAATGCTGTCGGCGTCGTCATTCCCACGGTGAATTTCAATTTGGGTAGCACGCACTTCGCCAACGCGCGCGGATTGATAGATGCGGGCGCATCGCTGGCGTTGACAACCGATATCAACCCCGGCTCTGCGCCGTGCCCCTCGGTGCCGTTGGTGATGGCGATTGCGTGCCGCTATCAACGCTTGTTGCCAGCCGAAGCGCTGAACGCCTGCACAATCAACGCTGCCCATGCCATCGGACTCGGCGAGCGTGTTGGCTCACTCGAAGTGGGCAAGCAAGCAGACATCCTCATCGTGAACGCGCCCGACTATCGCCAGCTCGCGTATCAGTTCGGCGTCAATCTGGTCGAGCAGGTGATTAAGAGAGGGCAGATGGTTTGAAGTACGAAGAGCACAATCCCCTGAAGGGGACTTAGAAAGCACAAAGTCACAAAGAACAAACGGCTCTACCGACTTGAATGTAGCATGGCTCGCGCGGGACTCCCGTTGGTCACGCATCCCGCGCCCGCCGGCGGATGTGACCATCCGCCTTGAGCGTTCTACAGCAAAGCTAGCAGAGCCGAAAGAACTTTGTCCCCTAAAGGGGATCGTGTTCTTCGCGCGTTCTTCATGTCTTTGTGTTGAAGTTTTTGTGCTATGACAGAAACGATTGTGTTGGATGGCAACAGCTTAACGATAGAGCAAGTCGTCGCTGTCGCGTCTGGGCGACCTTCCGCCCCGCGCGTCGAGTTGAGCGCTGAAGCCAAAGCGAAGGTGAACCGCGCGGCTGATGGCGTGCAGCGTTTATTAGCGCAAGGCGCAGTGGCGTATGGCATCACGACGGGTTTCGGCGCGTTCAAAGATCGTGTCATTGCGCGCGACGAGGCCGAGCAGTTACAACGCAATATCGTGATGAGCCATGCCGTCGGCGTCGGCGAGCCATTTGATACGGCGACGACGCGCGCCATCATGTTGATTCGCGCGAACACGCTCGCGCGTGGGCATTCGGGGATTCGCCTCAGCACGCTGCAGTTGTTGCTCGACCTGCTCAATGCGGGCATCCATCCCATCATCCCACAGAAAGGTTCACTGGGCGCGAGCGGCGATCTCGCGCCGTTGGCTCACATGAGCCTCACGCTCGTCGGCGAAGGTGAAGCCGAGTATCATGGCGAACGCTTGCCGAGTATCGAAGCGTTACGTCGCGTAGGTTTGTCGCCCATCACGCTCGCAGCGAAGGAAGGACTCGCGCTGACCAATGGCACGGCGGTCATGTGCGCGTTAGGTGTGCTCGAAACGGTGCAGGCGGAGCGTGTGAGTCAAACCGCCGACATCGCGGGCTGCCTCAGTCTCGAAGCATTGGATGGCACCGACCTCGCGTTCGATGAGCGCATTCATCGGCTGCGCCCCTTTCCACGACAGCTCGATTGCGCCGCATATCTGCGCGCGTTGCTCGTGGACAGCGAGTTCACACGCGCGCACAGCTCGACCAACGTGCAAGATGCTTACACCTTGCGCTGCATTCCACAGGTGCATGGCGCAGCGCGTGACGCAATTGCTTACGCGCGTTGGGCGTGTGAGATTGAACTCAACTCTGTCACCGACAATCCGTTGTTATTCTTCGATGAACAGGACAACATTACCGTGCTATCGGGGGGCAATTTTCACGGCGAACCGTTGGCGATTGCGATGGACTATCTCGGTCTCGCTGTGAGCGAGCTGGGCAACATCTCCGAGCGACGCATCATGCGCTTGACCGATGAGGCTTCGAACACGCATGTCTTACCCGCGTTCCTCACGTCACACGGCGGCTTGAACTCAGGCTTCATGGTCGCGCAATACACCGCCGCCGCGCTCGCCACCGAGAACAAAGTGTTGTCGCATCCTGCCAGTGTGGACACGATTCCCACTTCCGCCAACGTCGAAGACCACGTGAGCATGGGCGTCACGGCGGCGCTGAAGTTGCGGCAGATTCTCGACAATGTGGAGCGCATCCTTGCCATCGAGCTGATGTCGGCGGCGCAAGGCATTGACTTCCGCAAGCAAACCATCGGCGCGCACAAACAACTAGGACGAGGCACGCGCGCCGCTTATGCGCTCATCCGCGAGCGCGTGCCGTTCATCGAGCGCGACACCCTCATGTATCCACACATCGAAGCCGTGCGACAAAAAGTGGCGAGCGGTGAACTGGTGGCAGTAGTGAATCGAGTGATGAAACACGCTGTCTGAAAGAAAGCAAGTGGCAAGTGGCAAGTGGCAGGTGAACGTCGTGAATCAAGTCGTGAAATTCATTTGAGGGGAAAGCTCCACTGTCTAAGAGAGTGTTTTGAAATTCAGACCCTAAAGGTTTTTCTGGCGAAGCGGGTTC
>CAZDYP010000045.1:11718-31077 GCA_964509505.1 uncultured Anaerolineae bacterium | reverse complement strand
GTCCCGCCGCCCAAACGCGCCCCCCCCCCCCGGCGGTATATTTGTGCAAGCAGGAAACTTCTCTATGGAGTCTGCAACAACGGTTCACCGACAACCTACCCTTCGTAACAAAAACGACAGACGACGAACCCCTACACGGCGCGCGTTATACACCCCGCGCTGATTACCTCCAAAATTCAAATTCTGATATTTTGTGTCGGCGCTTGTCTATTCGTGCGCGGCGGGGTAGAATAGAGGCGGGAGGTGAAATGATGAGACAACTCCAAAAATTGATCACTGAATTGCTTACGTTGGACCGCGAGCTCGCGCGTTTTGAAGAGCGCTATGGCCTATTGTCCGAAACTTTCTTTGAGTGGTATCAGAGCGGCACCGAACCTGATGACCCTGCATGGGTGCAAGACTTTGCGCTGTGGGCGGGGCCCCATGAGCTCAAATTGCGCCGTCAGAAAAAATATCACCCGCTAACTACCGAGACCTTAGTGGCACGCGATGTGCCTGCCTTGATGCGCGAATCTCTGCAAGCGGTGGCAATCTAATGGCGCTCAAAACGATTGCCGACTACGAGCTGTTCATTCATAGCTTGTACAATAACTTCCCTGCGATCAAAGTTTCAACTTTGCATGTCATGCGCTTCGGATCCACTGCGCTGTGTGTCGGGGCGGGAGTTCGACTCCCGCCCTCACTACACCGCCTCCACCGTCTTCAACCGCGGAAAGAATTGTTTGGCGGTGCCTTCGATCCAGCCGTGCAACGTGACAGGCGTGAGCTTGCAACCTTCACACGCGCCTTTGAATTTGACCTTGAGCGTCTCACCATCAAACGCCTGCATTTCGACTGAGCCGCCGTGATAGAAAAAGATGTAGCCGCTCAAGCTTTCAATGAGCGCGCGCATCCGCTCTTCCTCGGTGGCTTCTTTCGGCACATCATTGGCAAATGGGCTAGACATACGACTCTCCTGATTGACTCATGACGTGATGGCAACTTGGGGCAACTTCACACTGGCGCCCACCAAGTCCGACCATTCGAGTTTAGGTTTGTCGCGCACATCCACATCACTTTGAATCTTGCCGTCACGAATGGAAATCACACGACGCACCGCACGCGCCACTTCGAGGTTATGCGTGACGGCGATGAGCGTCATGCCTTGCGCACGGTTCAACTCTGCCAACAAGCTCATAATCTCTGCGGTGTTCTTCGAGTCGAGGTTGCCCGTCGGCTCATCGGCTAACACAATCGCGGGACGATTCGCCAACGCACGCGCAATCGCCACGCGCTGACGCTCGCCGCCCGACATCTGGTTGGGCAAATAGTTCATGCGCTGGGCGAGACCGACCAGCGCCAACAATTCCTGCGTGCGCGCGCGCCGTTGCGCGCCGCTCAACTTCGTCTCGTACATCGGCACCTCGACGTTCTCGCGCGCCGTCAGCGTCGGGATCAGGTTGTGCATCTGGAACACGAAGCCGACGGTCTGGCTGCGAAAATGATCGAGGTCGCGCACCTGTGACAGCGACATGCCATTGATGATAACCTCGCCGCTCGTCGGACGGTCCAATGCGCCGAGCAAATTCAGCAACGTAGATTTGCCCGACCCCGACGGTCCGACAATAGCAAGAAACTCGCCAGCGCGCACGACCAGCTCAACCGCATCCAACGCGCGCACAGCGCTACCATCACCATAGATTTTCGTCAGCTGGCGCGTTTCGACCACAACCCTCACTTCAGACATAGTTTCCCCTCATTCATACCGCAACGCCTCAATCGGTCTCAAGCTCGCCGCGCGCCACGCAGGATACACGCCGCCCATCGCGCCCAACACCAACGCCAGCACGCAAACTTGCGTGAACAAACTCGTCGTGAACGTCGGCAACAAGAAGACGCCATAAACAGGGATGAGCGTGAACGCATAAGCCAAACCCATGCCGATGGCGATGCCCACGACGGCGCTCAAGCCACTCAAAACGACAGACTCGAGCAGCACCATGCGGACGATCCGCCGTCGTCGCCAACCCACTGCGCGCAACACGCCGATTTCTTGCGTGCGCTCGAAGACACTCATCAACATCGCATTCGTCATCACGATGCCGCCCACCAACATCGTCAAGATGACGAGCGCGTTGACCAGCGCGTGCGTCGTCGCCAAGTCATTCGTGCGCTCGACGAGCTCGCTCGTCTTGGCGACCATCAGCTCGGGAAAGGCTTGCTCCAACTGTTGCGCGATTTCATGCGCGCGTGACGGGTCGTGCAAAGCAATGCCCAGAAATGAAACCTGTCGCGGTTTGTGGAAAATTTCTTGCGCGTCACGCAACAAGATCGCGCCCCCCGCGTCCTCGTAAGCTGAACCGTTCTCGTAAATGCCGACGATCTCATAAGTCTTGCCGCCCAAGCGCACAGTATCACCCACCCCCTTCTCCATGCTATTCGCCGCAAAACGGCCCATGATGATTTCGTTGGAGCGTTCCAACGAGTGTCCTTCGCGGATGCGATAATGCTTGAGATATTCTTCGTGTTCATCCAATCCGAAGACAATCAAGAATTGCAACCCCGGCGCAGACGAAACGCCCCACAACATGCGCGACACCGACTTGACTTCAGGGTGCATGGTCAAACGATCCGCGATGCGTTCGTCAATCGTCGAGAGCGACATGTCCGCTGCGTTGGCTTGCTCCGCCAACAAATCAATCTGTCCAACCGAGCCCAGCTGCGCAAAGATGGTGGTAAAACCTTCGGTGACGGCGCTGAGCGTGACGATAAAGCCCACGCCGATACCGATACCAATGAGCGTGACGAGCGTGCGCACAGGTCGCCGCAAGAGATTTCGCAACGAACCACTGTGTCCCAGCCTCCGCACCAACCAAGCCGTGACCTTGCCCAAATTGACGCTCGCGCCACTCTCGTAACGCATCGCCTCGACGGGCACGAGCTGCGACGCGCGCCACGCCGGATACAACCCGCCGATCGTCCCCAGCACCAACGCCAGCATAAACGCTTGCGCGAACATCGCCGCTGTGAAGACGCCATACAACAACGACTCGACGGCTGGCGACAAGGCGACCAGTCGCGTGAGACCAATGCCCAACCCCATGCCCAGCACACCGCCGCCTATTGCCAGCGTCAGTGATTCGCCCAGAATCAAACTGATGATGCGGCGGCGGCGCCAGCCCATCGCGCGCAACACGCCGATTTCGCGCGTGCGCTCAAAGACACTCATCAACGTCGTGTTCATCATGCCGAGCCCGCCGACCAACACGGCGAAAATGCCGAGAAACCAACCAAACGAGCGATAGATGTTCAAGGCTTCCGTCGTAGTCGTCGCCTCGCCTGTGCGGGTCGCCGCCAGTTTGGGCCAATTCGTTTCGATGCGCTTGCGAATCTCGTCAAGACGCGACACCTCTCTCACCTTGAGATTGAAGTAGCTCACTTGATGCGGCTTGTCAAATAAGCCTTGCGCGTCGCGCAACCCGATCACTGCGCCGCCGTCTTCCAGGCTCACGCCCGTTTCATAAATACCGACGACGCGGTAATTAACCTCGTTCAAGGCGAAATGATCGCCGATGACCTTCTTGAAATTTTTTGCCGTCGTCTTGCCCAGCAAAATCTCGCGACGGTTCTTGAGCGTCTCGCCCTCGACGAGACGATAGTGCGCCATCGCAAAGCCGCGCGGGTCTTGCCCCATCACGACGAAGTACGGCGTTTCGGGCAAGGTCAAGAAACCCGCCAATGTGCCTGCAACTTCGTCCACGCCAGACAGCTCTTTCAACTCGCCGCCCAGCTCTTCATCCACCGCGCTGAGGAACAACATCAACGCATCGCGTTGCGCCACGGTCAGATCGGCGTTCGCAGACGAGAAGGTTTGCTCGAAGCCGTTTGCAAAGCCTTCGCCAAATGCCGACAGCGCGATGACCGCCGCCACGCCAATCGCAATGCCCAGCATGGTCAGAAACGTGCGCGTCTTGCGTCGCCACAGATTTTTGATGATCATGGTCACCTTTCCCACACTCATCATACACTAAACTGGTTCGCCTGTCAGTGACAAACATACCATGAATATCGGGATAGCTGACACGTTACTTTTGCGCGCAAATGGTGTTTGATATAAGCGGGCGCTGACCCTTGCGAAGGTTGACTGCGCCCGTTCACGTGGGAGTTGGACTCCCCCAAACTACCGCCTAAGCTTGTCAAAGGAAAAATTATAACCTTCGTAAAGCTAGTCACCCAGAGGAGCTTTATCATGTATCAAACCATGAGTCAGGCCACCGCTACGCTCAAAAGCATGTAGGACAATTTTGAAAATTGTCCTACACCACCCCCATCACCTCCACCACCGTCTGCCAGCGCTCGAAGGCGGGCATGACGTACACCCCTTGCACGCACTCGCGCGCCTCGAGCAAAATTTCTTGCGCGAGTTTGATGCCCTCGCTGCGTCCTTTGTTCCCCGCGAGACGCATTCGCTCACGCACCGCCTCAGGCAACGAGAACCCCGGCAACTCGTTGTGCAAAAACTCCGCGTGTCTCGCGCCTGCTAACGGCAACAAGCCCATCAGAATCGGCGGCAGCGTGCCAAGTCGTTCCCGCGCGCGCTCCACAAAGCGACGACACTTGTCTGGTTCATAGACCGGTTGGCTCAATAAAAACTCCGCGCCTGCTTCCATCTTCTTCTTCAACACGCCAATCTCTTTGTCCACATTCTCCGCGCTCGTATGGACAGCGGCCCCCACATGAAACGCTGTCGCGCGCGTGATCGCTTTCCCCGCAGGGTCGAGTCCCACGTTGAATTGTTGCTTGATAAGACGAATCAAACCTGATGGCACGATGTCCGATTGGTCAGTCGCTTGCGGATAATCGCCGTGACTGGATGGGTCGCCCATCACGATGAAGACGTTACGGACGCCCAGCGCATGTGCCGCGAGCAAGTCGGCCATCACACGCAACAAGTTGCGTCCGCGCGTCGGAAAGTGCAACACCGTCTCCATACCGACTTGCGATTGCACCAGATAGCACAACGCCCACGGGCTCATCCGCATCCGCGCCATCGGCATATCGGCGACGTTCAACACATCCACACCGTTCTCTTTCAACATGCGCGCCGCTTCCAGCAACGCCGCCGCATCGCCGCCGCGCGGCGGCGACACCTCGACGCTCACGACGAATTTGCCGCTCGCCAATTTTTGCGCGAGTTGTGTCGGACCTTCTGTGGCTGGCAATGGCTCGCGCAGTTCTTCAAGCGCTTCGACTTCTTCACGCTCAACACGCACGATGGACAATTCATCCAACGCGCGACGCATGGCGCGAATGTGCGCGGGCGTCGTGCCGCAACAACCGCCGACGATAGACACTCCCGCTTCGACTGCGCGGCGCGCAAATTGCGCAAAGTATTCGGACGTGGACGGATAGATGAGGCGATCGCCCACTTGCTCAGGCCAGCCTGCATTCGGTTGCGCCGATACTTTGCTATCGCGCGCGGCTTGCAACAATGTTTCGATCACAGGGAACATGCGCCCCGGTCCGACGCTGCAATTCGCGCCAATCACCGCCACACCAAATTCTTTGACGGACTTCACAAACGCTTGCGGGCTGTGCCCCAAGATCGTGCGCCCATCTTCTGCGAAGGTCATCTGCGCGATGATGGGCAAATCCGTCAGCTCACGCGCCGCCAACAACGCCGCGCGCAGCTCATTCACATCAGAAATCGTTTCGATGATGAGCGCGTCGGGCGCAGCCATGACGAGCGCCGCAATTTGCTCACGAAACATCGCTTGCGCTTCTTCTAACGTGACTTGCCCCAACGGTTCGAGCCGATGCCCCAAGGGTCCGACCGATGCCAACACAAAGGCATGACGCCCCGACGCTTCAACCGTCGCCCGCGCCAAGCGCACACCCGCTTGAGCGATGTCGCGCACTTTGTCAGCTAAACCATGGGCGCCCAGCTTGATGGCATTCGCGCCAAATGTGTTCGTCTCGATCAGCTCCGCGCCCGCGTCCAGATAGCCGCGATGAATCTGTTGCACCAGTTCGGGGCGCGAAAGATTCAACGCATCGAAACATTGATCGAAGCCAATGCCGCGCGCGAACAACTGCGTGCCCATCGCGCCATCACACAGCAACGGGCCCGCGTTTAATCGTTCCAAGAATGTGGACATAACTCACCTCACGCGCATATTATCAAGTGTCAAAGTGTCAAGTGTCAAGTGTCAGGTGTCAAGTGTCAAGTGTCAGGTGCCATGTGTCAAGTGTCAAGTCATTCGTCACTCGACATTTGTTTCTACCGTTCATAGTCTTTCATCACATGACACGTGACACTTGGCGCATGGCACTTGGCACTTATCTATGCTACAATCCCATCATCCCGAATGGTTGCGGAGTAAGCATGATGGACCAACGAACCTATCACGGCGACATCGTCCCTGATGAGTTGGCGGATGCGTTGGTCGCGCAATTCGATCAAGGCAATTTACGGGCGCAGAAGGTTGGGCGGGGCGAGCGTCTCATGGTGCAGATTGCAACGCGCGAATGGCGCGGCAGCGGCGGACAAGCCGCACTGACCGTCACCATCTCGAAAATTGAAGACGGTGTCACCGTCGCGCTGGGACAGCACGATTGGTTCGGCGCGGCCGCGAGCATCGCGCAGACAGGACTGATGCTATTTCTCAATCCATTGTCGCTGCTGGGGCGCTTGGATGATCTTGCGCAAGATGTAAGCTCGTTCTCCTTGCCGACACAAGTCTGGAACACCGTCGAAAAATTTTGTCAGGGCGTCGGCGCAACGAAAGAAATCTCGGAACGCTTGCGCGCAATTGCCTGTCCCTATTGCGGCGTCGCCGCGAAAGTTGGGCAAGCGCAATGCTCGGCGTGCGGCGCACCGCTTGGCGACCTCCAACCACGCACATGCAGTCAATGTGGCAACGTCATGCGGAGCAATGCGAAGTTTTGTGATATTTGCGGCAACCGCCTTTGATTAACTCACGTTACGCGGTCATTGCGAGCGGAGCGAAGTAATCCCCTGGATGGTGCGGGAGATTGCTTCGCAAAAACCGCTCGCAACGACGCCTTTGCGTAAGGTGAGTGATTAAGAGTCCCTCTGTAAATCCAGCTCGCAGCATCCTGAGCTTGTCGAAGGATGCAGACGAATTGGAGACCGCATGGTTCGACAAGCTTCATCCCCTTCAGGGGACATCCATGCTTGTTGGTCATTGAGGATTTGATTTATGCCTAATAGCACCCTTTGTCTCTCGTTCGATTTCGACGCGATGTCCGTCTGGTTCGGCTACCAGCACGTCACACCCGCGATGTTGTATCGCGGCGAATATGGCGCGCGCGTGGGTGTGCCGCGCTTGCTGAAGTTGCTAGACGACTATCGCATCCAAGCGACGTTCTTCGTGCCAGGCCATACGGTTGATTCATTCCCCGCCGAAGTTGAAGCCATCCTCAAAGCGGGTCACGAAGTCGCGCATCACTCTTACGCGCACGTTGACCCCAGCGAGCAAACAGCTGACGAAGAACGGCGTGACATGGAACGCGCGTGGAAAACCTTGGAGTGTGTTGGCGTCAAGCCGCTCGGCTTTCGCTCACCCTCCGCCGACTATTCGCACGCGACGCTCTCGCTCATCGAAGCGTTCGGCTTCCTCTACGATTCGAGTTTGATGGCTGACGATTTCCGTCCCTATCATCCGCGCTTGGGCGATCAAGTGACACAACAATCACCACTCGTCAAAGGACAAGAGGCGCGCGTGTGGGAGCTGCCCATTTGCTTCGAGTTTGACGATTGGGCGCATTTCCAATTCAACTTCAATCCCTATCGCAATGGCACGTCTGCGCCGAGCAAGGTCTTGGAAATCTGGACGAGCGAGTTCGATTGGATGCACCAGCACGTTGACGGCGGCATCCTCACCGTGGCGATGCACCCCCAGGTCATTGGGCGCGCCCATCGCGTCGCCATGCTAGAACAGTTCATCACCCATTGTCTCTCGCGCGGCGATGTGACGTTCGCGCGGATGGGTGATGTGGCAAAGGGGTTAGCAAAAAGTAATGAGTCATGAGTAAAAAGTTTTTGATGTTGGAATCTTATGACTCATTGCTCACTACTCAGTACTGACATGCGAATCAAAGCCACCCCCGAAGATTTCGTCGTTGTCGAGCAAATTCGTCTGCCGCTTGTAGAGCAAATTTCAAATTTGCCCTACACACCTTACGCCATCTATCGCATCATCAAGCGCGACGTGACGACCCTGCACGCGCAAGAGAGTTTGTCGGCGCAACTGCACATTGGCAAAGAGCGCATCGCGTTTCCCGCGCTCAAAGACAAAGAAGCCATCACCACCCAATACGTTAGCATCGCCATTTCGCACCAATTACCAATTACTAATTACTCCTTACTTGAAGGAGACGGCTTTCGCGCCGAGTTTGTCGGCTTCGCTGCGCGCGCCCTGCAACCCGCCGACTTGCGTGGCAATGCGTTCACTATCGTCGTGCGTGATGTGTCGCTTGAAGAAGCACAACGCCTCGCGCCGCGCTTGCGACAGATGAGTGAGTTTGGTCTGCCCAACTATTTCGACGAGCAACGCTTCGGCTCTTATACGAGCGAGTCGGGATTCATTGGCAAGAAAATTTTGCAGCGCGATGCGGAAGGCGCGCTGAAAATTTATCTCGCGCAGAAGATGGCGGGCGACCCTGAGCGTGTGCGTGTGTTCAAAGAGTTTGCCGTAGCGCATTGGGGCGACTGGGCGGCGCTGATGGAACGCGCGCCGAAGCCCTCCAACTTTCGCAGTGTGCTGACCTATCTCAAAGACCACCCGACGGGCGGCTTCCGCAAAGCACTCAATCTCATCCCGCAGCGTCTGCTCACGCTCTACCTATCGGCATATCAATCGTGGGTATGGAATCGCATCGTCGGACAATACCTCAATGCGATGCTCGCCGAAGCGAAGTTTGCGACGAAGACGCTGCGCGTCGCAGGTTGCGATTTGCCGTACTACCTCAACTTGCCCGAAGCGTTGCGCACCAAGTTCGAGAAGTTGCAAGTGCCGTTGCCCAACCATCGCGCAACATACGACAAAGACCTCGTGGGTCTCCAAGACCCGCGAGGTCTATCACGATTGGAGAAAGCCGTCCACGATGTCCTCGCGCAAGAAGGTTTGACGCTCGACGACTTCAAAGCGCGCATCTTGAAGAAAGCCTTCGCCGCGAAATCAGCGCGCTCGCTCATCGTGCGCCCACAAGCGGTCAGCGTCGGCGAGCCCGAGAACGACGAGCTCGCGCGCAAGCGCTGGAAGGTGACCTTGAAGTTTGTATTGCCGCCAGGGAGTTATGCGACGATAATCGTGAAAGGATTATGATATGCACAACACCCACCTCAAACTCACCGACCTGCAATCGCACGGTTGCATGGTCTATCAAGCCGAGACACACCCCATCGCCATTTTCGCGCACGCTGGCAAGGTGTTCGCCGTTGACAATCGCTGCCCGCACATGGGCTTTCCGTTGGCGCAAGGCTCGGTGAAAGACGGCATCCTCACCTGCCACTGGCATCATGCGCGCTTCGATCTGGCGAGCGGCGGCGCGTTCGATTTGTTCGCCGACGACGTGCGCGCCTTCCCCACCGAAGTGCGCGACGACGAAATCTGGCTCGACCTCACGCCGCTCTCGCCCGAAGCGCAACGGGCCCATCAGCATCGTCGCTTGCAGCACGGTCTTGAGCGTGACCTGAATCTCGTCATCGCCAAAGCGGTGATTGCGCTGATGAATGTGCACAGTGGTGACTTTAGTCGCCCCAATGGAGAAACGACTAAAGCCGTTACTACGGCGCGCGAACCGTTTGCCATCGGCCTTGACTTTGGCGCGCGCCATCGCCAACAAGGTTGGGCAATGGGCCAAACGATTCACGTGGCGATGATGAACCTTTTGCCATTCCTTGATGCCGAAGATCAAGCGCGCGCGTTATATCATGGCCTCAGCGCTGTTGCGCGCGATTGTGACGGCGCGCCCGCGCGTCACGCCATCGAACCATTGCCCGTGTCCAGCCTTGCGAAGGGTTTAGAGCCTTCGCAAGGGTTTATACAATTGAAGCAATGGTTTCGCCGTTTCGTCGAAGTGCGCGATGAAGAAGGCGCCGAGCGGTGCATCGTCACCGCTACCCAGCTCGGCGCAACGCCGGCGCAAATGACCGACCTGCTGATGAGCGCGGCGACTGACCATCGCTACATGCAAATTGGGCATACCGCCGATTTTTCCAACAAGGCGATTGAAGCGTGGCAACAAATAGACCCGAAGGGCGTGAAACGTGAAAACCCTTCGGGTCTGATCCTCGCCTCGCTCGCACCTTCATTTGCCGACGCCAGCCGCGCCGAAGAATCGAACGCATGGCGCAACCCGATTGACCTCGTGGAGATTCTCGCCCACGCCTTCGAGCAATTGCCCATGGTATTGACTGAAGGCGCGCGCCGACGGGGTTCCTTGAGCATCCATACATCTGACCAACTCGCTCGACTAGCCGATACCATTTTATCCGACCAGCCGCACGACAGCGCCGCTGCCATGCTCGACGCACTGCGCCATGGCATGACGACGGAGCAACTCGCCGGCAGTGTCTGTTACGCGGCGGCGTTGCGGATGGCGCGGTTCCACACATCAAATGAGTTTGGCGACTGGGACACCGTGCTGCACACATTCACCTTCGCCAACGCCATTCACCAAGCCATGCGCCGCGCACCCTCCATTGAATTATTGCGCGGCGTGTTCGATGCGGCAATGAGCATTTATCTCGACCGCTTCCTCAACATGCCCGCCGCGAAAATCCCACAGCCCGAAAAAACCTCGGCAAAACCTGACGATTTGCTTGACGAATTTTTGTCATTGCTCAATCGGCAGCAGCAGGTCAACGAAGCGGCATTGCTCTGCGCGCAGTATCTCGCCAATGGTGGTGAACCAGAACGATGGATGGCGACGATGGGCAAAGCGCTGTTGCGTGAAGACCCCGACTTCCATACGATACAAACCATCGAAGCCGCATTCGCGCAACATCAACTCTGGCAAGGCACACCACAAGCCAACCACTTTCTCATCGCCGCCGCACGCTATCTCGCCGCACACTCGCCCACACCCCGGGCGATGGAGCAGACGTTTCGCATCGCGTGGCGTTTGCATCGCGGCGATCGGTTATTTGAAGAAGACTAAGCGCCTAACCGAATCCCCTTGCGAAGGTTTGAAACCTTTGCAAGGGTGAGTTTTTCGGATGGGCTTACAGGAGATTCTCATGCCCTTCCCTATCATGTTGACATTCGATCTCGACGCCGAATCCGCCGCGCTCGTTGACCCCAATAACGCCAAGCGGCCCGGCGTCTTGTCCATCGGGCAGTATGGTCCGAAGGTCGCCGTCTATCGCATCTTGAAATTGCTGGCTGAAGAAGACATCACCGCCACCTTCTTCGTGCCCGGCTGGGTCATTGACAAATATCCTGCCGCGCTCGAAGCCATCGTCACAGCGAGACACGAGGTCGCGCATCACGGCTACACCCATACGCCGCCCGTTAACTTTGCGAGTCGTGACGAAGAAGAAGCCGAGCTTGTGCATGGCATCGAATGCGTGAAGCGCGTGACGGGCAAAGCGCCGCTCGGTTATCGTTCTCCATCGTGGGACTTCTCGCCCCACACATTACCGCTGCTTGAGCAATACAGCTTTCTCTACTCGTCTAATCTGATGGACGACGACGCGCCGTATTTACATACGGTGGATGGACGCGCCACACAATTGGTCGAGCTACCGATTCAATGGATGAATGACGATGCGCCGTTCTTCATGTTCCGCCCGCCGAGCCAACGCCCCATCCAACCCGCAAGCCATCCCTACGAAATCTGGACGGAAGAGCTGCAAGGACTCTATCAGGAAGAAGGCAAAGTGTTTGTGTTGACGATGCACCCGCAAATCATCGGACGCCCTAGCCGCATCGCCATGTTGAAACGCTTCATCGCCTTCGCCCGCTCGTTAGGCACGGTCGAATTTCGGCAATGTCATGCAGTTGCGTCGGAGTTTTTGAACAATCATCAGAAGGGAAATTAGGGAAATAAGGGAGACAGCGAAGCGGTGCTTTAGCATTAGGGGAAATAGATAACCGCACGACTCTTTGATTTCCCCTAATGTCCCTCAGCTCCCACATTTTACGGAGACCACACCATGACTCTCTTCCTCACCGAGCAAGAAGTGACTTCTGTCTTGACGATGCCCGACGCGTTGGCATGCGTCGAGATCGCCTTTCGTCAACAAGGGTTGGGCGATGCGCAGAACTTGCCTCGCCGACGATTACGCCCACCCAAAGGCATGTTACACTTGATGGCGGCAGCGTTGCCGTCGTTAGGCGTGATGGGCTACAAAGCGTACAGCACCACTCGCGGCGGCGCGAAGTTTCACGTCATGCTGTATTCCACGAACACGGGCGAGCTGCTGTCCATCATGCAAGCCGACCGCTTGGGACAGATGCGCACGGGCGCGGCGAGCGGCATCGCCACGAAATATCTGGCGAACCCCGACGCTGACACGCTCGCACTCATTGGCGCTGGGTGGCAAGCCGAATCACAACTGTTGGCGATTGCAGCCGTGCGTCCGCTGAAGACCGTACGCGTCTTCAGTCGCAGCGCCGAACATCGCAATGCCTTCGCGCAAAAAATGTCGCCACCCATTGGGCTTGACATTGCGCCCGTCGAATCGGCGCAAGCAGCGGTGGAAGGCGCGAGCATCGTCGTCACGATCACCAACTCACGCACACCCGTGTTGCAAGGCGCGTGGCTCAACGTGGGCGCGCATATCAACGCCGCAGGTTCAAACGCCCTCAACCGCGCCGAGATAGATGATGAAGTGGTGCGGCGCACGACGCTCATCACCACCGATTCGCTCGAACAAGCCAAGCTCGAATGCGGCGATTTGCTGTCCGCTATCGAGCGCAATATCATTACGTGGGAACGTGTGCGTGAGCTGGGCGACATCATCGTGAAGAATGGACACATCGAACCGCGCAAACCCGACGACATCACGCTATTCGAATCGCACGGCGTCGCCATGCAAGACATCGCCACCGCCTCACGCGTGTATGAATTGGCAAAAGAGCATGGCTTAGGACGCGAACTTGAGATTTAGCGGTTCTACCAACTTTGGCGTTACAGCCTAATCGGTAGAGCCAATTTAACCCCACCTCGCAGGTTTAGCATCCTGACAGCGCAGGAGGCGGCGTCGAAGGAGGGAAACCCGCGGGTTGCTCTAGGAGCTGTCATGGAACGCGAATCACATTTGCAACTGGGCTGCGCGCTATTCACTTGCTTGACGATTCCACTGATGTTATGCGTTGCTGCCATTGCCTTTTGGGTTGTGCCAAACATAAATGGCTTGCTCACTGCAGATAACAAACCCATCTTGCCTCGCCCGACGACCAACATCGTGGACCGCATCGCGCTCATCGGCGACGATGGCAACCTCTATGTTGCGGACCGCAATGGCGACAGAAAAAGCGCTTTGACGAAAGACGCGGCGCTCGCCCGCAGCGCCATCATACGCCGCGCCTATCTGCTGCCGAATTGGTCGCCTGATAGTCAACAGGTCGCCTTCGTCGGCTTGACCAGCGAGAACGACGGCAAAGCCATTTTATATGCCATGTCGCCGCAAGACCCACAACCTCGCGAGCTCTTTGCGAGCGACGAGGCCCCGCCGTTCTATCTCTCGTGGTCGCCCGACAGCGCAGGCGTCGCATT
This sequence comes from uncultured Anaerolineae bacterium, assembly GCA_964509505.1. Lineage (GTDB taxonomy): Bacteria > Chloroflexota > Anaerolineae > JACRMK01 > JACRMK01 > CAZDYP01. The sequence continues at coordinate 17,349 of CAZDYP010000045.1, read as the reverse complement.
CTTGATTCAACGCAACGACAACGAGCTCAGCTTGAAATATGCGAAAGCGGACGGTTCAGGCGCCACCGAGTTAGGCATTGGCAATCCCTTTTACTTTTCATGGTCGCCCGATTCGCAAAGCATGATTGGACACATCGGCGGCAGTCGGCGACAGGCTGCGACGGCTTCGATTAGCTTGATTTCGCGCGCCAATCAACCAATCCAACAATTGCCGCTCGCGCCCGCCAATTTTCTCGCGCCCGCTTGGTCTCCCGACGGCAAAACACTGGTGACGGCACTCATGGGCACAGCGATCGGCGGCGATACGTTGATTGCCAGCGCCCCCAACGGTGAGAATACGCGCACGCTTGCCAACATCACAGGTACGGTCGCATTCAGTTGGTCCCCCGACAGCCAAACCATCGCTTATCTGACGACGCAACGCGTCAATAACGAATTGCGGAGCGAGCTCCACGCCGTCAAGGCTGATGGCGCCGCGCGCGAACTGTTGACAAGCGATAATCCATTGGCTTTTTTCTGGTCCCCCAACGGCAAATACATCGCCTATTTGTCTCGTCCGCGAGGCGATCAAGGCGCTTTACGATTGGTGAGTGAACCGGCGCAACAACAACGCTCACGACTCACGTGGAAGGTCATCACCGTCGTTGACAAAACCATCCTCACCCTTGCCACGTTCACGCCCACCGAAAACTTCGCCGCTCTCATTCCCTACTTCGATCAATACGCGCAATCGTTGCGCCTCTGGTCCCCCGACAGCGCTGCGCTCGTTTATGCCGCGCAAGAAGGGAACAACACGCAGGGCGTCTATGTCGTCACGCTCAACGGCGGTGAACCGCGCCGCATCGCCTCGGGTAGTCTTGGCGTTTGGTCATGGAAGTAGTTAAGGGTAAACTTTCCGCTTGTGCAAACGCTTCAACCCAACCCTTATAACCCCGGACAACCAATCCGCGACCCCGCGCGATTCTTCGGACGCACCGATAGTCTGAACTGGTTGACCCAACACTTGCTGCCACACGCGCTCATCGTCGTGCATGGACCTCCGCGCATTGGTATCTCGTCCTTGCTGCTCCAATTGGCGCAGCGCTTGAGCGATTCTTATCAAAGCGCCTACATCTTGCTGGCGGGGCAAACGCTCGCCGCAGCCATGTCGCAAATCGTGCGGCTGCTCGCCACAGCGACAGGCTTGCCCACGATTGATTCACCCCAAGCGTTGCATCAGGCGTTCAACGATTCGATTCACGACACGCAACGCAAACCCGTCTTGCTCGTGCTCGACGGCATAGCCACTTGGCAGTCGCACGAAAAACTCGAACTACTCAACACGCTCTCGCTGCTCGCTTCGGTTAATCACACCATCCGTTTCGTCATCGGTTGGGGCATCCTCGCCGACGATACCATCACGCGTGACATGCCGTTACGCCTTGCAGGTCTGCATGAGGGCATCCCCGTGGCGCAGCTCAAGCTCGGCACGTTGTCGCAATCACAATCGAGCGAATTGCTCACCCAAACCGCTGGCGCACTACTCAAGTACGATTACAACGCCCTTGAGCGCATCAACCTCGTCGCCAACGGACACCCTCACGCCTTGCAGCTGCTGGGTTACGCCCTCTACGAGCGACGCGCCTTACAAGGGCGCGTCTATGCGCGCGACCTGCAACAAGCGGTTGACGACGTGCTTGAGCGCACTGCGCCCGACCTGGCGGTTCTATGGAACGGGCTTTCGCGCGCAGAGCAGCTCGTGTTGGCTGCGGCGGCGACCATCCGCGGCGAACATGGCTTGCTGTCCATCAGCAATTTGCTGTTGGAGCTTTCGACCAATCGCATTGATTTATCCGCTCAGGAAGCGCATGAAGCGCTGGCGCAGCTCGTGCGGCTCGACGTATGCGAGAGCGTGGGCGCGCAATCGTTCCGTTTCAGCACAGGCATCTTGCGTGATTGGGCAGTGCAATATGCGAGCCTGCCTATCGTCACAGGCAAACAACCCCAACCGCGCACTTATGGCAAGGCGCGATACGAATTTGTGTCTAGTCCCATCCCATGGCTCAAAGTATTAGCTTGGCTCGCCTTGCTGCTCTTCGTCGCTGTTGTGTTGATGAACGTTATCCCCGCCACGCCGCTCGCCGCGCTCTTGGGTGAACCTTCGCCCACGCCCACGCCTCAACCCACCGTGACGCCCTCCGCGCAAAACCTCGCCACGCGCGTCGCCATCGCCGTGCCAACCCCTGCGCCCAAAATCGTCGTGGCGTATATGTTTCGCAAAAGCACCAACGAAAAATGGCGTATCTACATCGCTGGCGACAATGGCGAAAACACCAAGCCATTGACCACAGGATTAGCCGACGACATGTGGCCCGTTTGGTCGCCCGACGGCTCGAAGATTGCCTTCAGTTCCAACCGTGATGGCAATTGGGAAATCTACATGATGAACGCCGATGGTTCGGAGCAAACACGCCTCACGCGCCATCTGGCGCACGATTGGACGCCGACATGGTCGCCCGACGGCAGCAAACTCATTTTCAGTTCGTTCCGTGATCGCAACTGGGAAATCTACGTGATGAACAAGGACGGCAGCAACCTCACGCGCTTGACCGACGACCCCGCCGAAGATTGGTCCCCTGTCTGGTCACCTGACGGGCGTGTGATTGCGTTCAACTCGAAGCGCTCGGGCAATCATGAAATCTATCTGATGTATCCCGATGGCAGCAATGTCACGCGTTTGACCAACACAACAGCGAACAATTATTCACCGACGTGGTCGCCCGATGGACGTTGGCTGGCGTTTGAATCGTTCCGTGACGGCAATTGGGAAATCTACGTGATGGACGGCGAAGGCAATAACGTAAAGAACTTGACCAACAATCCCGCTAGAGACCAATCGGCTGCGTGGTATCCCGATGGGCGCTGGCTCGCATTTGAATCGAACCGCCACAACGCCTCCGATATTTGGGTAATGCGCGCCGATGGTTCAGACCTGCGGAATTGGACAAATGGAGGGGGCATCGCGCAAGCGCCCGCGTGGCGACCTGAAAGCAAGACCCAAGGCAGGTAAAGGAGATGGGGGAAATTAGAGGCGATTAGAGAAAATGAGCACACAAACGCTCTGGCGTGATTGAAAAAATTTGCCCCACTTGTGAAATGGTTCAAGTGGGGCGCATTGTTTGTATGCGGTTGTAGCGCACACCCATAGCCGCGCGGCGCGCGCGCCCCTACTAACTATCAAAACAGGTGAAACGGCGTGCGTATCGGCGCAGGCACGATGATGGCGAGCAAGAACAACAACGTCACCAACCCCAACGCCCACCGTCGCGTATCGAGCGGCGTCACATCGTTGAGCGGCGGCGGATGACGCAAGCCAACGAAATACATCATCGCTATCCACAAAAACCAACTGGCGCCTTGATTGGCTGTCAGTAACGCGATCAGCGCCATCGAAACGAAAGCCAACTGCGCCAAGCGCAGCGCCCAGCGCTCGCCAAACATGGCATACGCAATGTGTCCCCCATCCAACTGACCCACAGGCAGCAAATTGATCGCCGTCATCAAAAATCCAACCCACCCTGCCAACGCCAGCGGATGCATGACGATATTGCGATCCCAAGCGGCAGGGCCGTTGAAGATGACTGAAAGGATGTTGACCAACAAGGAATTGTTATAAGCAAATTGACCGCACGAGCGCACTTCTGAAAAATACAAGCCGACCATGAACAAAGGCAAGGCGACTACCAACCCCGCAAGGGGTCCCGCGATGCCCACATCGAACAAGCTCTTGCGCGAATCGAGCGGCGCTTTCAAACGAATGAACGCGCCAAAGGTGCCTAAGCCAAATGGGACAGGAATGAAATACGGGAGCGTGACGGCGATACGATATTTGCGCGCCAAAAAATAATGACCGAGCTCGTGCGCGCCAAGAATCGTCATCACGCCAAACGCGAATGGCAAACCGTCGAGCAGCCGCCACGGATCACGCAAGACGTTGAAGCCGCCCGCGTTACCCCAAAAGCCTAAACACGACTGCCGATATTGCGCGCCAACCCACACCGTCGTGCCAATAGTCAACCAGAGCAACACCAGATTGATAATCCACTTCGACGGGCGCGCGACAGGCAACGCTTCGCCGATGATGAGCGCGATGCGCTCGCCTTCGCGCCGCGCGTGCGCCATGAGATTCAGCGCGCGCAACCGCTCTTGCAAGCGCGCAAAGGCTACGCCCGATTCGCCGATAAAGCGACCTCGCAGTTTGAGCAACACGCCATCGGTCGGCACGGTAACATCATCCACTTCAAATTCATTGGCGATTTGCGCGCGCACTTGTGCGCCTAAGTTATCAAAAAGATTTTCATTCACGGGAGTTATGTATGACCTCACGCCCGCTCAATCTTGGACATCGGGGCGCGTCGGGCAGCGCGCCTGAAAATACATTGGCAGCATTCAGGTTGGCGCGTGCACTGGGCGCGGATGGCGTCGAGCTCGACGTGCAATTCTCACAAGACAAGCAGCTCATCATCCTTCACGACGACACGCTCGACCGCACGACCAATGGACAGGGGCCCGCCGACGCGCTCACGCTTGCCGAACTAAAGATGCTCGACGCGGGCAGCTGGTTCAATCCCCAGTTTACGGGAGAGCGCATTCCGACCTTGCAAGAAACTTTTGATTTATTCAAGCATACGCCATTTTATCTCAACATCGAAATCAAAAGCAACGGCGACGCTGACCTTGCCGCCGCCGTTGTCGAATGCGCACAACGTAACAACCTGGGGCATCAAGTCATCATCTCATCATTCGACCAGACGATGATTCGGCGCGTGCGTCAGCTGGCGCCGGACTTACGCATCGGTTTCTTGTATAGCAAACCCGACGCCTTGCAACAACTCGATTTCGCGCCGGACGCACTGCATCCTCATTGGCAGTTGGTCAACGCAGCTTTCGTGCAAGAGGCGCATGCGCGCAGGCAGCAAGTTAACCTCTGGACCGTCAACGAAACGGACGACTTGCGCCGCATGGTCGCGCTCGGCGTGGACGCCATCATCACGAATTATCCAGAGCGGCTGCGGGCAGTGAACAGCGTTCAGCGATAACAGCTCATCGTCCCCGCGTGGGCTTGCCGTGTGTGCGAACGCTCTGCTCAATCTGCTTGAGCGCGGCTTGCGTCGTCGTGTATGTGTTGAGGGCAAGCGCGGTAGGCGCGACGCCGTTTGAAATTGCTGTGTAACGTGAGATGAAAGATGTGTCGCTCACAATCACATTGGTGGGCGCATCGAGCGCAAACATAGGCAAACCCAGTTGCTGATAGTGTGCTGGCATACGCTCTCGGCTTGCTGCATCACTCCACACCAATACAACCGTTACATCAGGATCAACCCCCAGCACACGCGCTTGTTCGGCGCGCTGTTCGTCGTTCTCCGCATTGAGCGCGACGAGTTCGACCAACCAACCCGCCACACCCTCAGCGCTGTTGCGCTCACGCAGCGCCAACTTCACCGCGTACAAAATTTCGTAACCTACCGCGCGGTGCTTGCCCTCAAACGGCGCGACGAGTCCCAGCTTGGTGACGGGACGCGTCATTTGAATTGGCGCGCACGCGCCGAGAAGGCAAAAAACAAAAAGCAGAAAGCAGCTCATGAAAGAACA
>CAZDYP010000045.1:2874-11618 GCA_964509505.1 uncultured Anaerolineae bacterium | reverse complement strand
CGCACGCGCCGAGAAGGCAAAAAACAAAAAGCAGAAAGCAGCTCATGAAAGAACACTGGTTTCTGCTTTCTGCTTGTAGCGCATGCCTTCTCACTATGACCTGACGGTTGCTGCGTGTATCCATTTCCTCGTTCACACATTTACTTCTGATACTTCGCAATGTTCGCTTGATGTTCCTCGAATGTCTTGGCGAAAACATGACTGCCATCGCCACGCGCCAAGAAGAAAAGAAAATCCTTGTTGGCAGGTTCAAATGCCGCGCGAATCGCGCCACGTCCGGGGCTGCAAATCGGCGTCGGCGGCAAGCCGTGTCGCAAATAGGTGTTGTAAGGCGAGTTGACGTTGTTGTATTCTTCGAGCGAGACAGGTGTTTTCCACCATACCCGTTTATTGGGCTGATACCCCATCGCGTATTGCACCGTTGGATCAGCTTCGAGCTTCATATTCTTGACAAGCCGATTTAGATACACACTCGCGATGGTCGTCTGCTCTTCGGGTTTCTGCGCCTCACGCTCCACGATGGACGCTACAATCAAGCGTTGATAGGGTGTAAGCCCTTGCGATGGCGGCCTCGACCAAAATTCGCTGCTGACTTTGTTATCAAAATTCGTCAACATCAACACGACGATTTGCTCGGCTTTGGCATCGAGCGGCACCTCGTACGTGTCAGGGAACAAGAAGCCTTCGAGCGACGACCCACTGGGCCGATCTTTGAGGAACGCAAAATTGTTATATAAGGGCCCCATCTTCGCAACCGCTATGAATTCGGAAGCTTTGACGTTCGTTTGCTTCTCAATCGCATCCGCCATTTCCTCCAAGCGCCAGCCTTCGATCAGGCGCACGGTCGTCGTGCGCTTGCGACCGTGCTGCAACGTGGCAAGGATCTCGTCCATCGTCATGCCGTATTGCAATTGATAATCGCCCACTTCCAACCGCGCAGCCACGCCGCGCGCCTGCGCGAGATAGCGGAACAAATCCGCATCGAGAATCAACCCGGCGCGCTGCAAACGCACGCCGATGGTGGCCGCCGTATCGCCGCTCTGCACGCTGAACGCGACGTTGCCGCTTCCACTCGGGCGCGCTTCGATGTCGCGTTGACGAAAACGCAAATAGAGGTTCAGCGCCCATTGGTCAACGGGTTGATCGAGCAACACGCTCAAGGTTTGCAGCGACTCGCCTGGTTGCAGCATGAGCGAAAAAACGCCATACCCTGAGCTGGCGCATACCACCAATGCCACCACAAAGACCACGAACCGCGCCGCCGACCAGCGCGGCTTATGACGCGCCTCGACCCGCTCGCGAAATGACTTTCGATCAGACATTGGCTTCTTTACCCTCACCGGATGATGGATATTGTGTATCCAAATACTCTTGCAACAGCAGCGCCGCTACCGCTGCATCCATTGCGCCCTTATCATGCGCCTTACGTTGTTTGCGACGCTGACTCGGATGCGACGCTAACAACTGCTCGACGCGCACGGACGAAAGACGTTCATCCCACAAGATCAACGGCAAGCGCAAATGCTCCGCAATTCGTCGCGCCTCGTTTTCGATATGTTGCGCCTGCGGGCCTACCTCGCCGCTCAAACTGAGTGGGTGTCCAATCAGCAATGCGACCACATTTTCTGTGGCGACGATGCGTTCCAAACGCGCCAGCAATTGGGCAAACGATTCACGGCGAATCACCGCAAAGGGCGTCGCCAACCTTTGCCCTTCATCGCTTAACGCCACGCCCACACGCTTCTCGCCCAGGTCGAGCGCCATCACCCGCCCCACATCGCGCCTGAAGTCCAAGCCTATTCTCCACTCACGTCAACTTGAATGCGAAAAGCAAAATACGGCAATCGCTCCGACGACAGCCAATCTTGCCTGACCTCGACCAGCGGCGCGCGTTTCAAGCGCAAACGCTGCGTCAACCAGTCGCGCGCTTCTTTGACCGTCATGCCCCGAATGCTGTTCGCAACGAATTGGCGATCAATCGCGGCGACGGTTTGCCCCGCCGCTTTCATCTCGAATGCCACCGCGCCTTTTTCGGCATTCACGCGCAAAACCCCGCCTGGCGTATAGACGATAGTATCGGGAATAAGTTCGAACCCATCGCGCACTTTCGCCTTGAGTTTGTTCAGCGCGACGATGTTCGCATTCGCGCCATTCACGATGGGCGCGCGCGCCACGGCATGCGCCGACAAGGTCAACAACTCAGCTGGCTCGTCCACAAACTTATCGAATGTTTCCGATTCCAATGTGACGGTGATGGATTCGGGGACAACAAACTCTTGCTCTTGCAGCCGCTCGCGGAATTTCATCAATGCCTCTTGCTTGAGTCGTTGAGCAAGGCGCTCTTCGAGACGGCGTTTATCTTTTTCCGATACCGCCAGCACTTGCGCCATCGTGCCGCCTGCGAGGTTGTTGGGATTCACCACATCCACCGCTACAGCCAGCGCGCCCTCAACACGATTGATGGCGAAACGCGGGACGTTGCCCGTCGGTCCAGCGACGGTAGCCGTAATAACTACTTCGGCGCGCCCGCGCGGCGGCACATCCACGTTGTCACTCGTTCTAAAACGAATCGGCTCCGCTGCCGAGGTCGTGACTGCCGTATCTTTGGGCACCGTGACCGGTTGATCGGTTTTATTGGTGAAGATGACTGTCCCAGTCGCCTTCTTGTCAGGCACGGCTTTTTTCGCGGCAGGCACAATTTGCTCTGTGCCATTGAGCGGTATCTCGACGCTGCGCGCGGGAATCACGCCCATCAACGAATTGACGCCTTTCACTGTCGAATCGGCAGTGACTTCCAGCGAGACGTTCACACTGTCGCTGACAGGCGCTACCACGATTTGCGCGACGGGCGCTAAATACAACACGCCTGCCGAAACCACGCCGACGAACACCGCTAAAATCGCCAGCCCTAACCATTGATATTGACGACTCACGCGCGGCATCGTCGGCTTGACTACTTTGAGCTCTTGCCCATCAGCCGTTTCCTCAAATTTCGGGAACAGTCCATGCCACGTGCGTTTGCGCGCGCCCGACTTCACCGACGGGAAAATAGGCAGCCCAATTTCGCGCGCAATGCGAATTGTGTCACGATGATAGGCGACAAGTCCAAGCTGGATGCCTTGATCCATCGCCGTGCGCTGCACCAAGCGCAAGTTCATCTTCTCGCGCAGCGCTTGATTCTTGCGCGACACGACCAGCATCACGCGCGGCGCTTGCGCCCACAAGATGCGCTCACGAATCGTCGCAATTTCGTCGTTGGGCTTGATCTCGATGACTTGCTCCTGCAACGGCTCGTCGTCTCTCGTCGCTCTCGTCGTGACTGGCTCCGCGGATGTCCCATCAGGCTGAACTGCTGATAGCGCAGGCTCTTGTCCATTCGTAGCGTCATTGTCTGGCGACACGGCTTCACGCACTGTCGCGCCATCCGTCGCTTCAAGCTGCGCGAGTGAATCTGGTATATCTGGTTCTAGTTGGGGTTCAGTTGATGGGGAATTGCTCATACCATTATCAAACCGATTGACCACACCGCAAGGGTTTTGGAAACCCTTGCGGTGTGGTATCTCGTTTCCTCGTTTTCGCGTTTACTGCAACACACTCTCGACCACACTCGTCGCCAACCTCAATGCCTCGCCTAACTTGCTCGCGTCCTTGCCGCCTGCTTGCGCGAGGTTGGGTCTGCCGCCGCCGCTGCCGCCCAACACTTGCGCGAGCGGCTTGATGAGGTCGCCCGCCTTGACGCCGCGCGATACTAAATCAGGCGTGACGGAGACAATGAGCGATGGTTTACTGCTGATGATTGCGCCCAGCACGACGATACCCGAGCCCAGTTGGTCGCGCAACCAATCGCTCAACTCGCGCATCACCTCGGCATTTGCCGCGTTGACTTGCGCCGCAACGAGCGCGATGCCATTGATCTGTTGCTTGCGATTGAGCAACGTTTCCAACGAGGCTTTCGCCGCGTCGCGTTGCAATTGCTCGATGTCTTTGCGGCGCGCACTGAGCTCATCCAACAAGGCTTGCGCTTTGGCAGGCGCTTGTTCAGGCGTCACTTGCAAGCGTGACGAGACTGCGGCGAGCAATGCCATTTGTTGACGCGCGAATTGACGCGCGTCATCGCCGGTCACCGCTTCGATGCGCCGCACGCCCGCGCCTACCGCGCTCTCGCCAATGAGATAGAACGCGCCGATTTCGCCCGTCGCGTCAACGTGCGTGCCGCCGCACAGTTCGCGGGAATAACACTCTCCTCGTTCCCTCTGATGTGGCAGGAGTTGAACTCCTGCCACATCCCCTTCGGCTGCCACATCCTTTTCGGCAATGCAGACGACGCGCACTTCGTCGCCATACTTCTCGCCGAAGAGCGCCATCGCGCCAGAACGCATCGCGTCCTCTTTGGTCGTGACGTACCAATGCACGGACGAATTTAACAAAATCATCTGGTTGACGCGCGCTTCAATCTTCTCTAACTCATCGCGCGTCACAGCTGACAAATGATTGAAATCGAAACGCAAACGATCAGATGCGACGAGCGAACCTTTTTGTGTTGCATGGTCGCCAATAATTTCATGCAAGGCTTTGTGTAAGAGGTGGGTTGCTGTATGGTTGCGCTTTACATTCAAGCGATGTGTCGCGTCCACACTTGCCAGCGCTGTATCACCCACACGCAACGCGCCCGCCTCCACTTTGCCGATATGCGCGTTGACGCCATGAATCGGCTTCTGCACATCAGCCACACTCATCGTCGCATGACCGACGGTGAGCCGTCCCTTATCGCCCACTTGCCCGCCCGACTCTGCATAGAAGGGCGTCTGATCTAACACAACCTCGACCGCATCGCCTGCTTTCGCTTCGACCACCGCTTGACCATCGCGCAAAATTGCCAACACCCGCGCCGTCGCGCGCAACATCTCATAGCCCAAGAACTTTGTCTCGGGCAAATTCAAGGCGCGATAGGCTTCCTCGCGCGCGCCAATTTTGAACTTGCCGCCCGCTTGCGATTGCTTGCGTTGTTCTTCTAGCGCTGCGTTGAAACCAACTTCATCCACCGTGAAACCGCGTTCATTCGCCACATCGCGCGTGAGGTCGAGCGGGAAGCCATACGTGTCCCATAAACGAAACGCATCACGCCCAGCAATCACCGTTTCGTTGCGCGTCTGCGCCATTACGATCAAGTCATCCAAAACCGCCAAGCCGTGGTCGAGCGTTTGCTGGAAGCGTTCTTCTTCCTGCTCAATCGCTTTGATGATGAAGTCTTGTTTGGCAGCGAGCTCGGTGTAATGCCCGCTCATTTGCGCGATAACTGCGCGCGATACATCGCCCAAGAACGGGCGCTGCACGCCCATGCGTTTGCCGAAGCGCATCGCGCGCCGCATCACCATCCGCAAGACGTACGCCGCGCCCTCGTTACCGGGCAACACGCCATCCGCCAACAAGAACGTCATCGCGCGTCCATGATCTGCGATGACGCGATACGCCACATAATTTTTTTGGCGCGTCGCGTTGTCGTGGCGCAAATCTTCTTGAATGGCGTCCATGATGCCCATGAACAAATCGGTGTCGTAGTTCGTGCGTACACCTTGCGCAACAGAGGTGATGCGCTCCAAGCCCATACCCGTGTCCACGCCTGGCTTGGGCAATGGCTTACGCGTGCCATCCGCCGCTTGGTCAAACTGCATGAACACCAAGTTCCAGATTTCGAGCCAACGATTGCAACCGTTATCTTTCAACACGGAACAATCAGGTTCGTGACATGAACAAGCCTCAGGTCCGAAATCGTAATGCAGTTCTGAGGTGGGACCACAGGGGCCTACATCGCCCATGGACCAGAAATTGGTCTTATCGCCCATGCGATAAATATGCACAGGGCTCACACCCAGCTCAAGCCAATAGCCATGCGCTTCATCGTCGCTCGTATGCACGGTGAAGCGCAGCCGTTCAGGGTCAATGCCGAGCTCTTGGGTGCAGAACTCGTAGGCGAAGCGAATCGCGTCGCGCTTGAAGTAATCGCCAAAACTAAAGTTGCCAAGCATCTCGAAGAAGGTATGATGGCGCGGCGAAGGGCCGACGTTTTCGAGGTCGTTGTGCTTGCCGCTGACACGCATACACTTTTGCGACGTGGTCGCGCGCGTATAAGAACGTTTCTCCAAACCAAGAAATGTGTCTTTGAACTGCACCATGCCCGCGTTGGTGAACAACAGCGTCGCGTCGTTAGGCACGAGCGACGACGAGGCGACTTCGGCATGTCCATTACGTTTGAAGTAATCGAGAAAAGCGCGGCGAATTTGCGCGCTGCTCAGGCGTTTCATCATCCCATGATCTCCACGAGCGTTCATCAGTGCGTCCGTGATTGTAGATGAGGGAGTGAGGGCTGTCAAAGCGCGTAGAGACGTTGCGGCGCAACGTCTCTACGTCACTATGCGACAGCTGTTAGCGGAAGCCCTGCACGAAGATGCGATTGACGGTCAATTCAACTTCGCCGTTGATACCTCCTGCGGGAATACTGGCGGAGTACGTATATTTGCCTGGGTCCAAGATGATGAGCAACTCGCCTGGAACGCCTCCACCGGGACTCTTGGGGATTTTGTATTCTTTATCTTTAATGTTGAACGTGATCTCTGAGGTGACGTAATTTCTGATCAACAAGCCTGCTTTGCCGGGCGGCACATTATATTGGGAAGCTGGCGTGGGCGTGGGCGCAGGGCGCGGCGTATTGGTCGGCGCGGGGCGTGGGGTTGCCGTCGGTGGCGCAGGTGGCGTCGCTTCGAAGCTGTTGAGTACCGTGTTGATGTCCGTCTTCAAGTCGTTGAATTGCGAATCAGGCACGATGATGACAAGGATACTCAACTGTGCGCCTTGATCATGCTGAATGAAGCTGTTGCCGAGCATGAGGAATGTTCCACCGCCAACCGAGCTATCATACGTGAAGGTGAGCCCCACGCTGCCATCTGGTTGCGGCTTTGGCTCGCCCGGCTTCAAGTTCTTCAAATCCTTGAAGAGGGAGGCGATCACATCTTTCAACAGTGTGCCAAGTTTCTCCGTGTCGGTTTTTTGTGTATATGGAAACACGTCCACATAGATGAGCGCGTTGCCTGTCGGATCCGTCCAGGTCACGATGTCTTCGGTCGGCTTGCTTGTATCTTTGATCGTCCATTTTTCAGGCGCGTCAATCGAGAAGCGCTTGCTCTTGTGTGAGTATGCTTTCAATGCGCCGAACTCAACCTTTCGCAATGAAGGGGTGGGCATCGCTGTTGGGCGCGGTGTGGGTGACGGCGGCACAGGGGTTGGCGACGGCGGCACAGGGGTTGGCGACGGCGGTATCGGCGTGGGGGTCGGCGGCACGGGCGTCGCTGTGGGTGGTACGGGTGTCGCCGTGGGTGTTGCCATCGGGCTGCACGCGCCAACGAACACCACTAACAACAGCGCTAAAACGCACAGGTACAACGCTTTACGATAATTCATGGTTTCTCCTTTGGGATAAGCTTGTTGAAACAACGTGAGTAATGTTGCTGATGTGAGAGGATCGTCTGAGTAGTTTTACCTCCTTTCCAACGTAAGCATGATTCATCACGCACTACTTCAGCTGATAGACTTTCCCCCTCCCTCCTCTAGCGTGAAATCGCTCCTATGGGATGTCAGCTGCGTGGAGTCGTGGCTCCCATTCCGCGCCAATAACTTCTTGTTGGATAGACTCCCTGACAAAACGCCAGAGGCATCATCCAATTGAAATTGTCCCACACGTATTCTCAGCGCGCAAGGACACATTGAAAATTTGTCCTACACCTGCATTCTCAGCGCGCAAGCTTTCACTTGGCTTAACTCTCAATCCGCAATCTACAATCTCCCAATCAATAAAGCGGGAGTCTTTCGTCTTTCTGTTTGTATGTGTGCTTGACCCAGCTATATTTTGGGTCATCCTGATTGGCGAGGCTTTGTGCGCTGCCTGCCAACACGTTGAGGTAATAGCACGTGTAGCCTGGCACGGCGACGACGGGATGATAGCCTTCAGGCACCAGCACCGCGCAATTATGTTTGGCGCGCACGAGCGCGTCAATGGGTTGACCTGCTTGATGCAACGGCGAGCGCTCGTCGGTATAGACACGTTGATAGGCGAAGCCTTCAGGTTTGTCGAACTGATAGAAATACACTTCTTCAAGGTCGGCTTCGATCAACTGGCTATCGGCTTCGATATGTACGTCATGCTTGTGGGGTGGAAAGCTGCTCCAGTTGCCGCTCGGCGTATAGACCTCGACGAGCACCAAGCGATGCACAGGTGAGTTGGGCGGCAAGAGGTCGTTGATTTGGCGACTCACGTTGTCGCCGCCGCGAATCGAAATCGGCACATCGCTTGGCTTGATGAGCCAAGGAGCGTGGTCTTGGTTGGTCGGTACCCACGTCACGGCATACGTGCAATCACTTTCTGCCGTCACCGTGAAGTCGGTGCGGCGCGGCAGATAGAGCGCGTGCGCCGCGCCTTCAAACACATGCGCCCGTCCGCCGATGTGTTGCCACGCGCCGCGATTCGATTGCACGCTGAATGCGCCGCACAAGTTAATGAGCGCGAGCTCGTTTTCACTCGTCTTGAATGACCAGCTACGTCCCGCGCTCAAGCGTCGCGCTTGAAACGAGATGTAGTTCCAACCCGCACGCGCTGGGGTGATGTCGAGGATACAATCGGGGTCAGTGGGATTTTGAGACGGGTGAATCAGAATGTTATCGGAAGTATATTGCATAGGAGTTTCTCGTTACGC
>CAZDYP010000045.1:0-2774 GCA_964509505.1 uncultured Anaerolineae bacterium | reverse complement strand
GTCGTTACTACGTCTTGGGTTTTCAACTTGTATTTTACTTTAGGTGTGGTTCAGTGTCATTTTGAACGAAGCGAAGAATCTCTGTATCATCGTTGACAATTCTTTCTTCTGAGGTCAATCATGCAAGCACAGCAAAAAGGTTTTGCGCTGGTCGGCGCGGGCGTCTTCGGCGTGCGTCACGCGCAAGCATACAGTCGCCATCCGTTCGTGGATTTCGTCGCCGTGTGCGATTTGGATGATGAGCGCGCGCGCGCGGTCGCCACACAATACGGCGCGCGGCTGCACACGACGAAGTTGGACGACCTGCTGCACCATCCCGACATCGCCGCGATTTCCGTCGCCACGCCCGACAACGCGCATCGTCACATCGCCATCGCGTGCGCGCAAGCAGGCAAGCACCTCCTCGTCGAGAAGCCGTTGGCGACGACGGTGGAAGATGCCGAGGCGATTGTCGCCGCTGCGCGCGCTGCTGGCGTGACGCTGATGGTGGACTTTCACAATCGCGTCAACCCGCCTTACGTGAGCGCGCGTGACGCGATACGACGCGGCGACATCGGCACACCTACATACATCTATGCGCGCCTCAGCAACACGACCTACGTGCCGATGGAGATGTTGAAGTGGGCAGGCAGTTCATCGGCGTTGTGGTTTCTCGGCAGCCACATCATTGATTTGGTGTGTTGGATGCTCGACGACACACCGCGCAAGGTGTATGCGGTGAAGCGTGAGGGTATCTTGCATGGTCTTGGCGTGACTGCGCCCGACTTTCACGTAGCAACCGTTGAGTTCCACAAGGGCGCAGTCGCCGTGTGCGAGAACGCGTGGATTTTGCCGCGCACCCATGCAGCAACGAAGGACATGAAGTTTGAAATTTTGGGAAGCAAGGGCGCGTTGTATGTGGACACCTCACACAATCGCGCGCTCGAAATTTACAGTGCGGAGAAGGCGACATTTCCTGACCTGCTTGCGCCGCCGTTGGGTGAACATCTCACCGGCTTCATCCTCGACAGCATCGCGCACTTCGTTGACGCGGTGACGATGGGCAAACCAGTGCTGGCGACGGGCGAGGATGGCATTCGCAACACACGCATCATTCGCGCTATCATGGAATCGGCAGAGCGAGGTGAGGCAATCGAACTATAATCATGGAGGCAAAACGGATGAGTACGCAAGCGATATACAACTACCGCCGCGTGCATGACCAACTCATCACAGGCGGGCAACCTAAAGAGGAACAACTCAAAGCAGCGGCGGCGGAGGGATTCAAAATCGTCATCAATTTAGCGCCCATCAATCCATGCTATTCATTAGATGACGAAGAAGGGTTGGTGCGTTCGCTCGGCATGACATACCATCACATCCCCGTAGATTGGGAACATCCGCAAGCAAGCGATTTCGAGACCTTTGAGAAGGTGATGCAACAACTCCCCGCCGAGAAGACACTCATCCATTGCGCCGCTAATTTTCGCGTCACCGCCTTCTATTCGCTCTACGCCCTGAAACATCTGGGCTGGTCAGAAGCTCAAGCGGATGCATTCAGGGCGTCCATTTGGCAAGGGAGCAACTATCCCGTTTGGGAAATGTTCATCCAGCAGCTAAAAACTCGCATCAGCGGAAACGGCTAGCTGCGTAAGAAAATCTTCGAGAACAGTTTGAAAAAGGCGTTGCTTGCCAACGGACGCCTGGCGATGGCTTTGTTCACCTACGAGCTCAAAGAGTATCTTGAAGCATACCTTCAGTCGAAACATCCATGTCAACGAAGCAGCGCGCGCGAAATTGAAACAACTATGGCGCGGCGCTTACAGACATAACATCCAGCTCTTGATTCCACAAATGGCTGCAGAGCTTGAGGCAGGCTTCTTCTTTTACGCGGGCGTCGAAGTGAGCGACGCCCCATAGCGGCCTGGAGGAATTGAACACGCTGAGACTTTGCAAAGGAGCATAATCAATGAGCGGCATCGTAACCGCAGTGAGTTGCAGCGCAACCTACACCTTCAGCAAACCGAATCGAGACAGCATCCGACTCGTGGCGGGATTGGGCGTCGAGGGCGACGCGCATCAGGGCGAGACGGTGAAACATCGCTCGCGAGTCAAGCGCGACCCAACGCAACCCAACCTACGCCAAGTGCATCTGATTCACGCGGAGCTACACGACGAGTTGTGTGCTAAAGGCTTCGATGTGTCGGCAGGGCAAATGGGCGAGAACATCACGACGCGCGGCATTGACTTGCTTGGTTTGCCAAGAGGCGCACGGCTACACATAGGCGACACAGCCAGCGTCGAGGTGACGGGTCTGCGTAACCCTTGCGCGCAGCTCGATCATTTTCAACAAGGCTTGATGGCGGCGGTACTCGACCGTGATGAGCAAGGCAACCTCATCCGCAAGGCGGGCATCATGGGCATCGTGTTGAGCGCTGGTGAGGTGCGTGCGGGCGACTCAATTCGCGTCGAGCTACCAGCGGCGCCACATCAAATGTTGGAGCCAGTTTGAGATGAGCGGAGGGGGTGAAGGTGATTCAGTCGAGTGGACTACGCACCGCCAGATCACCACGCTTGAGGACATGGGTATAGATCATCGTGGTCTTTACGTTGCTCGGTCGCCAAGAGCCATTCCTCCATATCGCGGTAACTCTTGTTGAGGTAAAACAGGACCAGCACACAGGCGGCCAACTGCGGTAATTCAAAATGATGCGGACTCTTGGCGTGTGAATACTTTGGCGGCTCATGTGTAATCTGTGTGCGAAGCGACGAGTAAGGCTATGAACTCTGGGGAA
>CAZDYP010000044.1:7140-31216 GCA_964509505.1 uncultured Anaerolineae bacterium | reverse complement strand
CCACAACGCCCGCTCGATGTCTTCGGGCGTGAGCAATTGTCCCGCACGTTCGAGGAACAGCTTGAGCGCGGCGAATTCCGTGGGCGTGAGATGCACGGGCTGACCATTCGCGGCGACGAGGTTACGTCGCACGTCCATGATGAATGGCTCACTTTGCAACAAGCCCTCCAATGTTTGACGGCGCACGAACTCTTGCAACACCTCACCGAGATACGCGCCATTATCACGCAACAACCCTGATGTGATGAGACGTTGCACGATAGGTGGGCGCGCGTCACGGTTGAACAACGGCAACGCAGCCAGCGTGTATTGCGCGTCCGCGTCAAGTTTGCTCCAATAGTATTGCAGGTGCGCTTCGAGGTCGGCGAAAATTTGCGCGCGGATGTAAGACAAATTGGCAATTTGTCCGACAACATCGGCGGGCAAATTGTCAATTTGCGTGCGGATGTAAGACAAATTGGCAATTTGTCCGACAACATCGGCGGGCAAATTGGCAATTTGCCCTACACCGAAAGCGCGATAGCCCGCCACTTGCAAGAATAGTGGATGCGTGCCGACGAGGTTCAGCACGAATGCGATGATCTCGTCACTGAATGGGTGTCCCGCGCGTTCCGCCAGCGTCGCTAACAGGTGTCTCGCATCGGCTTCACTGAACAATGACAAATGCAACGGCGCGAAGATGTTGAAGAACGGCGAACTCAGCGTGTCGGGATGCGCGAAGGTCACTTGCAGCAATGGGTCTTTGGACGCCGTGATGAATTGCAACGGGTATTGCGCCGCAAGCCCGCGCAAGTGATTGAACAACGTCGCGCCAAAGCGCGGATTCGCGGCGACCAGCTCGAACTCATCGAGCATGACGACGAGGCGCAACTGTTTTGCGGCGAGCTCGCGTAACCGTTCGATGAAGCGCGCATACGGTACCGCATCCGCATCACCGCCCAGTACGCGGTCAATCGCGCCGTAAAACCACTCTTCGTCCAGTCCATCCAACGCGCCGCCATCGAGATACACCCAGCGCGTGGTGTCCGCGCCCAGACCATGCGCCTGTGTGACCTGCGGATGCGAGACGTAAAAAAGGAGAGACGTTTTACCGAAACGCCGTTGACCATGAAGGGCAATGCTTTGTCCTTGATGCAGCAGTTCGGTGACAAACGCGACTGCGCGTGTGCGTCCGAAAAAGTATGCGGGGTCGCGGACGGGCCCGCGATGAAAGAAGGGGTTAAGGTCGGACATGGGTGAAACACCCACAGACCCTAAAGGTCTCCACCGCTTCGCTGCCTTTAGGGTCTCGTTGAAAATTTCGTGTGCTCAGTATAACATACGCGCCAAGCAGGACAAACGGCGAGGCGCTGACCAATTTACCCTTGCTGAATTTCCACCGCAGAGGTGCAGAGGCGCAGAGAAAAACTATCGAAAAAAACTCTGCGTCTCTGCGTCTCGGCGGTGGGTTAGTCATCCAATTGAAAAAGTGTGAGTTGGTCAGCAATGATGCAGTAAAGACGAGGTAAATTAGAAAAACGTTAGTTCGTATTCGACTAACGCCCTATTGACAAGCTCCTATACCGTGTGTTATCTTTGCGGGTGATGGTCACACTGAAATTGCGGCGGCTGGGGCGCACACTGCGCGCGCAAGGGCGCGATGCCTACGTATTATTCAGAGAGTTCCGCCTATCACTCCTTCTGTTCATTGGGCTGCTGGCTTGCGGCACGCTGATCTTCTGGCTGTTCTACGTGCATCCCGACACGCATGAACGGCTGAGTCTCAACCGCTCGTTCTATGCGGCGTTCTCGCTCGTCTTTTTTCAAACGGGGAACATTCCCTATCCCGATGATGCTCTGTTAATTGATTTGCTGTATTACCTCATGCCGATTATCGGCTTGGGTATTATTGGGGACAGTTTGGTGCGCTTTGGCGTGCAAATTTTCAACAAGGAAATGCGTAAGGAGGAATGGCAGATGGCGCTCGCTTCCACCTATCGGCGACATGTCATCGTTTGTGGCGCAGGACATGTCGGCTATCGCGTTATTGAACAATTGGCGCGTATGGGCGAAGAGGTTATCGCTATCGAAAGCAATCGCGCCAATCGTTTTCTGGATCGCGTGCGCGACGAGCTGCGCGTACCGTTGCTTATCGCCGACGCCACGCAAATCGAAACATTGAAGCAAGCCGGCATCGAACAGGCGCAAGCCATCATCCCTTGCACCAGCAACGACTTGCTCAATCTGGAAATTGCGCTCAACGCGCGCGAACTCAATCCCACCATTCGTATTATCTTACGCATGTTCGACGCAGAAATGGCTCAGAAGATCGGCAAAGGCTTCGGCTTCGGCACCGCGTTCAGCACCGCCGCCTTAGCGGCGCCGGCGTTTGCCGCCGCCGTGCATCAGCAAGACATCCAGCAAGCGGTGTACGTGGACGATGTGCTCGTCGCGCTCAGCCCAATGGACATTCGCGCAGGCTCACCACTCATTGGCAAGACCTTGGGGCAAATCGAGCAAGAGCTCGATGTGAACCTCGTGCTGCACAAGCGTGAGCATAAAGTGGATCATCGTCCTGACCATAATATCCAGCTCAAGGAGCATGACCACATCATCATCTTTGGCACGCTTACAGGTTTGGAACGCGCAAAGAAATTAAATGGCACCTAGCAGCTCAGACCCCGCAAAACGCTTACATGGAAACTTGGCGGGGTTGACAGATAGACCCATGCAGAGCAATGAAGTCCTGCAACGACAATTGAAAGAGCTAGCCGTCTTGCACGCGCTGGCATTGGCGGCAACCGAAGCGCAGAGTGAAGAGGCATTACTGATGCGCGCGACCGAGCTGATCTATCAGACTCTGGAACCTGCTGTGATAGGCACAGCATTGGTGGACGAGGCGCAAGGCGTCATTCGGCTCCATGCCACATCGCATGCGCTGCAAGGCGCGCCGCAAACACTCGCGCTGCCGCTTGGACAAGGCATCGTCGGACAGGTCATCGCCGACGGCTTGCCACGTCGCATTGCCGATGTAACGCACGAGCCGCATTACTTTGAATGGCTCGTGTCCTCACGCTCCGAGTTGTGTGTGCCGCTTAAAATCGGGGCGCGCGTCATCGGCGCGCTCAACGTCGAAAGCCAAACCGTCAATGCGTTCACAGCAGACGACGAGCGTTTATTCGTAACGTTTGCGAATCAGTTAGCGACTGCCATTGAGAAGGTGCGCTTACTCGCAGCGGAACGCCAGCGTATGGCAGAGCGCGAAGCTCTGCATGCCACGCTGACCGACCTCGCCTCTGAATTTGAACTTCCCAAACTTCTTCAAACTATCCTCGCGCGCGCGGCGCAGTTATTGTCCACGCCCTTTGCCGAATTGGGGTTGTACGATGAAGCACAGCAAGTCATACAATTGGTCGCCACGCACAATTTCCCAGCGCCGTTTGATCATTTGCGCTTGCGGGTAGGCGAGGGCGCCTTAGGCAGGGTCGCACTCACACGCGAACCGCTCATCGTGGACGACTACTACCGTTGGGAAGGACGTTCAGCACAGTATCCTCCTAAACATCCCGACGCATTCTATACGCTGATTGCCGCGCCGTTGCTGGTGAATGAACGCCTGCTCGGTGTGATGAGCGTTGGCGATGATCGGCGTCCACGTCAATTTACTCCCTCTGAGCTGCGGCTGCTGACATTGTTTGCGCAAGAAGCGACGCTTGCCATCGAAAAGGCGCGCGCGTATGAAACGGCGCTCACAGCCGCCGAACGGCGCGCGGTGCTTTATCGGGCGACTCAAGAAATTAGTACAAGCCTCGATGCGGAACAAGTTTTTGCCGCCATTCACCGCGCCGTCGCGCAACTCATGCCTAGCGAGATCTTTGTCATCACATTGCTCGACGAACAGCGCCGCGCCATCGTTGGCGCCTACCTGATAGACAAAGGCACACGCCTCCCCACGTTTACAGCGCCGCTGGGCAGCGGCTTGAGCGGCTATGTGATGACGACGGGGCAGACCTTGCGCGTGGATGAATTTACGGCAGAGGTCGAAGCGCAAACGGGCGCGAAGATTCTTGGACCAGACCCCTATCGCCCGCGCTCCATTCTCGCCGTGCCGTTGCGCTTGAAAGACCAAACGATTGGCGCACTCTCTACACAAAGCCATCGTCCGCACGCTTATACGACTGACGACCAAGAGTTATTGGAACAATTGGCAACGCACGCCGCCATCACGCTCGAAAACGCCAAGCTATTCGCAACTGAACGGCGGCGCGTCAAAGAATTGGAAGCCTTGCACGCCACCACTGCCGACATCTCCGCTGAAATGGATTTGAACAAACTGCTCCAGATCATTCTCTCGCGCGCCACCACCCTGTTAGATGCGACTTCTGGCACGCTGGCGCTGTACGAGGAAGCGTCACAACGGTTACGTATCGTCGCCACCTACAACTTGCCCAGCGACTACACGAATGTGATGCTCAGCTTGGACGAAGGAATCATGGGCAAGGTTGCCGTCAGCCATCAACCGCTGGTCGTAGATGATTATGCTCAATGGGAAGGACGCTCGTCCCAATTTCCCTTTTACCCCAACGAATCGTCTTACGCCATCACCGCTGCCCCGTTACTGAGGGGTGAACAACTGATCGGCGTGATGAACATCAGCGACTATCGGCTGCCGCGTCGCTTTGATGCCAATAACGTGCGGTTGTTGATGTTGTTCGCGCAACAAGCCGCCGTCGCCATCGAGAAAGCGCGCGCCCACGCCGCCACAACTAAAGCGGCTGAACGGCACGCCATTCTCTACCAAGCGAGCCAAGCGCTCAATACCAGTCTTGACCTTGAGCAAGTGTATGCCGCCATCTACGCCGCCGCCATGCGTTTGATGTCATGCGATGCGTTCGTCTTGGCGTTGTTAGCCTCGGACGGACACACGCTCCACAACATCTATGCCTTCGAAAATGGGCGACGCACCGAAAATTTCCAATACCCCACCCAGTCGAGTTTGAGCGGGCGCGTCATCGCGACAGGACAATCGTTGAAAATTGATCAACTCGACGCCACTACGAAACAGCAGGCATTGATTTTTGGCGATGAGCGCCTTCAATCCGTGATCTTCGTCCCGTTGCAGGTGAAGGGGCAAACGATTGGCATCCTCTCCGCGCAAAGTCGTCTGCCCTATGTCTATACCCAAGATGATCAAGCGATACTCGAAGAGCTCGCCGCTCATGCGAGCGTGGCGATTGACAACGCCCGCTTATTTGCAGCGGAGCGCCGCCGCGCCGAGGAATTGGAAGCGTTGCGACAAACGATCGCCGATATTTCGGTGAACTTGGAATTGGCGACCCTGCTGGAAGCGATCTTGAAACGCGCGCAAACCTTGCTGACTGGCGACGGCGGCGCATTGGCGCTGTATCGCGCAGAAATCAATGAGCTTGAGATCGTCGCCGGTCCGCAAAAGGAGATTGGCATACGACTAGCGTTGGGTGAAGGAGCGCTAGGGCAAGTGGCGCAAACCAGACAACCCTTGATTATTGACGACTACGCGCAGTGGGCGCATCACCTGCCGTTCTACACGTCGGGCGCGTGGCACGCCGTCGTCGGCGCGCCGCTCATTTTGAGCCACCAGCTCATTGGCGCCATTACAGTCTCCACGACAGATTCAGCACGGCGCTTTATCCATGCTGACATGCAGCTGCTCCATTTGTTCGCGCAACAAGCGGCCATCGCCGTCGAAAACGCGCGCTTATTCGGCGAAGTGCAACGCCTGGCTATCATTGATCCCTTGACCGGCCAATACAATCGTCGTCATTTCTTCGAAAAAGCGGAGCATGAACTCATCCGCGCACAGCGCTATGCGCGCCCACTCTCGGCGATCATGCTCGACATTGATCATTTCAAGCGCATCAACGACACCTATGGGCATAGCGTTGGCGACCAAGTGTTGCGCGCCGTCGCGCAGCACTGCCGCCAGGCCTTGCGCGCCATTGATCTGCTAGGACGCTATGGCGGCGAAGAATTTTCCATTCTCCTACCCGATACCTCTCTCGCCGATGCGCGCCTAGTGGCGGAACGACTATGCCAACAGCTGCCGCTCACCCCCATTGAAATCGCAGAGGACGTGATCACCGTCACGGTCAGTCAAGGTGTGGCGACCTTGAATGGTTCAAGCAGTAACATAGACCAGCTGCTCGATCATGCCGACCAAGCGTTGTTGGAAGCCAAACGCGCGGGACGCAATCGCGTCGTCGCGTGGAACGCCGCCTTGACCGAGACATCACCAGAACAGTAAGCGCGTCCACCGGCCGTTGCGAAAGTTTGAAACCTTCGTAAGGGTTGGGATTTGACGCTCGCTACTCCCTGTGTTATGCTCTCGTCAACGACATTGAGCAAGACAAGTAACTTTCGCGCGAGTCTCAGAGAGTTGGGTGATGGGGTGTGAATCCAATGACGATGCCGAAAGCCAATGGGCTTGTGAGTCTGACGGAGAAAGTTGATCGCT
Organism: uncultured Anaerolineae bacterium; assembly: GCA_964509505.1. Lineage (GTDB taxonomy): Bacteria > Chloroflexota > Anaerolineae > JACRMK01 > JACRMK01 > CAZDYP01. The sequence continues at coordinate 24,744 of CAZDYP010000044.1, read as the reverse complement.
GAGTCGTTTAGTCAAGCGGTCAAGGAGTATCCAACACGGTTCTCCACCGTTAGCGGAGCAGAGGGTTACTAGCGACTAACGACTAGCGATTAGTAACTGAATCAGGGTGGCACCACGAGAGCTCTCGTCCCAATGTGGACGAGAGTTTTTTGTTGGGTGGGAATTGACAATGGAGGGTATCTATGAAAAAACGAGTCTTCTCTGGCATTCAACCATCGGGCCGATTACACATCGGTAACTACTTGGGCGCGATGAAACATTGGGCTGCAGAGCAGCACGCGTTCGAGAACTTCTTTTGCATCGTGGACTTGCACGCGCTCACCGTGCCGCAAGAACCCGCCGAATTGCGTCGCGCCACGCGCGAGCTGGCGGCGATGTTGTTCGCGGTCGGTATTGATTCCCAATATAGCCGCGTGTTCGTGCAATCGCACGTTGTCGCGCACAGCGAAGCGGCATGGCTGTTGAATTGTTTCACCCCGCTCGGCTGGCTGGAACGCATGACGCAATACAAAGACAAAGCGCAAAAGCAGCAAAGCGTTTCGACCGGGCTACTCGCCTATCCCGTGTTGATGGCGGGCGACATTCTGTTATATCACACTCATTACGTTCCCGTCGGCGACGATCAGAAGCAGCATGTCGAACTGACGCGCGACATCGCGCAAAGTTTCAACGCGCGCTTCGGCGACGTGTTCACATTGCCCGAAGCCGTCATCCCGCAAGTCGGCGCGCGTATTATGAGCCTCACCGAACCGACGAAGAAAATGTCAAAGAGCGACGACGATCCGAGTGGGTCCATCTTCTTACTCGACACGCCCGACGCCATTCGCAAAAAATTTCGCGGCGCCACCACCGATTCAGAGCGCAGCATCGTCTTCGCTGAGAACCGTCCGGGCATCTACAATTTGCTCACCATCTACGAACTTTTCTCTGGGCAAGCGCGCGCCGACATCGAGCACCATTTTGCAGGCAAGGGTTATGGCGACTTCAAAAAAGAACTTGCCGAGGTAGTGATCGAAGGGTTGCGTCCAATTCAGGCGCGCTATGACGAATTGACGCGCGACCCCGCCACGCTCGACGCCATTCTCAAACAATCGGCTGACGAATGCGCGACGATTGCGAATGCGACGCTGCGCAAAATGCAAGCAGTCATTGGGTTGCGCTAGAGTTGTCAGTGGCACGATAGCCGCCGTGCGAAGCTGGCGCGCTGGCGCGCCGGCGCACGGTTAGAAAGTAATAACGGATTTACGCGTTTGTTACGCTTTTTCCTCTTTTGCCTCTCACGCGCATTGGCTATACTCAACGCAAGGCGCTTTGTGGCGAGTGGTCACAAAGCGCTGGCATCAGGAGGAAAATGATGAAGTTTGTGTTATTTGGCATTGGCATGTGCCTGATATTGTTGTTTCAACCAACCCATACACAAGCCGCGCCGACGTTGCCGCCACGCCCCACCATTGCGCCACTCACAACCCCTGCTCCCCCCCCCCACGCCGAAGGCGGCTGGATTGTGTTGCGCGCAGCCTTGAAAGACATGATGAGCGCGCAAACCGTGTGGTCAGTTGTGCAATGGCAAGACGCTGCGGGTGAATGGCATAACGTCGAGGGTTGGCAAGGCACGTTTGATGTGGTCGTCGGAACGGCGGGCATCAAGACCTGGTGGGTTGCGCCGCGCGATTTGGCGAAGGGGCCATTTCGGTGGGTCATTTATCAAGAGCGCGATGGCGCATGGCTCGCGGCGAGCGACACATTTTACTTGCCGCGTAACCTCGCGGAGACGATCTACATTACCTTGCCGCTCGACTAATCAAAACCACGCGTACATAAATTCGCATTCAATGACAACGGCGACGCTTGAAGCGTCGCCGTTGTCGTTTTTATACGCTGCGCAAGCGAGCTGGGTTGCTACTGGGCAATACCCAACGCGCGCTGTGTTTTCTCAACGCCAACCATTGCCTTCAAGCGTTGATAGATGGCAAGCGCAGCGGTCAGCCGCTGATACGCTTTTTCGTGATCGCCCAACTCGCCGCGCTGCAACAGCAACTGGCCATACGCATAAAGCGTGTGCGCCACTTCCAGCTCGTTACGCAATTGCCGCAACGTGACGAGGCTGCTTTCCAGGTCGCTGATGGCTTGCTCGTAGTTGGCTTGTGCCGCGCGCAGCTGCGCCCGCAAACGCTGCGCGGCGGCGATGATGACTTGCTGCTTGAGTGGTTGCGCGCTAGTGATGACCTGCTCGATCAACTGATGCGCTTCCGTCCAATGTTTCAGCGCGATTTGCGCCTCCGCCAAATCCAACAAAAACTGCGGCACGCGGCTCGTGCGCGTCTGCTCGCCAATTGCCAACGCTTGCATGAAAAAATCTGTCGCCTCCGCATAGCGAGAACGTCCAAGCGCAATCAACCCCAAATCGCGCAAACACTCCGCATTCAGCCACGGCTCGTCCACACGCCGCGCCAACTCCAAGCCCTTGCGTAAAATTTGTTCAGCCGCGTCCCACTCCCCCCTGTGGATGTGCAGCTCGCCTAACGTCGTCAGTAAATACCCCTGCGGCATAGCCGCGCCCGTCTGTTCCGCCAACACTAACCCCTGTGAGGCATACGCGCGCGCTTTGTCCCAATCGCCGTTGAGCATGTGCAGCATCGCTTGGTTGTTGTACGATTGCGCGGCTCGTGCTGGCTTTTGCGCCTCCACAAATTTGTCAATGGCGCGTTGCCCACAGTGAATCGCCTCGGCATAATTGCCTTGATGCGAATGCAGGAGCGCGAGCTGATGATAACACGCGCCCCATTCCTCTAAATAGCCAATCCGCTCGCACAAGGCAATCGCTTTGTCCCATAACTCCAGTGCGGCTTTAATCGCTCCATAGTGATTGTACAACTTCTCGCCTAACAGGCGATAGCCCCACGCCAGCGATTCGTTCTCTGCTTGCGTAGTGGGCGGCGCATTTTCGTTGGGCATAATCGCGGCGATGCCTTGCCGCAGCAGCTTAATCGACTCGGAGGGACTCGGGGTGAGATCAGCGAGCTCGTAATAGATGTGCGCCAATTGCGCGCGTTGCCCCTGTTGATCCCAGAGCGTCAAGGTGCGCTGGTAATAGGCTTGCGCCTTTTTGAGCTCGCCCAGGCGCGCGTGAATGTTGCCGAGCTTGATCGTGACGTGCGCGCTTTGCTTCATCATCCAATCCCGCGCCGGTTGATCATTTAGCGGGGCGAGATTGATCCCCCCCGGCGCGTCGAGCAATTCAAGCGCGCGGGTGTAATACATCACCGCTTCATGATTATCGTAGCGGCGTTCAGCCGCATCGCCTGCTTCCATCCAATAGGGAATCGCTTGGTGTGGCTGTTGCGCCTCCGCATAATGCGCGCCTATCGCGCCAGCTGCAATGGGCTGCCCTTGCGCGCGCAGACGCTCCAACGTCTGCGCGACCTTCTGATGGTGTTGACGGCGCGTTGTTTGCAACAACGAATGATAAGCCGCCTCTTGCAACAACGCCTGCTTGAATGTTAGGTGTTGACTCTGCAGATCCAATTGCACCATCTCCGCGGCCTGCAATGGCGCAAGATAAGGTTGCAACCACGTGGTATCTATGTGGCTTGGCTCGACCTCTGTGGTTTCAGATAACACCGCCGCCAACACGGTTAAGTCCACCGTGCGGCCAATGACAGACGCAACTTGCAATAAATTTTTCGAGCCGATGGGCAACCGGTCAAGGCGCGCCGCCAACACGCCATGCACAGTGCTAGGCAAATTGACGCGCGACGGCGTACCGGACGGTGGGCTCTCGCTCAACGAGCGCACCACTTCTTCGATATAAAGCGGATTGCCTTCGGCGCGCGCGGTGATGTGCGCGCGTGTTTGCGCCGATAGCTCGTGCGCTGCTGCGAAATAATCCAACAGCTGCGCAGTCGCCTCGGCGGTGAGCGGCGACAAGACGATTTCTGTGTAACGCGCTCGCGCTTTGTCGTCAGGGCTGGGCATAGGCAGGCGCTGCGTTTGGGGCAACGCCAAACGGCGCGTTGCCGCTTCCTTAAAACGCCACGAACCATGCGCGCGGTCTGGGCGCAACGCGCAAAGCACCATCAAGGGAACTTGTAACGTCACAGGTAATATGGCTTCCAGCAACGACAACGATGGCTCATCAGCCCAATGCAAATCGTGGAAGTAGCATACGACGGGATGCGTTTGTGCGAGCGCGGTTGCCCAATCGCGCATCGCCGCAAACATTTGTTGCTGCACCGATTCCGCATCGAGATAAGCCAGCGGCGTCACGCGCTCAGGCGCTTGCGCGCCTAACAACTGCGCCAGATGCGGTAACACTTGTTCGTGACGTTGTGGTAGCCACGTTTGCAAACGCGCGCTCAACAAGTCCCATGTTTGCGTGGGGGTGGCTTGTGGCAAGAGTTGAATGGCGCGCCGCAATAGGTCGCGCCAAGGCGCATAGCTGACCGTGGTTAGATCGGCGGCGCAACGTCCATCCAGCCACAGGGAGCGACTTTCGGGCTGAGGTTGGCGAGGAGACAAATTGCCTAACGCTGCCGTCGTGCGGCGTTGCTCATTCGTCCTGCGCCATTCTGCGATGAGACGCGATTTGCCTAGCCCCGCATCGCCGATCACGCACACAACGCCGCCGACGCCGTGCCGCATCACCGCAAACGCTTCTTGGAGCTGCGCCCATTCGCGCTTGCGCCCGACGAGCGGCGCGGCGAGCGTGACCGTGCCATGAATGACGCGCGGTTGTGTCAGCAAACCCACTAACTCGTACGTGCTGAGGGTAGTTTCTTGTTCGGGCAAAGTAATGTCGGTTGGTCCGCGCACTTCGATGACGCGCCGCGCTAATTGGTACGCGGGGCGCGTCATGATGATGCCCCCCGGTTTGGCTGCGCGCTGCAGGCGTGAGACGAGGTTCACCGTATCACCGCTGGCAATGTAATCGTTCAGTGGGTCGGTGACGTTCTCGGCTTTGTTAACCGCGCGCGACACAATGGCGTCGCCGCTATGAATGGCGACCCGCACTTTGAAATCAATGCCATAAGCGTCTTGCAACCGACTATGCAACACAGCCACCTCGCCCTGCATGTCCAGCGCGGCGCGCACCGCACGCTCGGCGTCGTCCTCGCGCGTGAGCGGCGCGCCCCAAAAAGCCACGACGGCATCGCCTAATAAACGCAGAACGATGCCGTCGTACCGTTGGATGGCTTTGATCATCAATGCGAAGGCTTCGTTGACGATGTCCACCCAATCTTCCAGGTCAAGCGTGGAGGCAAGGCGTGTCGAGTCCACGATATCGGCGAACATGGCAGTAATCAACTTGCGTTCGCCTTCTGTGGGCGCGGAGGCAGTGAGCAACCTAGCGCCGCGCGACGGCGTTGCGGCGAGGGGTGCGCCACACGACAAGCAAAACCGCGCTTGGACTGGATTTTCGGTCTGGCAGTTGGAACATATCATAGTCAGTCATTTAGTGTTTTACTGGCGGCGCAAGTTTTTCCAAATATGCCGCGAGTTGACCGTCTTTTGAATACTGAATCACTTCGAGCATTTGCGGAAAGACGCGTTGGAAAATCTCCACGACCTGCAGATCAAAATGGCTGCCTGCGCCCTTGACGATTTCATCGCGCGCCGTTTCGGGGGGCCAGGGCGTTTTGTACGAGCGTTCCATGGTCAACGCATCGAAAACATCGGCGATGGCAAAGATGCGCGCGCCGAGCGGAATCGCTTCGCCTGCCAAACCTTGTGGATAACCGCTGCCGTTCCATTTTTCGTGATGGCCATACACCACATCCACCGCACGCGCTAGAAACTCGATGTCCGCGATAATGCCTTTGCCCCATGTGGGATGCGAGCGCATCTTCTCCCACTCTTCGTCGGTCAAGCGCCCCTTCTTGTGCAGAATCGTATCGGAGACGCCAATCTTGCCGATGTCATGCAACAATGCGCCAAGCCGCAACGATTCGAGGGTGTCATTATCCAACCCCATCGCCTGCCCCATGAGCAACGAATACGCCGTGACGCGTTGTGAGTGCCCTTCGGTGGCTTGGTCGCGCAAGTCGAGCGCGTGCGAGAGCGCGAGCAAGGTGTCATTATAGCTTTCCTGCAAACGGCGATTGGCTTCGGCGAGCTGCACGTATTTGCGCTGCAATTCTGCATTACTGGTGCGTAAGCGTTCACCATACAATTTGACGGCTTCGCGCAAAACTTGGGGGCGGCTCTGCAAGGATTCGATGACGTGTTCTTTCTCGAGCTCCAATAGCACCGTGTCGTCGTGAGCGGCGCGCGCGCTGGCGGAACGAGGCTGTTCTTCGAGCAAGCCCATTTCGCCCAGCGGTTGTCCGGTGGTCAAATGCGCTAACGGTACTTCACCGCTTTCGCTGGCTTTGATCACATCCACCTGACCGCGCACGACGACGTAAAGGCAATCGCTTGGTTCGCCATCCCAGAAGATGTATTCGCCGTAGCGATAATGTTTTTCGATGGCGTGCGCCGACATTTGTCGCAGCATCTCATCGGGCGCCGCAGCGAGCAATGACGAGCGGCGCAGCATCTCGATGCGCCCTTCAATTGGTCCCTGGGTAAATGATTGCATCTGAGAACTCCGTTGTTCAGAACAGAACTACCACTGACTCCACGCGCATGTCACCCCCGTTCAGGCGCGTTCCAACAGTTAGGCATCTAAACGTGCCACGAGCAATGGCACGAGCATCTCTGCGACGGTCAAGCCGCCATGTCGTCCCAACAGCTGCGGCGGCTCGGTGCCGTCCCACAAAATATGATCGTGACGCGACAATACCAGTAAGTCGCCGAGGCGGTGGCGCGTTTCAGGCGCATGGCTGCCGCGTCCAAACAAACCCGCTTCTAAAGCCGCGCGTGAATCTACGACGACGAACTGAGCGCCTAAACGCGCTTGCAGGTAATCACGCGTCGCCGCCACTTCGCCCGTCACACAATGCAGATACGCTGCGCGCGCTTCGCCTGTCGGCATGAACAACAGGCGTTCGGTCAGTTCGGGATGAGCGCGCAGAGAGACAGCGCGCGCAGGCGGCGTATCGAGTTGACCATGATCGGCGGTCAACAACCAGAGCGTGCCATCACGCGCCTGCGCCGAGAGGGGCTGCAAAAATTCGCGCTCGAAGGAATAGGCGATGCTTTGAATTTCGGCGTTGATGGTGGGTGAGGAGGGCCCGTATTTGTGCGCGAGGGTGTCAACCGCGCTCCAGTACGCGACGAACAGGGCGCGCTCATGCTGTCGTTCCTGCAGCCATTCGCGCAAGTTCACCCACAGATCGGAGATGGCGATGACGCCGCGGGTCTCGCGTTGCGCGCGGATTTGCGCGCGTGATAACGCGCTTTTGACGTAGGGTTGTTCAATCAGATTGTAAACCGATACGCCGATTTTTTCCAAAGTTTGCGGTAACGATGGCACAGGCAAAAAGGTCTCTGGCTCGAAGCCTGCGGCGACGAGCTGTTCTTTGCCGAGTTTCGCAGTGGCATACGGGCTGAACGAAATCACGTCGGCGCGCACGCTTTGTTGGCGCAAGAACAGAGTGTAGCCGAGACTGCCATGCTCGGCGGGCGTGTAGCCCGTCCAAAGTGATGTGAGCGCCGCCGTCGTCGTGGATGGGAAGACCGAGGTGAGCGGCACCAACCGCGCGCCGTTCCGCAACAATGCGTGAAACCCATTGTGTGGATTGGTTTTGAGCGCATTGAGCAACAAGTAGTAACCCAATGCGTCAATCACAACCAGCACGATGCGCTTTACGCCAGCGGTGAAGCCATCGAGAATCGCGGCGTCGAGCGGCGCGGTGCGCATTTGTCCGCCGAAGATGCTCACGATAGACGACGGCACATTGACAATGCAGCGTCCGTCGTAGTTGGGCGTAAGCCAATCGTCGGGCAGGTTGAGCGAGGCGAAACGCGACAAACGCTCGGCTTCGATGAGGGAAAGGAGGGAGTCAGATAGCTTCATTTAGCTTGTAATGCTGTTTTGATTTTGCCTAATGTTTTTACCAGACGCTTTTCGTCTTTCAGCGAATGTTCCCACACGCGCACCACGGTCCATCCAGCCCGCCGCAAGCGCATGGTCACTATTTTGTCGCGCGCGCGATTGCGCGCAATTTTTTTCGTCCAATAAGAACGATGAGAGGCGGGCATGCGGCAATGCCAACGGCAGCCGTGCCAAAAGCAGCTATCCACGAAGATGGCGAGCTTGTGTCTGCGCGCTACAAAGTCGGGGCGTCCTGCTATATCGGTGGGATTGCGCTCGAACCGAATGCGACTTTGATGCTTGAGCATTTCCGCCAATTGTGCTTCTAAACGAGTGCCTGAACTACGCACTGAAGCCATGACTTTTGAGCGGGTAGCTGGATAAACTCTGTCCATGCAATTGAATACTATGGTCTATTGACGCTGAAAGTGATACCGCAGATTATAGTCTACATGGCAGTCAAGCAGCCCACAATTGAAGAGCGATTAGGCGACGCGATTCGCATCCGCCGTGAGGAACTCAAGCTCTCACAAGAGAAACTGGCCTTTGAGTGTGATCTACATCGCACCTACATCAGCCAGTTGGAACGCGGCTTGAAATCACCAACCGTACGCACGCTATCTCTCATCGCTGAAGCATTAAAGATTACTTCTGATGAACTACTACGCATGGCTCGTGAAGGGGACAAATGATTTACTCGTTGTCCGCCACAGAACGCACTCGTCTCCTGCAAGCCATTCGAGCCGCATTGTCCGTGCCATTCATCGCAGGTGTTGAAGGCTACGTTTGGGAAGCGATCTTTCACTACGTCAAGGGTTTGCCCCTGACCGATCCGCATTCCAACATCCGCAAGAAACTGTTGTTTGACGCAGTAGATGACGCAACAGGCATTGGTTGGTCGCTCAAAGCCGTGCAGAAACCTCTCACCATTGGCTCAAATTTTGAAGTGGTCATTCAGCGCGCAGACGTGCTCAAAAAACGCGAAGAATTGGGCTTCCCTAAGCTCACGCTCAAGTCAGAGGCGCAGCTGCTTGGCACAGCAGTGTTGGCGCATTGGCAACGCAAGATGACGGCTGACCTTCAAACTCAAGATGTATCGCAGCCGCGTGTGTCTATTTTGCTTAAATCGCGCAATCATCGCCATTATGCGTTCATCGAACAAGACATTACGCTACACGAGCGCAACGACTTGATCTGGTCTTGGACAGATGTAGCGCATCATGGCTTGCAAGCCAAACATAAAAGCACAGGCGCTATCGTTTACCGTTGGTATCCCAACCAGAAACAACTCTTTGAAGTGTTTAATCTCTCCACAGACTGTTTCCGTTTTGACATTGAATCAACGCGCTTTAGCCCTGTTGAGTTTGTGAACTTGCTTGTGCGTGTTGCCAAGTAGTTTTTGCGCTTGCTCTCCCAATGCTTTCATCATCAAGGGTGGCACCGCATTGCCAACTTGATGACTCTTCTGAATGTAAGTCCCCTTAAACACAAAATCATCAGAGAATGATTGCAAGCGCGCTGCTTCGCGAATGGTAATCACGCGCACATCCGCAGGGTGTCCAAAACGCCCTGACCCCGGATGAAACACCCAACGCGTGATAGTTGGAGCTATTGCATTCCATTCCAAACGCCCATACGCCCCGCTATAATGCGACTTTGGCTTGAGTTCGGCGGGCAAATCACGCGCGCCTTGCCCCGCGACAATTGAAGCCAGACGGCGATATTGGGTATCTGCTAATTTGCGCGCTACATGATCATACAACATTTCAGAATAAGCGCGCATCAAAGTTTGATAAGGCAACGTCGGTGACTTGTCATAATCCATTGGGTTTGTGCCTTCGCCATGCGCCAGAGAAGGTAAGTCGCCAATAGCTTCGCGCACCGTCACGTACTCATTGAGCGCAAACAACGTCGGAACCTCGGCAGGGGGCGAATATGTCGGTGCGGGAAACTCAACAGGAAAGCCCAACCGATTAGCAAAAAAGAATGCGCGGCGTCTGCGTTGTGGCACGCCAAAATCAGGCGCATAAAGCACCTTGTCGCTGACCGCATAACCAGCGCCTTCCAGTCGCTCACGAATCTCCTCAGTATAAGAACCGTCAAATCCATTCTTCATCTCGGCGACGTTTTCCATAATGATGATTTTGGGGCGTAGATATTCTGCGTATTCAAGGAAGTGCCGCACCAGCAGGTTCTTAGGGTCCTCCAAGTAACGATGTTTGCGCGGCACATTTTTTGAGAAACCTTGACAAGGCGGGCCTCCTACCAACAAATCCAATTCCTCTGGTTGTAGTTTGAAATAGCTAGCGAAATCTTTAGGTGACAACACGGAGAGATCAGCCGCCAAGCCTGCGTCAGCGCCAAAGTTATGGCGATAGGTTTCAATCGCAGGGATGTCTATATCTGCGCCAGCCAGTACATGAAAGCCCGCTTGGGCTAATCCCCAGGACATGCCACCACAACCGCAGAATAAATCCACAAGCATTGGAGACGGCGTATTTTGTTTGAATCGTTCTTTGAATTGTTTCATAGCTGTTGAATACCATAGTATTCGCGTGATGTCAAACCGTAATGCCCCTTCCTTATACCCGTTTTTATTTTCCTCCAAAGTCATCCCCCATTGACCGACAGCCGTCGCGCCCCATACGCGTACAGCGCGGTCGTTGCCAAGCCGACGACGACGATGTAGATGAGTGTGCCAAGCAGCGCACTGATAAAGAAGTCCATATCAAAGCGCACGAAGGTGCGCGCGGGCGCATAGACGAGATACTTGAACGGCAATGCATTCGAGACAGTTTGCAACCAATCGGGAAACGCATCCAAGGGCAAGAACATGCCGCCAATGGTGAAGACGAGCTTTTGATAAATCCAATCCACCGGGCGCACTTCTTCGATGACGAAGGCACATAGTCCAATCAAAATGGAAATACCTGCATCAAGCACCAGCGCGGCGAGCGCGAGGACGATGAAGCCCAGCAAGCCTTCAAGGCTGCCGACGATGGTTTGCGTTAGGACTAACACAACGCCGATGCCGATGACGCAGTTGACGACGAAGCGCACGAGCCCGGCGGCGAGCGCGTTTGCCCATTGAAACAATGGATAGTGATAGGGTTTGTTCAAGCCATACACGATGTCGCCCGCTTTCACGTCTTCGCCAATTTGGAGATGGGCGCGGGCGCGCGCGAGCATCAGCGTTTCGGTCATCGCCAGATACCAGATGATGGCAGGCAGCGTGAACCCTGCGAGCTGGCTGCGTCCGCTCACGGCATACGCGGTCGTCCACAATCCCATGAAGATGACCATGAACAGAATCATGCCGAGGCTGCGCGCGATGGTTTCGCCTGTGTAGGCAAACTGTTGCAACAGGTTGATGCGGAAGACGGCGATGTACTTGGCAAGCGTTGGGGCGAACATGGGGAAAACTATAACATGAGGAGCGCATCTTGTCACATGCGGCGGCGTCAAGTGTCAAGCGCCAAAGTGTCAGGTCAACGTGTGGCGTGGTGCGTTCAGTGTGAATTAATGATGAGACGTGAGGCGTGAACGGAATGCGGCAGACATACGATACCTTACAGTCAGCCGAGAAAAACGGTTTGGAAGAACAGATAAGTCGTGAAAAGTCCCACAGCAGCTAGAGGGATCAGGAGGAGGCGCAAGCGTGGGTGATGATGATATAGCAAACCAAGACTGATGAAAACTGGAAACGAGATGAGCAAGTAGCGTGGCATGGAGATGAGCGAGCCGCTGAGCGTGTGAACGAAGAGAACGAGCAGCGCATAGAACGAATACACAAGTGGCACTTTGCGCCACCCATAGATCAATAGCGCGATGCCCAGATAAAAGAAGAACGAGTTGAAGTAGTTAGCGCGAAACGTGTCGGATGTCCACGCATGGCGAAATGGTGTGACGAAGGGTAACAGAAGTCCTTTGATGGGACCCGTCACATCAAAACCGACTTTCCACTCCGACGAGCCATGGCCCGCCAGAAACAAGAATGCGTCGCCAAACGTCCACCATTGATAGAAGATGTAGGCGAGGAGACCGAGCGGGACGAGGGTGATAGCGAATAACGAATAGCGAAGAGTGAAGAGCGAAGAGCGTGAAGCAGCTAATATCTGATATCCAATATCTAATACGAGCGAGGCAAAAAGGATAGGCGCGCCAAGGATGCGAGTGGCGGAAGCAAGTGCGCCCATGATTCCCGCGGCCCGAAATTTTTGTTGACGATAAAAATAGAAGGTGAGGATGGCGAGCAAGAGAAAGAGCGTTTCGGAGTAAGCCGTGAGTAAAAAGTAGAAAGTAGGAAAGACGAGGAGTGAGGCAACGCTGAACCATGCGACGGGCTTGGGGAAGTCGAGCGTGACGAGTTTGAAAAGCGCGAGCAAGGCGAGGCAGGTCAAGAGCTGTGGCACGATGACTGCGGTGATAGAATAGTTGAAGGCGAAGAGTGGCGCGGTGAAGTGCAACAACAATGGGAATGCGGGAAAGAACGCCGTGAGATAAGGGAAGCCAATTTCAGGGCGCGTGAGGCGACTCGCTTCGGCGTAACCGTATTCGGCGATGCCGCGAAAGTAGATGGCGTCGTAGCGCACCCATGCATCGAAGACGGCTTGGGGCGCGCGCACACCTGTCGTTACGATGTTGATGAGATACGTCGCGCATAACCACGCGCCATAGAGCGCAACAATCAAAGCAATGTCACGTTTGGTCATTAGTCGCTCGTCGTTAGTCGCTAGTCGCTCGTCGTTAGTCGCTAGCGACTAGCGACTAACGACTAGCGACTAATCACTAATGGCTCGCGTAAATCTCCCGAATGATTTCTTCCATGCTCGGTCCCGTGATATTGATGTCTTCGACCTCGCGTCCACTCAAGATACGTTGCACGACGGAGTCCACCGATTGTGCGCTGCTGTCGAATTCGAGTTTCACGCCGTATTGTGACTGCTTCACGACTTGCGCACCATCCAACACGTACGCGCCATGCAATTCATCGGCGAAGCGCACGTCAATCGTCTTACGCGTGAGGTATTGCCGCTTCAAGCGTGAAACACGGTCATCATAGATGATTTGACCGTGATTGACGATGATAACCCGCTTGCACACGGCTTCTACATCCGTTGCGTCATGCGAGGTGAGAATGACGGTCACCTGCTCGTCGGCGTTCAGTTGTTTGAGCGTGTTGCGAATCTGTTGCTTGCTGACGACATCGAGCCCAATGGTCGGCTCATCCAAAAAGATCACTTGCGGGCGATGGAGCAACGACGCCGCGATTTCGCAGCGCATTCGCTCGCCCAACGAGAGACGGCGCACGGGCGTCGCCAAAAAATCTTGGATGGCAAACGTCTCGATCAATTGACCCAACCGCTCACGATAGGCGCGCGTGTCGAGCTCGTAAATTTTGGCAAACAGATCGAACGTATCGCTCGGCGGCAAGTGATACCACAGCTGCGATTTCTGTCCGAACACGGAGCCAATGCGAAAGGCGAGCTGCGTGCGTTGCGTCCACGGGGTCAAGCCCAACACGCGCGCCTCGCCCGCCGTCGGATACAACAAGCCGGTGAGCATCTTTAGTGTGGTGGACTTGCCCGCGCCGTTCGGTCCAATGAACGCGACGAGCTCGCCCTGCTCGATTTCAAACGACAACCCCCGCACGGCTTCGATGGCGCGATAGGTCGGCTGCCAAATCGCTCTCAGCGATGCGCCGAAGCCTGCAACTTTTTCTTTGAGTTGGAAAGTCTTGGTGAGCTGAGAGACGGAGATGATGGACATTAAAGAGTGAAGATTGAAGATTGACGGTTGGCGATTGGCAAGCGCCCAATGCCCCCCTTGCTAATTACCAATCGCAACGACGAGCGCGATGGCGTGGTCGCGCGCATGCGAGAGACTGAGCGATACATCGCGCCAGCTGAGCGCGGCAGCGCGAGCGGCTGCGCCGTGATGCAATTGCAGGGTTGGTTTGCCAAGTGGGTCGTTCACTACTTCGATGTCTCGCCAATGCACACCCGCGCCGCCGCCCAAGCCAATCAAGCCTGTGCCTAATGCTTTTGCGGTTGCTTCCTTTGCCGCGAAGCGCGCGGCGAGCGCGTGCGCGCGCCCCGCACAATGCGCGATTTCGCGCGGCGTATAAACCATCCGCAAAAAACGCTCGCCGTGTTTTGCGAGCGTCGCGGCGATACGTGAGACTTCGATGAGGTCAATACCCGTGTGAAGCATTTTGATTTTAGATTAGGGCAGTGGTGTGACAATCAACAATGGTTAGGGGCCAGCGACGACGAGCGCGTAGTGTTTTGTGTTCAGATATTTTTGCGCGGCAGCTTGCAGTTGCGCGGGCGTGAGGGCGCGCACCATATCGGGCCAGCGCTGCAAATAATCGAGACCCAGCTGATAGAATTCCATATCGAGCAGACTGTGGGCGATGCCATCGTTAGATTCGAGGCGCAAGGGCAACGTGCCAGTGACGTATGCTTTGGCGTCGTCCAACTCCGTTTCGCTGACAGGCTCTTGCTTCAAACGATTCAGCTCAAAGAGGATGGCTTCCACGGTCTTGTCCACATTGTGCGGATTGACGCCTGCATACGCCGTCCATGCGCCGGCTTGGGGCGCAGATTCCAGACTACTGCGCGCGTAATAGGCGAGACCGAGTTGGTCGCGCACCTTGTCGCCCAAACGACCCATCAAACCGAACTCGCCGAGAATCACGTCTGCCATCTCTGCGGCAAGATAGTCGGGATGTGTGCGCGGCAAGGCGGGCGCGCCCAACACCAGATCCGCTTGCACTTTGTTTTTCATGGTGATGCGCTTCCGTTGGAACTTCGTCAACGGCTTCACAGGCGGGACCGTCCACGTGAGCGCATCGTTTTTCACTTGCCAGCGTCCAAAAAATTTCTCGACGTGCGCGATGGCTTCCGCAGCGCGCACGTCGCCGACAATCGCGATGACCACGCCCGTGGGCTGATACGTGCGCGTATAAAACTGCTTGAGATCGGCGCGCGCGATGCGCTTCATCGTTTCTAACGTGCCTAACCCATCACGCCCATAAGGATGATTGGGATATGCAAGTTTGCGGAACGCCAGTCCCGCCATCGCGCTTGTGCTGTCTTCGCGTTCGCGAATGCTGGTCAACAATTCACCTCGCACCTTTTCAACTTCAGCTGAGGGAAACGTCGGCTGCTGCAGACAATCGCTCACGATGTCGAGCAGCAACGGCAAATCTTCGCTCAACCCCTTCGCGTTAAAACCGACAAGATGTACGCCTGCGCCGAAGCCCACTGCGGCGCCCACACGCTCGGTTTGTGCGGCGATGTCCTGAAACGAGCGCGTGGTCGTGCCGCGATCCAACATGTCTGCCGTGAAGATGGCGACGCCCGGTTTGTCTTTTGGGTCGAACATGGATCCCGCGCGCACATGTCCACGCAAGACGACCGCGGGACTCGCGCGATTTTCATAGACCAGCACAATGATGCCGTTTTTCAACGTCACGCGCTTGATCGTTTCGGGAGCGAGGGGGATGGACATGAACGTCTCCGTTTAGCTTTTGATGGCTTGACCGGTCTGGCGATCATAAGGAATGATGTTCTGCCACTCGCTCGCATCGGAGCGCGCGACAACGGCGATGACGGGTTCGGTGTCACTCATATTGAACACTTCATGGGGGCAGCCGGGTTCGATGAAGATAAAGTCGCCCGCATGATTTTCAATCGCTTGCTTGCACTGGTCGCCGTATTCATGGCGCACGTGACCATGCAGAATGTAGAGCATCACCTCGAAGCCATCGTGAATGTGCGCATACGCCACGCCGCCGGGCGGTACCGTCGCTACATTCATTGAGAGGTGCTTCGCAGGCACATTCTTCGCCGAGAGTCCCGTCTTGTATTGGATATTGTTCCACGCGCGATGCGTCTCGGGCGCGCGAATGACGAAGATGCCATCGCCGCCTTCGACATGCTGCTTCAACTCCTCATTGGATTCTTGCGCCAGCTGTTCTTTCGCATACATCGCAGTTGTCATAGCTTGTCCTTTCTGATTTGGAAGTTTTTACACCACTTTGAAGCGCATCGCTGACCAGTCGTCGTCAATCGCGATCAGCGCCACGCCCTCTAATCCCAACGCTTTGCCGCAGGCGTGAATCGTGTCACGATGGATGTCGGCTTTGAATTTTTTCGCTGTGCCCTTGGGATATGTCACCCACAACAAACCACCTTCGTTCACAAGCGGCTTGCGTGTTGGGAGTTGAGCTTGGAGCACGTGTTGTGAGGTGACGAACACTTGCACCATGTCGGTAGGTTTTGTCACCTTCAACGGACTCGGCATCGGGAAACACTTCAGCCACATCAGGTGAGCGCAGGACAACATTCGTGCCCTTTGCGTAACGCTTGGCGTACTTGCCATGCACACCTTTGCTGAAATCGTATTCGGGCAACATTTCAGGGTCATGTTTGGAACGGGTTTTCAGTGCCTTCTTCATAATAACTCCTCTCGCGCGACGTTGCTAGCCGTGCGCTAATGATACGCACATAATCGCCTTGGTCGGTGTGAAACACTACCAACAAACGCTTGCAATTCGACAATCCCAAAATCACAAGACATTCTTCATCATCTGAATGCAACTCATCTACAATCGTCAAAGCCAAGGTGTCACCCCAAACAGTCGACGCTTCTTCAAATGAGACGCTATGCTTAGTTGAATTTTGTTTGGTTTTTCGCGGATCCTATTGAAAACGCAGGCTCATCGTTTTCTCCATCCACCAGCAATATGCCTATCGTGTATGAGGTGTTATACCAGAATCACCATGAGTGAGCAAACGCATCCCAAGCCATTGACACGGCGTAACGATTCTCCTATCATAACTAGCGCAAATTCTCATGCCGCTGGCGCGTGATGTGAAGCGCAGCGTATCGCCCAGCATCACCGCGAGCAACTAAAATTTTATAGGAGACCATGTATGTCTCAAATTGAAGCAAAGCTGAAAGCGATGGGCTACGAGATGGCGCCCGCCAAATTGGGGCAAGGCAAAATCGAACCCGCCGTCCGCACGGGCAACCTTGTCTTCGTGTCAGGGCAAGTCTCGGCGCGCGGCGACGAAAAGTATTTCGGCAAAGTTGGCAAAGACTTGACCGTCGAACAAGGCTACCAAGCTGCGCGGTTGTGTGGTTTGAACGCGCTCGCCGCCATCAAAGCCGTCGTCGGCGATCTCGACCAAGTGACGCGCATCGTGAAGCTGTTGGGCATGGTGAACGCAGGCGAAGGCTTCACCGACACGCCTAACGTCATTCACGGTTGCACCGACTTGCTCAACGAGTTGTATGGCGCGGCGGGCCGCCATGCGCGCTCGGCAGTGGGGTTGTATCAGTTGCCTGCGAACTACGCGGTCGAGATTGAGATGATTGTCGAAGTGAAGGAGTGAACTCATGGCTGTAGGTCGAATTGACAATCCGACTTACAGTACCCAGCATGATGTAGGTCGGATTGGCAATCCGACTTACAGTACCCAGCATGATGTAGGTCGGATTAGCAATCCGACTTACAGTACCTAGCATGATGTAGGTCGAATTGACAATCCGACTTACAGTACCTAGCATGATGTAGGTCGGATTGGCAATCCGACTTACAGTACCCAGCATGATGTAGG
>CAZDYP010000044.1:5313-7040 GCA_964509505.1 uncultured Anaerolineae bacterium | reverse complement strand
ACCCAGCATGATGTAGGTCGGATTAGCAATCCGACTTACAGTACCTAGCATGATGAAAAGGAGTTTTTCATGGAAGTGCCACAAGAACTAGTGAAGCCATTCGTGCTGGCGGCGCATGGCGACTTGGAGCAAGTCAAAGCGTATTACGCAGAACATCCCGAAGTGTTGACCATCCCGCTGGCTGAGTTTGGCGACGAGACCGCATTGATGGCGGCGTCGCACACAGGACGCAGAGAGATCGCAGAGTTCTTGCTCTCGCAAGGAGCGCCATTAACGCTTTGTTGCGCGGCGATGTTGGGACGCTTGGATGATGTGAAGACCTTCATCGTCGCAGACCCATCTCAAGCGAATGCGAAGGGCGCGCATGGCATCACGCTGATGTTTCATGCGGCGTTCAGCGGCAATCCCGCCGTTGGCGAATATCTGTTGTCGCAGGGCGGCGGGGAGGGCATGAACCACGCGCTCTTCGCGGCGATTGCCTCGGGCAAGCTGGAGATGGTCGAATGGGTGCTGCGCCATGCGACCGACGTGAACACGCAGAACTTCAACAAGAAAACGCCGTTGCGCGTTGCGCTCGACATGAAACGCGACGACATCGCGGAGGCGATTCGCAAGCATGGCGGGGTTGAGTGAAGCGTGAGGCGTGAAACGTGAAAGATGAAGCGCAAACTGTAATGATACGCTTTTCACGTTTTACGTTTCACGCAAGCTACAATCTGCAATTTGCAATATGACTACCCATCATTTCCAACCGACCCACTACCACACAACCATCGGCTCACACGAGCCTGTGCTACGCATCGCCGACGGCGATACGGTGAGCACCAAGACAATTGACGCGTGGGGCAACGACGAACACAATCAATTCGTCAACGTGCGCGGCAATCCGCAGACGGGACCGTTTTATGTGGAAGGTGCGGAGCCAGGCGATACGTTGGTATTGCAATTGGAGCGCATCACGCCGAATCGTGAGATTGGATACACACGCCTTACGGTGGCGCCGAATGTGGTTGATCCCGATTACGTGCGCGAGCTGCCACAGAACAACACGGCGGAATGGCGCGTGGATGTAGCGAATGGCACTGCGACGCTCGTCAAACCGGATTGCAAGTTCACAGGCATCGCAATTCCGCTTGCGCCAATGCTGGGCTGCTTTGGCGTTGCGCCGTCGCAAGGGCAAGCCATCTCGACGGCAACTTCGGGAACCTATGGCGGCAACATGGATTATCGCGGCTTCGTGAGCGGCGTCACGGTGTATCTGCCTGTGTTCGTCAAAGGCGCATTGGTGCATGTCGGCGATGTTCATGCCGTGCAAGGTGATGGAGAAATCGTTGGTACAGGCATCGAGATTTCCGCCGCTGTGCAGTTCACCGTGCGCCTCATCAAAAATAAAAAGATCAGCTGGCCCCGCGGCGAGAACGCTGATTATATTTTCACCGTTGGCAACGCGCGCCCATTGGATCAATGCGTGCAACATGCGACGACGGAGATGCTGCGTTGGTTACAAGAAGATTACGGACTCGATGCCATCGGCGCGCATACGTTGCTCGGTCAATGCGTGCAATACGACTTGGGCAACATCTTCGACCCCGCATACACGATGGTGTGTAAGGTGGATAAAAATTTGTTGGCAAACATAAAGTACTGAGTAAGAAGTGCTGAGTAAAAAGTAGGGAGTACTGAACAATTGGCGAGCGCCAGTCATCAATTACTCACGACTCATGACT
>CAZDYP010000044.1:2046-5213 GCA_964509505.1 uncultured Anaerolineae bacterium | reverse complement strand
CACCCAAAATCCGCGTCGGCGTCGTCGGCACGAGTTGGTGGGCGGACCGAATGCACCTGCCCGCGCTCGTGAGTCATCCAGGCGCTGCCCCTGTCGCGCTTTGCGGGCGTGACCGCGCACGCGCACAAACGCTGGCAACGAAATATGCCATCCCCCACGTTTATACAGACTATCGTGAGATGATTGCGCGCGAGTCGTTGCACGCGCTCATTGTCTCCGTGCCAGATGACGCGCATTATGACGTGACGATGGCGGCGCTCGATGCGGGCTTGCATGTGTTGTGCGAGAAGCCGTTGGCGTACACGCTGGCGCAAGCGCGCGCGATGACCGAGCAGGCGGAAAGCGTGCGCGTCCAGACGATGACGTATTTCACATGGCGCGGCGTGCCGCACTTTCGTTACATCAAACGCTTGATAGACGAGGGCTTCATCGGGCGCGTGTATCATTGTCAGTTCATCCAGTTTGGCGGCTACGCGCGCGATAGTCAATATCTGTGGCGCTTCGATGCACGCAGAGCGAATGGTGCGTTGGGCGACTTGGGTTCACACATGATTGATTTGGCGCATTGGCTCGTCGGTGACATCGTGCGAGTGAGCGCGCACCTAACCACAGCCGTCGCGCGCGCCAACATTGCACAACCCGCCAACGATGCGGCGGCGTTGCTCGCGCAATTTGCCAACGGCGCGCAAGGCATGATTCACGTCAGCGCCGTCGCGTATCAAGGCGCGCGGGGTCAACAACAAATTTTGCGCTTGCATGGCGACCAAGGCGCGCTTGAAGCCGATTACACGCAAACGGATTCGGAGATTCGCGGATTGCATCACGATGAGCCCGCGTTTCGCGTATTGCCTATTCCCGACGACATCTTGCAAGGCGTGAATCCACACAATCAATACGAAGTGTTCACGCGACAATCGCAAGGTGTGCGCGCGTTCATTGACGCCATTATTGAAGACAAACCCATCACCCCAAGCTTCGCCGATGGCTTGAAGGCGCAAGCGGTAATCGCGGCGGCGCTGGAGGCGCATGAGCGAAAGTGTTGGGCGGATGTGGTATAGGATATAGGATGCACGATACACGATACAGGATGCACGATACACGATACAGGATGCACTGGAGCCATCCTACATCCTGCATCGTGTATCGTGTCGCATGAATCTCTCATTAAGGAAAATTTTCCATGAAAGACCAATTACTCGCAACCTTGAAAGACCTCGTGAAACTTCATGCGCCGCCGGGTTTCGAGCAGCCCGTCGTGCGTTATTTGCGTGATGCCTTCACGCCATTGGCGGATTCTGTTGAGGTGGATACGTTTGGCAATTTGTATGCCACTAAAAAAGGACAACGTGAGCATCCACGTTTGATGATCGAAACCCATTCGGACGAAATCGGCGGCGTGGTGAAGAGCATCCTGCCCGATGGCTTCTTGAAAATTGATCGCTTGGGCGGCGTGCTGGACGCGCTCATTCTCGGACGCAAGGTGTGGGTGAATGGGCATTTGGGCGTCGTCGGCGCGAAGTCGGGTCACTTGCAATCAGCCGATGAGCGCAACAAAGTACAGATGCTGGACACTATGTATGTGGATGTTGGCGCGTCATCAGCAGAGGAGGTCGCGCGTATGGGCATTCGCTTGGGTGATCCGTGGGTGTGGCTGAGCGAGCTTGAGCAGCTGACGAATCCTGAGCGCATCGTGGGCAAGGCGATTGACAATCGAATTGGGTGCGCGATGTTGGCGCAATTGTTCCGCGAGCTCCAGGGCGTGACGATTGATGGCACACTGATTGGCGTCGTCGCCGTGCAAGAGGAAGTGGGCTTGCGCGGCGCAAAAGTCGCCGCCGAACATGCTGCGCCTGATTACGCGATTGTGGTGGACACATTCATGAGCGGCGATACGCCGGATGTGAATTACTATCGTGAGATGCCGACGGGGATTGGGCGCGGACCTGTGATGCTCTTGGCAAACACGGGGCACATCATGGGCGCGAGCATGAAGCGCATCATGGACGACGCGGCGCAGCGCGCGGGTATCACGTATCAACCTGCGACGGTCATCGGCAAGTCGGGCACGGACGCGGGCGCGATTCACACGGCGCGCGAGGGCATCCCAACGGGCGGGCTGGGTATCTGTCGGCGCTATTCGCATTCGCCCGTCGAGACGATGGACTTGAACGATGCGGTGCATGGCGTGAAGTGGTTGAAGGCGATGGTGGAGGGGATGGAGACGGATGCGAAGCGGTTGGGATTTGTTTAGGGGAGAGTAACGGCGGAGATGAAACCCATACGTATTCCACCACATGCCATACAAAATCTGACCGACCATGAAATCAAGTTGGCTGAGGTTGAACGCGCACTCGCAAGTCCAGAGGCGATTGCGGTTGGTCATTATGGGCGCGATGTTTACATGCGCCGTTACTTTGATACAATCCTTGGCTAGGAGATGTTGTTGCGTGTCATGATTGAGGAGACAACCATCGAGCGTGTGGTTGTGACCGTGCGCAAAACATCGCACATTAGACGTTACTTGAAGGGAGTATGACCCATGAAAATTATCTATGATCGTGAAACGGATACGATGACGATCACTTTGCGCGAAGCACGCATCCGCGAGTCAGACGAAATTCGATCCGGAATGATTGCCGATTTTGGATATGATGGCGAGATTGTCTGCTTTGAGATTCTGTCGGCTTCCAAAGTCGTCACACAACCCCAAGCCGTAGCTTACGAGCTATTGGAACCCGCTTAAAACGAACAGGAGTGCCGCATGAAGACATGATGTATAGAGTGGTTGATAGTGGTGATGGGGATTGGTGTCGTCGCGTGCGCGGGGGCGGAGGAAGCGACGCCAATGCCCACCGCGAGCACAACACAGGTAATATCAACTATAACGCCCACGCGATCACTTGGCCCAACAATACAACCTATTCGGACACCCATACCAACACCAATACCGAAACACGTCGCGAAATTTTTAGTGGCTCATTGGTGGGTCTCATAGATTTCATGTTTCTATCGCGCAATGGGGCAATCATGGCAGCGGCAACACGAGAGGGCGCGGTCAAAACATGGCAAATATCGAGTGGTCGCACTCTCCTTTCCGAGAAAGTTGATTTCCCCATCGCTAACTTGCTGGTTTCACCTGATGGCACGCTACTTACGCTCGTGGCGCG
>CAZDYP010000044.1:0-1946 GCA_964509505.1 uncultured Anaerolineae bacterium | reverse complement strand
TCTCAAATCTAAAAAGGAGCTTTTATGAACCTCGCACAGCACGTCGAACGTGCCGCCAAATTTTTTCCGGATAAAGCCGCCATCATCTTCGAGGGCGCACAGTGGTCATATCGCACACTCAATGAGCAAGCGAACCGCCTTGCCAACGCGCTCAAAGCCAACGGCGTGCAGCGCGGCGACCGCGTCGCCTTGTATCTGCCAAACATCCCGCAGTTCGCCGTGTGTTATCTCGCCACACTGAAAGCAGGCGCGCTTGCCGTCTCGATTAACGCCATCTTCAAACGCGACGAAGTGACATACATCGTGAACGATGCGGGCGCGAAGGTCATCTTCACCGTTGGCGATTTGTTGCAACAGATAGACCCGAAGGGTTTTGGAAACCCTTCGGGTCTTCAGGTCGTCGTGTGCGAAGGCGACGCGCAAGGTCACGTCACGCTTGACGCTTGGTTGAGTCAAGGCGCGAGCGATGGGAAGGCAATGGAGATGGACGGCAACGATCCCGCTGCGTTGCTCTACACCTCTGGCACGACGGGCTTCCCCAAAGGCGCGACGCTCTCGCATGGCAACCTCAGCTCGAATGCGTGGGCAACCGTGCATCACGCCGGTTACAAGCCGGCCGATCGGCTCGCGTTGTTCTTGCCGTTGTTCCACGTCTTCGGGCAGAACTTCATTATGAATGGCGCGTTCCAGGCGTGCGCAACTGTCGTGCTGCAGCGGCGCTTCGTGCCGGATGTCGTATTGAATTCGATTCAACAAGAGCGTGTCACGATGTTCTTTGCCGTGCCGACCATTTATATCGCATTGCTTAACATGGATTTATCAAAATGGGATTTGTCCTCGTTGCGTTATGACTTCTCAGCGGCGGCGACGATGCCGCAGGAAATCTCGCGGCGGTGGACGGAACGCTTCGGGCGCCCTGTGTTTGAAGGCTATGGCTTGACGGAATGCTCGCCGTTTGCGTGCTACAATCATGACTTCCGCCACAAGTTCGGCAGCGTTGGAACCGCCATCGAAAATTTCGAGTTGAAGATTCTTGACGAGAACGGTTACGAACTGCCGCTGGGTCAGTGGGGCGAAATTTGCATCAAGGGTCCGGGGGTGATGCAAGGCTATTGGGGTAAGCCCGAGGCCACCGCGCAAGCGATTCGCAATGGCTGGCTGCACAGCGGCGACATCGGCACAATGGATGATGAAGGATATATATTCATTGTGGATCGCGTGAAGGACATGATCAACGTCAGCGGCTTCAAAGTCTGGCCCGCCGAAGTCGAGCAAGTGCTATATCGTCATCCCGCCGTAAAAGAGGTCGCGGTCTATGGCATCGCAGATCCATTGAAGGGCGAATCCGTCAAAGCAGCGATTGTGCTGAAAGCAGGCGAGACGGTGACGAGCGAGGAGATCATCGCATATTGTCGTGAGCGCATCGCCGTGTATAAAGCGCCTTCGGCAGTGGACTTTGTGAGTGAGCTGCCGAAAAGCGCGACGGGGAAAATTTTGAAAAGAGTGCTTAGAGGGTAAAATCAAAACAACCCTGCTTATGCCTTCCTTCACCTTCACTTCAGCCGCTCACGTTCCCCTTGCCGCTATCGTGCGCGCCATCAACCTCGTCTATCCCAACGACCACGACACCATCGAGGGCTACGTCGCTTATGCGGCGACCACGCAAATTGACCACGCGCATTCTGTCGTCGCGTTGGATGAGAACGAACAGGTTGCGGGCCTTGCGATGCTGGCTGTGCGCGACACACGCGGCTGGTGCGGCGACGCGGCGGTGATTCCGCAATATCAAAATCAAAAACTTGGACAAGCGCTGATGCGGCGTTTGTCGGAAGCGGCGCGCGCCATTGGCTTGAAGACTATCCAGCTCGAAGTGCGCGCCGCCAATCTACCCGCGCGGCGTGTCTATGAGAAGGAAGGCTATCGCTACACGCGTCGTATGCCGTGCT
>CAZDYP010000043.1:27299-31270 GCA_964509505.1 uncultured Anaerolineae bacterium | reverse complement strand
CTTGCCAGCGAAACCGTTAGGGTCTCGGTCTGATATTTTCAAAACACTTTCTTAGCTGTTGAGCTGTTAGCCGAAGGGCTCCCACGGCGTCACATGATGCGGCAGAATTTTATAGATGCGCCGCACCTCGTTGGGGAAGCGCCACGTGGGCGGATACGCTTCACGGCTCAGGTAGCGTTGCGCGAGTTGATCGAGGTGAGCGTCCGCGCCTTCTTCTGTGATTTCGACCACTTCGCCGCGCACCAACACATAGCGATTGGGGTTGTCAGGGTCGCCAATCTCGACGGCGACTTGCGGCCGTTTCGACATCGCAAGATCTTTCAAGCGTCCCTTCGCTGAATTGATGATGACGTGCTTGCCATCATAATCCACCCACACGGGCGTCACATGCGGCGTGCCGTCCGCCATCAACGTCGCCAGATGTCCGAACGCGCGCTTCTTGAACAGCTCCACAAATTGACTGGGAATTGCGCCTTCGGGTGGCTGCGATTTTTTCCATTCGTCGTATTGCGCGGCAAAGTTAGGGTCGCGTTTCTTGATACGATTGTAGCCAACGCGACCACTGCGCGTCATCAATTGAAACGCAAACGGCAAGGGGGCGAGAGGCAAATACTCATGCACGCGCTCTAACCACAACAGGCTCGTCGTCGCCGCTTCTTGAAACTCGTCCACGCGGGGCTTGCGTTGCTTCTCAAATTCCGCCAGCGCGTGTGGAATGTGGGATTGGGGATTGGGGAATTTTTTGAAGGCATCGGCTAACGCCATGGCGTCTTCAAGCGCGAGGCGTGTGCCGCTGCCAATCGAAAAGTGCGCCGTGTGCAGCGCATCGCCGAGCAACACGATGTTTTGATGATACCAGTGTTTGCATTTGATGAGCGGGAAATTGCGCCAGCGCAAAAAGTTGTTCGAGAGCAGTGCGTGACCGCCGAGGTCGGCTTTGAATACCTCTGCGAGATAGTGCAAAGTGTCCACTTCGTTTAGGCGCTCCAATCCCGCATTGAGCCATGTCTGCGGCGAACACTCGACGATGAACGTGCTGGTCGTCGGACTGAAGCGGTACGCATGGAAAATAAATAAGCCCGCTTCATGTTGACGAAAGCCCATCGTTAGCCCATCGAACATTTGATGCGTGCCGAGCCACACGAAGCGATTCTGGCGTGTGTCAATCGAAGGTTGGAAGAACATCTCATACGTTTGGCGCACGAGGCTCGCCGCGCCATCCGCACCAACGAGCAAATCGCAATCACGCCAATCGTTTACGTTAGTGACGTTCGTGTGATGGCGTAAGTCCACGCCGAGCTCACGACAGCGCTTGTGCAGAATCTGCAAGAACGTGAGGCGCGCGATGCCCGAAAAGGTGTTGCCGTGTTGGCTGATTTTCACGCCCTGATGCACTGTGTCTGCGCTATCCCATGTTTGCGAGGCGCGCATGATCTCCGCGTGCGATGCGGGGTCACGCTCCGCCAAGATGGACATGATGCGTCCCTGAAACACAATGCCCCAACCGAAGGTGTCATTCGGTCCGTCGCGTTCGAGGATGGTGATCTCGTGCGATGGGTCTTGCTTCTTCATCAAGATTGCAAAATACAATGCGGCGGGACCACCGCCGATGAGGTTGATTTTCATGGTTGGAACTCCTACTTTGCGCTCAAGGTGTTATTGCCCACTTGCAAGCTTCACCAGCATAATCCATCCGCCGATGGCCCAATACGGACCATAAGCGAAGGTTGTGTGGAGAATGGATTGGCGACGCAGCAGACTGAGGATAGGCATGGCGATCACAGCCAAGATCGAACCAATCAGAAACGCGGGTATCATATCAACGAAGCCAACGCTGAAACCAATGAAGGTCATCAAGGTCACGTCACCTTGTCCAAATGCCAATGCGTTGATGCGTCGCCAGCGCACATACCACACTCCAAGCCAATAGAAAGCGACTCCAAGGAAAAACGCACTGACGCCGCCCAGCAGCGCGTTGAACGGCTTGAGGTAGGGTGTGACGAAGGCGAGAAGGAGAGCGCACCCAATCGCGGGGAAGGTGACTTTGTTGAGGATGAGACGATGCTCGAAATCGGTGACGCAGATGAGCAACAAGATTGAAGAGTAAAAAGTAACGAGTAATAAGGAAAAAGAGAAGTCGAAAAGAGAGTAGAGAAATAGAAAGAGGAAAGAAGAAAGAAGCTCGACGAGGGGCCAGCGCCATGAGAGGCGTTGACCGCATTGCCGACAGTGCGCTTGACCGAGTAGGTAAGCTAATACGCCAAGCCACTGCAGCGGTGTGTATGGTGTGCGGCAATTGAGACAACGCGGCGGCAATGCAATCGGCAAGCGACGGGGCCACGTATCGCCCATCAGATTGATGAGCCAACCAACGACGAAACCGAACAATGCCCAGAGGAACATGGCGGGATTATAAAATCTCAAATCCCAAACTTCCAAATCCTACCATTCAAGGTTCAAGATTCTCTGTCGGCAGCGTGAACCAAAATCGGCTCCCTGCCCCCTGCTTGCTTTCCACCCCAATCGTGCCGCCCATCGCTTCAATCAACGACTTGGCAATCGTCAAGCCCAAGCCTATGCTGCCGCCGCTGCGCGCCCGCGCTTTGTCGCCGCGATAAAACCGCTCGAACACATGCGGCATGTTGTCGGGCGCGATGCCTTCGCCCGTGTCGCTCACGCTGACATGCAACAGACCCGCGAGGTTTCCACCTTGCGCCCCGCGTGGCTCTTCAACTGCAAGGGTAATGCGCCCGCCACGCGGTGTGTGACGCAACGCATTCGTGACGAGATTTTGTAACACCTGCGCGACACGATCCGCATCAGCGCGCACAGTCGGCGCCGAGGGGGGCAACGTGACTTGCAAGGCGATGCCTTGTGTCTCTGCTACTGCCGCAAATTTCGTCGCCGTTGCGCGCAACAATGCGCCTATATCCACCGTTTGCAAATTCAATGGCAACTGTCCCGCTTCAGCTAACGCCAACTCGCGCACATCGTCCACCAAACGTGACAACAAGCGCGTCTCATCGTAGAGCGTCGCCACTTCTTTGAGTTCTAACGGATAGACACCGTCGAGCAACGCGCGCAGATTACCTTGGATGACGGTTAAGGGTGTGCGCAGCTCGTGCGCGATGTCGGCCATGAGATTGCGCCGTAATGTTTCGCTTTGTTGCAATGAATCCGCCATGTCGTTAAAGGCGTGCGTGACTTCTGCCACCTCCGCGATGTGCGTCGTATGGGCGACCGGCACGCGTTGTGTCCAATCTTTCGCGGCAAAGGCGCGCGCGGCGCGCGCCAACGTCGCCAACGGCGCAGCGATCGTGCGACTGATGAACAAACCTAATACGATGCCCAAACTGCTTGCGACAAAGGCAGCGATGATGAGCGACCAACGCAATTGATTGAGGAACGCGAGCTCAGGCGCGCCCGTCATCATCATCACGGGACCTCCGCCGAGCAGATAACCCACGACATTGTTGTTAAGCGTGATGGGCAACGCATCGTTGCGCTCGTTGACATTGAGGGTGCGTCCCAACGGCAAGCCGCGTTCATCATAAATGATTTGTCCGCGCGCGTTCGCCAACGCTAATGGCGGGCGTTGGTTCATCATCATCCCGCGCCCATGTCCGCGCGGCGCAGTGGAAGCGCGCAATAGTTCGGCGACGCCATCCCACGCGCCGCGTTGTTCATAGAACTCCGCGAGGTCGTCGAGCAAGCCATTGCGCGCAAACACGTCGGGACGCGCGAGATATTGGCGGAATTGATTGTCCGCGCTCCAGGCAGCGACCGCAAAGACGACGCCCACGCCCATCAAGATGACGAGTATAAATGCCAAGGTGAGACGCACCCAGAGACGGTTCATAGCTTAAACCTTGTAGGATACAGGATGCAGGTGGCAGGATGCAGGATACAGGATGCAGGATGGGGTCTTGAATCATGTATCCTGAATCTTGCATCGTGTATCGTGCATCGTG
>CAZDYP010000043.1:19676-27199 GCA_964509505.1 uncultured Anaerolineae bacterium | reverse complement strand
TGCATCGTGTATCGTGCATCGTGCATCGTGCATCGCGCATCGCGCAATCTCTAATCGCTAATCCCTTTTTCCGCCCGCAAGCGATAGCCCACACCAAACACCGTTTCGATATACGTCGGGTTTGAAGCGTCGCGTTCGATTTTCTTGCGGAGGTTTTTGATGTGACTGTCAACCGTGCGCTCCATGCCTTCGTATTCGTAACCCAACGCCTTCTCAATGAGCTCGCCGCGTGTGAACGCACGGTTAGGATTTTCCATGAGTGTCCGCAACAAGGCGAACTCGGTCGGCGTCACGTCGAGCAGACGCTCAGCCACGCTGACCGTATGTTGCTCGCGATCAAGTCGCAAGTCGCGCACTTGAATGATGGGCGAAGGACGAGCCCCGCCTTGCGCGCGACGCAAGATGGCGCGCACCCGCGCGACGACTTCTGGCGGATTGAACGGCTTCGTGACGTAATCATCCGCGCCAAGCTCCAAGCCCATGATTTTGTCACCATCCTCGACGCGCGCCGTCACCATCAAAATTGGAATCGTGGTGAGCTGGTCGTCGGCGCGCATGAGTCGCGTCAGTTCCCAACCGTCGCGTTTGGGCAACATCAAATCAAGCACGACCAGGTCGGGATGCTCACGACGGATGAGGTGTAGAGCCATTTCGCCGTCGTGTGCGGTGAAGACGGTCAAGCCCTCTTTGGCAAGATACGATTGTAAGAGACGGACGATGTGTGGGTCGTCGTCCACGACGAGAATGCGAGCAGACATGACAGATAGCAAGTGGCAAGTGGCTGATGGCAAACAGCGAATGGCTGGTGGGTATTCTACCATCAGCCATTCGCTCTTGGCTATTCGCTATGTGCTCTTAGCGACCACGATGTCCGAAGGGTGGGCGACCAGCTTGCGGGAAAGTCTGGCTGAGGTGGTTGGGCAGATTCGTCTTCAGGTCAGCCAACATTTGATCGGCTTGCGCTTGCGTGATGCGCCCATTGCTAACCGCTTGCTTCAAAGCTTCGGCGTGGTCAGCCACAAGCGCGTCCACCACTTTGTCGAGCGCGATGTTCTTTTCCTTTGCGACCTCGGCGATGCTCTTGCCGCCTTGCAACGCGGTCAGCAAATCGGCTTCGCTCATGCCAAACACTTTGGCGACGATGGCGATGTGGGAACGCGCATTACCGAATGGCGCGCCCAGCCCACCAGGGCCCTTGTGTCCCCTGTGGAACGGCTGGCTGAGCTGCGTGGGCAGATTGGCTTTCAGCTCGGCGACGCGGTCGGCGATAATCGCCTCCACGACTTTATCGAGCGCAACGTTCTTTTCCTTTGCGACCTCGGCGATGCTCTTGCCGCCTTGCAACGCAGTCAACAAATCGGCTTCGCTCATGCCAAACACTTTGGCGGCGATAGCGACAGGCGAGCGCATCGTCCCGCTGATGAGTCCGCCCGGATGCAGACCGCCGCGCGGGCCCCCGATGGGACCGCGTCCGCTTGGCGTGGGCGTCGGGCCTTGCGCGAACGCTTGTTGGGTCATTACGCCAATGCCCAACACGGCCAATGCGACCACTGCAAAAACTACTGCGCTAATTTTAAACCATTTGCTTTTCATGCTGTCCCTCCTATGGACTTGTGTATGGGATTTGTTCCCGTGATTTGACTTCATCTTAGTCGGCTGATGTGGAGAAGTGATGGAGGGCGCATGAGGAAATGATGAGAGGCAAAAACGATTGACCCTATGAAGTGGGTGTGTTACAATCGCGCCAACGAGGGATAAACGATGACACACAAGCGCGGCGCGTGTGTGGAGCCGATGCGGGAGGCGTTGCGGCGGGGATTGCAGGCGAAGAAGGAGTGATGATGAGGCAAACGATTACTTTGAAAGTCTCAGATCACATTAAATCAGAAGCAACTCTTACAACCGAGAATGCAATGGCGATTCAATCGCTATCCATACCTGCCGTTGTGCGCCAAAACCTTGAGCTCATCGCGCAAATCCTCGTGCGTCACGGCGCGCGACGCATCATCCTTTATGGCTCATTCGCGCGTGGCGACTTTCATGCAACATCGGATTTGGACTTGTGCGTGGAAGGCTTGTTCCCTATGGAGTATTTGAGCGCATGGGCGGATGCGCTGATGCAGGCCAATCATCCATTTAGCATTCTCACGTTGGAAGACGCGCGCGGCTATTTGCGTGAGCGCATTCTTTCTGAAGGCAGGGTCCTGTATGTCGCCAACTGAGTTCGCCCAAGAGATGGCGTTTGGATTGGAGAACCTATCGGCCATTTTTGAGCGCAACAATTCATTCGCTAATAGTGATGCGCCTGTGGAGCTCAAAATGTCCGCTCTGATATACGAACGTCAAGGCTATTATAACGCTATTGAGCATCTGATGATTCGGACGCTCAAGTATCGTCAACAAGAAATTCCAACAGGCGCGTTTTCCCATCGTGACACGCTCAATGTGTTTAGCTCCATTGTAATAGAATGCCATTTAGATGCGAGCCTCATAGGTGTGTTCGAGAAGCTGATGGCATTTCGTCACATCGCCACCAAGATTTATGGCTTTCTAATTGACTGGGCAAAGTTGCAAGTAATGATAGAGGCCGTTCAAGCGGAGCATCATCGTATCGCTGAATTATTTCAGCATGTGACTGAATGTCAGGTATCTTAGCCAGCCCCTACCCTTGCGACATAAGTCCTTGACCTCTGTCGCATCATGCTTACACTAAGCATCAACCCCATTTTTATTTTCAGGAGGAGTATCCATGAGCAAACTGAACCGTCGTCAATTTTTGAAAGCCACGGGCGTCGCGGCTGGCACGTTGGCTGCGTCGTCGTTGCTGTCGGCGTGCGGGCCCTTCGCAGGCACCACCAGCGGCGGCGCGCCCGTGAAGATTGGCGTGCTGCTGCCCTACAGCGACATTTACGCCGCGCTGGGCGAGAGCATCACCGCCGCGATGGAGATGGCTTTCGAGGAAGCGGGCAACACAGCAGGCGGACGCAAAATCACGCTCGTCAAAGAAGATGAAGGCACCGCCGTAGATGCCGCCGCGCAAAAAGCGAAGAAGCTCGTCGAGCAAGACGAGGTCGCCTTCGTCACAGGCATCGTCAGCTCGGGCGTGCTGGCGGGCGTGCGTGACTACTTCCACAACAACAAGAAGCTGCTCATCTGCTCCAACGCGGGCGCGAACGCCTTGAGCCGCGCGGCGAAATCGCCGTACATCTGGCGCACCTCGTTCACGAACTGGCAGCCCAATTGGCCCGTCGGCGCGTGGGCGGCGAAGAATGTCGGCAAGAAAGCGTTCGTCAGCATCCCCGACTATGGCGCCGGTAACGACACGCTCAACTCGTTCAAGAACAGTTTCGAGGCGGCGGGCGGCACGGTGATGCAAGTCCAAAAAACACCGTTTCCGAACATCGGCGACCCCGCGCCCTTCATCACTGAAATTCAGAAAGCCGCGCCCGATTTCCTATATTGCTTCTACAGTGGCGGCGCGGCAGTTGCATTTTTGAAGGCGTGGGGGACATTTGGTCTCGCGGGCAAAATTCCGTTGCTCGGTTCGGGTTACATGGTCGAAGAAGATGTGCTGCCGTCGCTCGGCGACACCGCGCTCGGCGTGCGCACGGGCTTGTTCTGGGCGTATGGACTTGAGAACGATGAAAACAAAAAATTCAAGGAAGCCTACAAGAAGAAGACCGGCAAAGACCCCAACGTGTTCTCCGTGCAAGGCTACGATACCGGCAAGGCGATTGTCGAGATGCTCAACAAATTGCAAGGCGACACAAGCAGCGTGGACAAAATGACCGAGACGTTGAGCGGCATCACCTTCAAGTCGCCACGCGGTACATTTGTGCTTGACAAGAACTCGCAAGCGCCGAAGCACAAAATTTACTTGCGCGAAGTGAAGAAGACCGCCGAAGGTTTGCACAACTACATCATCGCCGACCTCGGCGACATCGTGGATCCGGGCGACAATTCGAAGGGCTGATGGCAGATAGCCGATGGCTAATGGCGGATGGCAGATGGCCGTGAAACGTGGCAGATGGTAGATGAGTTCCCTATCTGCCATTCGCCGTCAGCCGTTGGCATTTGCCAGGAGATGACAACGTGGCATTCCGCTTCGAGAACTTGGAGATATGGCGCAAGGCGAGAGCGTATGCTGCCAAAGTTTACCCGCTATCTGCCAAGTTCCCACGCCATGAAGATTACGGGTTGCGTTCACAAATCAATCGCGCTGTCAGCTCCATCAGTCTGAACATCGCCGAAGGTTCAGGCAAAAGTTCCAACAAACATTTCGACTTGTATCTCGACAACGCCGTTGGCTCAACATTTGAGACCGTTGGCGCATCATTCCTTGCATTGGACAGAGGCCACCTCACACTACAAGAGCACCAAGCGCTTTACACGGAAGGCGAACAATTAGCCAAAAGCATCAACGCTTTCCGTCGCACCCTGCGTTAGCACATAGCAGACGGCCTATAGCAGATAGACAATGGTCAGTCACTATCCGCCATCTGCCATCCGCTATCCGCCATCTGCCATCCGCCATTCGCTACATGGAAACCTTCCTTCTCCAACTCCTCAACGGCCTCGTCGCGGGCATGTTGCTCTTCATCATGGCGTCGGGCTTGTCGCTCATCTTTGGCTTGATGGATGTCATCGCCTTGACGCACGGCGCGTTCTACTTGCTCGGCGGCTACATCGGCTTGACGATGGTGCGGACCTTCGACAACTTCTGGCTCGCGCTCATCGTCGCGCCGTTGTGCGTCGGCGCGCTCGGCTTCGTCATTGAGTACGGCTTCTTGCGCCGCTTTCTCGGACGCGAGCGCCATCTCGATCAAGTCTTATTCACCTTCGCCGTCGCGCTCATCGCTGCCGATTTGATTCGCGCACAGTGGGGCGCGTACGTCGAGAAGGTCACAGAGCCAGCCATCCTCGCAGGACGCATGGCGTTGCTGGGCATCGAGTTCCCTGTGTATCGTTTGACGCTGCTCGCATTTGGCGTCGCGCTGGCGCTCGTCTTGTGGTTGTTCATCGAGCGCACCCAATTGGGCGCGATGGTGCGCGCGGGCGTGGTGGACGCGCAGATGGTTAGCGGCTTGGGCATCAACATTCAGCTTGTGTTCGCGGGCGTGTTCGCGCTTGGCACAGCGCTCGCCGGACTGGCGGGCGTGATTGGCGCGCCGCTCTTCGGTCTGTATCCGCGCCTCGATTCCGAGATTCTGTTGTTGGCGTTGGTCGTCGTCGTTGTCGGTGGACTCGGCACCTTGCAAGGCGCGTTCTTCGGCAGCTTGCTCATCGGCCTCGCCGACACCTTCGGCAAAGCGTTCTTGCCCGAATTCGCGCGTTTCATCATCTTCGCAGTGATGGCGGCGGTGTTGTTGCTGCGTCCTGCTGGACTCTTCGGCAAAGGAAGCGGATAGCACGTGTCATGTGTCACGTGTCACGTGCCAAGTGCGATATGACACTTGACACGCGACACCCCTATCCTCCCATGCTCTCATCCTCCCTCACCACCACTCGCGCATTCATCATGCGGCATCGCCATTGGTTGCCGTACATCGCGCTGGCGCTCGCGCTGATTTATCCTTTCATCGTCCGTATCTACTACCTCAGCCTCGCCGTCGAAATCCTCATCTATGCCATCTTCGCGATGAGCCTCGATTTGTTGTTGGGCTACACGGGGCTCACCTCGTTTGGTCATGCCGCGTTCTTCGGCGTCGGCGCGTACATTCTCGCGTATGTTTCATCGCGCAGCGACAAGGCGTTGCAGCTCACCAGTAATTTGCTGGTGACGTTGCCCATCGTCGTGGGTGGCGCCGCCCTCGCCGCCGCCGTCATCGGCTTCTTTGCGATTCGCACGCGCGGCATTTATTTTTTGATGGTGACGCTAGCCTTCGCGCAGATGTTGTTCAGCATCGCCATCAGTTGGTCGTCGGTGACGGGCGGCTCAGATGGGCTGACGGGTGTGCCGAATCCCAGCATCGGCATTGGTCCCTTGAGCTATGCGCTTGATTCGCGCGCCAGTTTTTATTATCTCGTCCTCAGTGTGTTTATCGTGATGTGGTGGTTGCTGCGGCGCATCGTCGCCAGCCCATTCGGCTGGACGTTGCGCGGCATCCGCGAGAACGAAGCGCGCATGAGCGCCCTCGGCTACCACACCTTCCGCTACAAATGGTCTGCGTTCATCATCGCGGGCGCCGTCGCCGGCGTCGCGGGCGCATTGCAAGCGCACAACCTCAACGGCGCGCCGCCTGACAGTTTGTATTGGTCAACCTCGGGACAAGTGATGATCATGCTCATCGTCGGCGGCACAGGCACACTCAGCGGTCCCATCCTCGGCGCAGGCATCATCCGTCTGCTGAACAACTTCGTGAGCAGCTACACCGAACGCTGGGAGCTGGTCGTCGGTTTGGTGTTGATCTTGTTCGTGATGTTTGCGCCGCGTGGGGTGGCGGGGTGGTTGAGGGGAAACGAGGGAGATAAAGGGAATTAGGAGAAATGCAAACACCATGAAAATCTAACAGCAAGTGTTGGATTTTCATTGTATAATCGCAGTGTGATTGGGCCAATTGTTCTTGGAGTTTCCATTGCTGCCGCCACCTGATTGTCCAATTTGTTCCAACGCTTGGCTTCCTCCATTTTGAGTACGTTCATCATGGCACAGTTTCTGAAGTTGATCTGCAACTGATTGAATATCATGCAGGTAGTCCAAACTAAGCGCTTTCGCTACCGATCTTTATGGACATCCTCCGCATCGAAAACCTCCGCAAACACTACGGCGCGGTCGCCGCCTTGAACGGCGTCTCGTTTGCCGTCGAAGCAGGCGCGCGGCTCGCCATCATCGGTCCCAATGGCGCGGGCAAGAGCACGCTGTTCAACGTCATCGCGGGCGAGCTCAAGCCGAGCGAGGGGCGCATCTTCTTCAACGGCGCTGACATAACGACGCTGCCTGTCCACGCGCGCGCCAATCTTGGCTTGGGGCATACGTTTCAGCGCAACAACTTGTTCTTGGGGCTGAGCGTGTTGGAGAACGTGCGCCTCGCCGTGCAGCATCAGCGCCGCGTCGCGGGGCAATGGTTCACGCCCGCGCACCGTCTCACGTCGCTCAATCAAGAGAGCGAAGCCATCTTAGAGCGCGTCGGTCTTGCCTCCGTAAGCCAGCAGCGCGTCAGCGCGTTATCTTATGGGCAGCAACGCGCGCTCGAAGTCGCGCTCGCGCTCGCCACCGAGCCTAAGCTGTTGCTGCTTGACGAACCGACCGCGGGCATGTCGCCTGCCGAGACGCGCGAGCTGACGCGCCTACTCGAAACCTTGCCACGCTCACTCACCGTGCTGATTGTCGAACACGACATGGATGTCGTCTTCGCGCTCGCCGAGCGTATCATCGTCCTGCACTACGGCGAAGTGTTGGCGGATGGGAAGCCAGAGGACGTGAAGAACAATCCGAGGGTGATTGAGGCGTATCTCGGCACATGAAGTGCCAAGTGTCAAGTGTCAAGTATCACGTATCAAGTATCACGTATCAAGTATCACGT
>CAZDYP010000043.1:7848-19576 GCA_964509505.1 uncultured Anaerolineae bacterium | reverse complement strand
ACGACGCGGCAACCAACTGAGCGGCGGCGAGCAGCAGATGGTGGCGTTTGCGCGCGCGCTGCTCACCAACCCCGATTTGTTGCTGCTCGATGAACCATCCGAAGGGCTCGCGCCGCTCATCGTCCACGAGATTGGCCGCGTCATCGGCGAGCTCAAACAATCGGGGCTCTCGATTCTCCTCGTCGAGCAAAACCTCAACCTCGCGCTCACGCTGGCTGACCGCGTGTATGTGCTGAACAAAGGACAGATCGTGTTTGCAGGCACACCCCAAGCGTTGCGCGCGAATGCGGACATCGAGCGACAGTATTTAGGCGTGTGACGTTGCGCCATGCTACAATTACGACGAATGCGCGATCTTATAGCGCGCACACCGTAAGGCACAGGCTGGGCAATGGCAAAGCGAGTCACACCGCAGCCGCAAACGCAGCAGCGCAGCGCCTCACTCACGCGGCTGACGGCGCAACCCTCTGGTCGTTTCATCGGACGCAAACGCGAGCAGACGCAACTCAAACGCCTGCTCAAGCAAAGTCGCTTGCTGACGCTGATGGGCGCAGGCGGCTGTGGCAAGACGCGCCTTGCGCTCGCTCTCGCCCATCGTAACGACTCAAGTCGTTACTACGAAGATGGGATTTTCATCGCTGAACTGGCTGCCCTCGACGATCCCGCTCTGGTCGCGCAAGCCGTCGCCTTGGCGCTCGGTGTGCGCCTCTCCCCTAATCGCTCCGCGCTCGAATCTCTGTTAGATTACCTTCGCCCCAAACAACTCCTGCTTGTGTTAGACAATTGTGAACACCTGCTCGTCGCTTGCGCAGAGCTCGCAGACATTTTGCTGCGCGAATGTCCGCAGCTGCGCCTGCTCGTCACAAGTCGCACTGCGCTCAATCTGCCTAATGAAACCGTTTGGTTGGTGCCTTCGCTTTCGTTGCCCGACCCAGCGCAGCCACCCTCGCTTGAACGGCTGCGCGCATCGGAAGCCGCGCAATTGTTCGTCGCGCGCGCGCAAAATGTGCTGCCTGATTTTGCGCTGACGGCGTACAATGCGCCCAGTGTGCTGCGGATTTGTCAACGACTCGACGGCATCCCGCTCGCGCTCGAATTGGCTGCCGCGCGCGTCAAGCTGTTGGATGTGTCACAGATTGCAGCGCGTTTGGACGATACGCTAGGGCTGTTGACGCGCGGCAACCGGTGGGCGACGCCGCGCCATCAAACGATGCGCGCCGCGCTCGATTGGAGTTACGACTTGCTCTCTGCCTCTGAGCAAACCCTCTTTCGACGACTGTCAGTTTTTGCGGGTGGGTTTACGTTGGAGGCGGCAGAGTCAGTATGCAGTAACCAGCGTTCCGTAGGCAGTAGCCAGAATTCAGTTGACCGTAGCCAGATGAATCTGACTACGGGCTCCTGGCTACTGACGGCTCATGGGATGTTGGATGTGTTGTCCGCGCTCGTGGAGCAGTCGCTGGTGTTGGTTGCCGAGCGCACACCCGGCGAAGCCGTGCGCTATCGTTTGCTGGAACCGATTCGGCAATATGCGCGCGAGAAATTGCGCGAGGCTGGCGAAGAAGCTTCCACGCGCAATCGGCAGCTCGCGTTTTTTCTCGCATTCGCAGAGCAAGTCGAGCCAAAGATTCGCAGCAGCGAGCAACGCCTGTGGCTGAAGCGCTTGGACGATGAACACGACAATTTGCGAGCGGCGTTGGATTGGAGTCTCACGGACGCGCAACACGCGGAAGCGGGTTTGCGTTTGGCGACGGCGCTGCACTTGTATTGGCAACGGCGCAGCCTGTGGAGCGAGGGGCGTCGTTGGCTGCAGCAAGCCATCGCACATTTTGGGGATCCAGCCGCAAATCTTCACTTGGCACGCGCACTCGTCGCCCTGACTTGGTTAGCTGTGTATCAGAGCGACTATGGCGACACACGCGCGCCAGTGGAAAGGGGGCTCGCGTTTGCGCGGACGTTGAACGACCAACCCACCGTCGCGCGTGCGCTTGGACTTTTGTCGCTATTAAGCGCATACGCAAGCGATCAGGCCGCCGCGCGCCAATTCGCAGACGAGTGCGTCGTTGTCGCGCGTCAGTCAGGGGATCAATGGACGCTGGCGTGGGCTATGCACATACTCGGACATCGTCTCTCCCGCACACCAGATGTCAAAGCAACGCGCGCCTTACTTGAGGAGAGTCTGTCGTTGTTTCGCGTGACGGGCGACAAACGCTCGATAGCTGTGCCGTTGGTCACGCTCGGCATCGTCGCCGCGACACAGGACGAGCTGGATATGGCGCGGGAGTTATATGCAGAAGCGCTCACGATTGGTCAAGAATTAAGTGATGCGGAATTACAAGCCAAAGTCACGGCGAATCTGGCCATCATCGAACAATTGCGCGGCGACGTGACACACGCGGAGGAACTTTTTTCTCAGGCATTGGCGCAGGCGCGCGACATGGGTCTTAAAGCGACGAGAGCGAGCTGTCTGCGAGGGCTAGGACAAATTCGACTGAGCCAAGATCGTGTTGACGAGGCAGCGGCGCTCTTGCGCGAAAGCCTGCTGACTTCGCAGGAAATTCGCAACACACTGAGCTGTGCCATGTCATTAGCAGGTTTGGGTAGAGTCATGGCAGCGCGCGGTCATGTGCATGTTGCGGCGCGTGTGCTGGGCGCCGTGCAGGCTTGGCTTGCAGCCAATCCTCGTATGCTGGACCCCGAAGATCGCATGGAGCTGGAGCGGCTCAACGGCGCCGCGCGCGCGCGAATGACGCGAACCGAATTTGAAACGGCTTATGCAGCGGGTAGCGCGTTGACGTTAGAGCAAGCCATCACAGAAATAATGGTAGAGGCGTTGCGGCGCAACGTCTCGCCACGACCACGCAGCAGCGCTACGCGGCAGCGCAACGTCTCGACCACACTCCGCATCGCTGCGTTGGGTGTAGCGCGCGTCGCGCGTGGTGACCAGCCGATAACCGCTTGGTCTTATGCGAAGGTGAAAGAGTTGTTGTTCTATCTGGTTTCGTATCCTGCGCGCACCAAAGCGCAGATCGGTCTCGCCTTGTGGCCCGAGGCTTCACCCGCGCAACTGCGCAACAATCTTGGCATGGCGCTCTACCATCTGCGCCGTGCGCTCGGCAATTCGCAGTGGATCATCTTTGCAAATGACCAGTATCGCTTCAATCGCAAACTGGATTACTGGTGTGATGTCGAGCTGTTTGAGGCGAAGCTACAGGAAGCGATTCGTTTGCAAGACCCAATGCCACAAGCGGCGATTGCCTTGTGGCAGGAAGCCATCGCCCTTTATCAGGGAGAGTTCGTCGAGGATTTGCTGGAGGGGGATTGGTTTCTGTTACGGCGCGAGGAGTTGCGGCACAAATATCTGGACGCGCTGCTGGAGTTGGGGCGCTTGTGGTCGGCGCAAGGGGCGCATGACCACGCCGCCGAGGCGTATCGTCGCGCGCTTGAGAAAGACGACCTGCTGGAGGAGGCGCATCGTGAGTTGATGCGCTGTTATGCGCGCTTGGGTGAGCGTGGGTTGGCGCTGCGACAATATCAAACGCTGGCGCAACGTCTCCGCGTCGAACTTGCTTCGATGCCTGCGCCGCCGACGCTCGCGCTGTACGAGAAAATACAACGAGGTGAAGACGTGTAAAACCCTAAAGGTTTTGGAAACCTTTAGGGTTTTTTTGTCGCTTTTAAGCGTTTCCTAAAGCGCCGCCTAAAGCGCACGTGGCTATGATAGAAGACAAACTATGAAAACCTCGCCGCGCCATCAGAGCGTTTATCTGGTTTCAATTTGGGTGGAGGACACGCAGGCGCATCGTCCGCTGTGGCGCGGCGCACTCGTGACGCCCGCGCATCAACGGCTGTATTTTGGTTCGATGCGTGAGCTGCAACATTTATTGATCGAACTGACGGGCTGGCAAGACCCACCCATCCCAGACGATGTAGTATCAACAGAGGAAACGAATTGATAGTTCAATCGTCCATTGCGCCTAGTATGATGTAGGTCGGATTGCCAATTCGACTTACAGAGCGAGTGCCTTTGTGTTGAGAATAAGGAGCGAGCAGATGCGCCAACCACAAACAGAGCGAGAAGCATCACAAGATACCCATAACCATAAAATCAGCGAGCGCATGACGCGCCTCTGCATGAGCATAACGCTCGGTGTGTTGTTGTCATTGGCTGCATGGTGGATGTTGGCGGCAAGCCTCTCGCCTGCACACGCCGCGCCGATGCAGCAAGGCGGCAGCGGCTTCGTGCGCGTCGCCCTCACAGGCACGAACAGCGCAGGTTGCGGCAGCGTGGCGACGCCCTGCGCCACCGTGCAGTTCGCGGTGGATCAAGCGCAGACGAATGATCAGATTCTCGTTGCGTCGGGAACCTACACAGGGGTAAGCGTGCGCGACGGCGTGACGCAGGTCGTGTACATCAGCCAATCATTGACGCTGCGTGGAGGCTACACTGTGACCAATGGGTTTGCGGCGTCTGACCCAGTGGCGAACCCGACGATACTGGATGCCCAGGACGGCGGGCGGGTCGTGTACATCACGAACACGCATGGCGCTTTGGAAAACTTGATGGTGAAGAATGGCAGTATCAATAGCGGTAACGTCAATAGTGATGTCGGTGGTGGACTATACGCCAGTCAAGACTTGACGCTGACGAATGTCAGCGTCTTGAGCAATACAGCATTCAG
Organism: uncultured Anaerolineae bacterium; assembly: GCA_964509505.1. Taxonomy (GTDB): domain Bacteria; phylum Chloroflexota; class Anaerolineae; order JACRMK01; family JACRMK01; genus CAZDYP01. The sequence continues at coordinate 14,897 of CAZDYP010000043.1, read as the reverse complement.
CAATGGCGGCGGAGCGTACGTGAGTGGCACAGTGACGCTGAGTGGGGGACTGTTTCAGGATAATCGCAGCACGAATAACCGGGGCGGTGGGCTGTATGCGCTCGGTAAGTTGAGCCTGACGGGGACGCAGTTCCTCAGCAACACGGCGCGTGAGGGCGGTGGAGTGCATGTGGGTGGGGCAGCGACGTTGAATGGTGGGTTGTTCCAGAACAATCGCGGCACGCTCGGCAATGGTGGTGGGCTGTATGTGATTGGCAACTTAAATCTGACGGGGACACAGTTCCTCAACAACACGGCGCGCAATACAGGTGGTGGGGCGTATGTGGGTTTCGGGGCGGCGATACTGAACGGTGGGTTGTTCCAGAACAATAGCAGCACACACTCTACGCTCGGCGGCGGCGGCGGGTTAATTGCCAATACCTTGAGCCTGACGGGGACACAGTTTCTCAGCAACACGGCGAACAGTGGGAGTGGTGGAGCATGGGCGAGTGGCGTAGCGATGTTGAATGGTGGCGTGTTCCAGGGCAATAGCGGCAAAGACGGCGGTGGACTGCTCGCGGGCGATACGGTCAACCTGACAGGGACACAGTTCCTCAACAACACGGCGAGCAATGAGGGTGGCGGGCTGCTTGCGGGTAGTGCCATGACACTGACTGCCATATCCTTCATTCGCAATACGGCTGCCAGAGGCGGAGGGCTCTTTCACAGCAGCGGGAATGGTCTGGTGGTGAACACGCTCTTTGCTGAGAATATCGCGACGCTGTCGGGCACGGCGTTGTATCTAGGCTCACCGAGCGGCGCGCAGTTGCAACATCTCACGATTGGTAGTCCCGTCACGGTCACTGGCAGCGCGGTTTATATACAGCAAGGCAATGTCAGTCTCACCAACACCATCATCGCGCAGCATGAAATTGCTCTACAAAATGAGAGTGGCAATGTGACGCAGAATTTCAATTTGTTCTATGCGGTGGTCACGCCGACGCAAGGGACCATTTTAGGCGGCGCGAACAATGTGGTTGGCAATCCGAACTTCGTGAATCCATCGCAGGACGACTATCACCTAAGGATAGGGTCGGCGGCGGCGGATGCTGGTACGGATGTCCGTGTGATGACGGATGCGGATGGCGACTCGCGGCCACGGGGTAGTGGGTTCGACATCGGCTATGACGAAGCGGCGCCGACGCAGCGTGTTTACTTGCCGTTGGTGATACGGTAAAGCAAGACCTGTGAGGTTTTAATGAAGTTTCAAAAAATAGCAGAGGTATGGCGCACGGGTGTAGGACAAGTTTTTAACTTGTCCTGATGGGCAAGTTAGAAACTTGCCCTACACCCACCATAGCGGAATTAATTTCTGAAACTTCATGAAACCTCACAGGTCTGCTCAAACAGGAGACCTCCATGCAAACTCGCATGACTTCTCAACGGACATCCTCACATACAGGGGAGCGGCGCCGGACACAACGTTTGTGTTTAAGTTTGATTGTCGGCGTGGCATTGACCCTCACGGTGTTGTGGGCATTGGGCGCGACGTGGACGACGAAGTCCGCGCATGCGGCGGGCATCGTCTCGACGTGCGACGAAGCAAGCCTGCTGTCTGCCTTGAGCGGCGGCGGCGTGATCACGTTTACGTGCAGCGGGATCATCACATTCACCGCTGCACCGACGACAGGCATCGTCATCGCGTCCGATACGACAATTGATGGCAGCGGGCAGAGCGTGATTTTAGACGGCGAAAATGCGCGGCGCATTTTCAACGTGGACGCCGGCATCAAGCTGACGTTGAAGAACGTGACGGTGCAGCGCGGCTTTGCCATAGGCGATGGCGGCGCGATTTACAGCTTGGGGCCCCTTGTGCTGAACAACGCGCGCATTCTGAGCAGCACCGCCACAGGCGGCAGTGGCCGGGGCGGGGGCGCGTATGCGGGCAACACGCTGACGACGCAAGATGGCGAGTTTCGTGGCAATGTTGCCGACAACGGTGGGGGCCTCTACACCAACGATGTGGCGCAGCTCAACAACACCCACTTCATCAGCAATGCCGCACAGTTCAGTGGCGGCGGGATGCGCTCACAAAATATGCTGCTGTTGACGGGTGGCGAGTTCCGCCAGAACACAGCTAGTTTTGGCGGTGGTCTCGATGCCGCTTTGCCTGCGACCATTAACGGCGCGAAGTTTATCAGCAACACGGCGACCAGTAGCGGCGGTGGCGCAACGGCTGGGAGTACGCTGACCTTGCTCGGCGGCGAGTTTCGCGGCAACACGAGCAACGAGGGCGGCGGCTTGCTGCTGAACGCGCCTGCGCTCATTAGCGGCACGCTGTTCATCAGCAACACGGCGACAGGCTTTGGAGGAGGCGTAAGCACGTCGTATGGGGTGACGGTGACAGGCAGCGAGTTTAGTCGGAATGCCGGCGACAGCGGCGGCGGCTTGACTACCCGTGCGGGCGCACAGGCACTCATCGGCTACACAAACTTTTTTAGCAACACGGCGCGCACGCAAGGCGGCGGCTTGCGCGCATTCGGCGCTGTGACGATTACGGGCGGCGAGTTTCGCGCCAATCGCAGTGTGTCGGGTACCCTATCGAGCACGGGCGGCGGCTTGCAGTCATCCGCGCCTACATTGGTGAATGGCGTCCTCTTCAATGATAACTTTGCGTATGGGGAGGGCGGCGGCATGGCAGTGGAGGGCGCGCTGACCGTGTTGAACACGCGCTTCATTCGCAACCGCACGACGATCAACAGCACCGCGCTCTTGCACAGCGGCACAAGCAACGGGCGCATCGTGAACAGCCTGTTCGCCGACAACCGCACCCCCAGTAGCGGCGCGGTGATACGCTTAGATGCTGCGGGTGTGGTCGAGGTGTTGCACAACACTATCGCGGCGCCGGACCCGCTCTCGGGTAGAGGTATCGAGATCAGCGGCGGCGCAGTCGGCGTCACAAACACCATCGTCGCCAGTTACACGACAGGCCTCATTCAAACAGGCGGCGCGGCTTATGAGAATTACAACCTCCTGTTCAACCTGACGATGACACGCACGGGGACTTTCGTCGGCGACAGTGGCGCGAATGATGTGGTTGGCGGCGCACCCAATTTTGTGAATCCAGCTAACGACGATTATCACTTGGTCACAGGCAGCGCCGCCATCAACGCGGGCGCAATTACCAACGTCACTACCGACATAGACGGCGAGGCGCGCCCGCCAGGCAGCGCTTTCGACATTGGCTATGACGAATTCTCGCAGCGCGTATATCTGCCGTTGATCGTGCGCTGACATCGCTGAATCGCTGATTACACTGATTAGCTGAGGACGCCGAATAGAAAAACAGAACCCGTTTTCCGACGAAATGATTGCATTGGAAAACGGGTTTCTTTATAGCGGTTTTCACATGAACGCGACTCGGTAGATCCTTGCGAAGGTTCAAAACCTTCGCAAGGGTGCGTCCAAGTAGCCAGGCTCTAAGTCGCATGCAACCACAACCCGCTATCTTCAGCGGTCTCAGTCATTCAGCGCCATCAGCGAGTCAGCGCCTCGGCGATGTGGCGTGTGTGCTGCATGTCGTGATACGCGATCATGTGCAGAATCTCCGCGACGGTGACGAAGCCTGCCGACGGATGTTGTCCCTTCGTGTCCAGCTGTGCGTCGTTCAGCTCGTCAATGAGCTTCAAAGTCTGGGCGTGGCCTGTGGCAAGGTCGGCTTTCAAATCGTCAATGTTTTTGCTCTGTTGTTTCTCTAGCCCACGCTGGTTGTAATAGTTCAAATCGAAATTGGCAGGCACACCGCCTTTGCCTTCGATGATGTTGCGAATCAAGCGTGGCTGCGAAGGTTGATTGTAGGCGAGATGCGCTACCACAGCCTGAATCGTCCAACCCTCCACGCCCGATGGTTTTGCCCAATCGTCGTCGGAGAGGCGCGCCAATGTGGACAACAACCCAGCGCGCGCCTCTTGAATGATAACCTTCAATGCGTCGTTGCGTTGTGACATGAGTCTCCTTTCTGAGTGAACCTACTCCCACTTGCGCTCGTCCACCATCCCGCGCGCGCCTTCGGGAATCGCGCCTGCGGCGACGAATTGCACCTCGTCCACTTTCACGCGGCACAACCCCTGCACCGCTTCCATCAGCGCATCGCGCAACGTCTCGTCGCCGCCCTCGATGCGCACGACGAAGTAATCGCGCACGTTGTCGGGGCGCGTGACGATGCCTTGAATCTTCGTGACGGTTGAGAACTTGGCAGCGGCTTGCTTCAACTGATTCGGATGCACGAACATCCCGCGCACTTTGATCGCCTCGCCCGCGCGTCCGAGCCAACCGACCAATTGCTTCGACTTGCGTCCGCACGCGCATTTTTCTGTCTTGTACGCGGACAAATCGCCCGTGCCAAAACGAATGAGCGGATAATGCGGGCTGAAGCGTGTGACGACCACTTCGCCCCGCTCGCCGTCTGGCACACGGTGTCCTGTCGTTGGGTCCACGATCTCGACGATGACGCCATCCGCCACGTGCCACCCACTAAACTGCTCGCAGCTGTAACCGATGAAGCCGAGCTCCGCGGTCGTGTAAGCGTCGAGCGCCTTCAAGCCATAGTGCTCGGTGAACTGTTGACGCAACGAAGGCGGATACGGTTCCGCGAAGAAGACCGCTTTCTTGAGCGCGAGCTGTTCACGCTTGATGCCCATCTCCTCGGATTTTTTCAACAGCGTCATCAAAAACGATGGCGTGCCAACATAGCCTGTGACTTTTAAGTCGAGCATCATTTTGACTTGCAACTCGGTTTGCCCGACGCCGCCGGGCACCACCGCGCAATCGGCTGCGACGAGGATCGCATCCAACATCATCCCCGCCGGCACCAGATGATACGAGAGCGTGTTCAGCACGATGTCGCCCGCCGCAAAGCCCAGCTCTTTCAACACGGTCGCCCCACGCACGACTCCTTCGGCTTCGCCTGATTCGGGTTCATAGAGCGGCCCCGGCGAGAAGTAGATGTGGCGGATGCGTCGCAACGATTGGGGCGAGACGAGACCGCCGAACGGTGGATTGGTTTGTTGATATTTCACCAAATCGTCTTTGCGCAGAATCGGCACGCGCTCCAGGTCGGCGACGGTTTTGATGTGTGTGGGCTTGACGCCCGCCGCATCGAAGCGTTCTTTCGTCGCAGGCGAATGGCGATAGGCTTCAGTCAGAAATTGTTGTAACTTTGCGTCGAGCGTGTTCGCGGAACGAGATGCGCGCTTGGGCGTCGTTTTTGTCTTGGGCGTCGTTTTCGTCTTGCGGCGGACAGCGCGTTTCTTGATTGGCATGGTAGCAGCTCCTTTTCTAAATTTTTACGGTGCGATTATAGCACAGGCTGTAGCGCAAGTTCGTAACTTGCGCTACGTTGCAATCGTCAACGCCAACGCCAGCTGCGCGAGATGATATGTTGCCATCACGATGACGCGCGCAGCCGCAAAGGGCTTGACGAATTGATTCCAACCCAACACCGCGTCGGAGATGTAGAACAGCGTCGCGCCAACGCTGACTAATGCAGCGCGCAACGTCGTCCATTCCACACGAAACCACGTGGCAACCGCAGAGAACAACATCACGCTAATCACGACCACGTAGAGCGCGACAGGCGCGACAAGTGAGGCGCGTCCGCTGCGTCGCAAGCCCATGATGAGCTGGCGCGCAATTGGTATGGCGACGATGGCGATGAGCGGAATGAGAACGAGTGAGGACAATGGCGGCAAGGTCGGATTCAAGCCGACGATGTAAGCGATATGCGCGAGCAGGAACGCGACGAGACCTTGCAGGAAAAAGCGGTTGTGGGGCAGCATCAAAAAGATGTCGCCCAACAATGAACCAAACAAACCGAGCAGAAACCACACTGCCAACCATCCATCGTGTGCGTCTTGCGTCAGCGACCATGCGCCGACAAGGATGACGATGAGCGTGGCAGGCTTGAAGAGGTATTCGAGTTGGCGTTGTTCTCGCGCGACCGCGCGCCAATCGGCGAGGGCGAGACCTAAGGCGAGGGTGAAGAGAAAAGCGGTCATGGTGAGTGACGGGTGACGAGTGACGGGTGATGAGCGACGAGTGGCGAGTGGCGAGCGACGAGCGACGAGTTGACGAAGCGCCCCAAATCCGTGACCAACTGTGAAGGGTTTTGCATGAGCGCGTCGAATAGCAAGCCCGCGTGCGCCGCGCCTTTGTAAATTTTCAGTTCACTCGGCACGCCCAGCGTTTGCAGCTTGGCATGAAGCGCTTCGGATTGGGTGTAAGATACGACGGGGTCGGCGTCGCCATGAATCAACAGCGATGGTGGAAAGTTGGCGTGGAGGTGGCTGATGGGTGAGCCGTTGGCGAAGTTGGTTTTGCCTTCAAAGACGCGATCCAATAACGGCGTGTGACCGTGGTATGATGCGGCGAGTTGCTCGATGTCGTACGGGCCCGAGATGCCATAGAAACCGCACACCTCGCTCGCTGTGTGGCCAAACTCGTTCAACCATTGCATGTTGCCCAATGCCAATGACGAGAGATGCGCGCCTGCCGATTGCCCGCCGATGAAGACGCGCTGCGGGTCGCCAGCATACTCGTGGATGCGTTCAAGTGTCCACGACAAGGCGGCGGCGACTTCGCGCGCTTGTTGGCGATAGGTGGCGGGCGGATTCAGCGTGTAATTGGGAATGACGATGACCGCATCCAAAGGCAACAATTTTTTCGCAGCCATCGCGTACAATTCTTTGTTGCCGCTGTACCACGCGCCGCCATAGATGTACATCAACACAAGATGCGAGCCTTGTGTTTGAGGCACATATACGTCGAGCGTTTGCGCGGTGATGGAACTGTAGGCGATGTTTTTGTGTATACCTTTGTAGGCGATATAAAACCAACGGCTCAACAGCGCGGCATAGGCGAATTTCACCATGAAGACGGCGTAACGAAGATAGCGTTGACCCATAGAATGAAACGAACCTCCCATACCATGCTAGACCTGACAGATTTTTGAGTATTGATTATGGTAAGTCGGATTGCCAATCCGACCTACATCATATCGAGTTGACTACTCC
>CAZDYP010000043.1:0-7748 GCA_964509505.1 uncultured Anaerolineae bacterium | reverse complement strand
CGCATTATGGTAAGTCGGATTGCCAATCCGACCTACATCATATCGAGTTGACTACACCAACCCGCGTGGCTTGAGAATCAACCGCTCCGCATTATGGTAAGTCGGATTGCCAATCCGACCTACATCATATCGAGTTGACTACACCAACCCGCGTGGCTTGAGAATCAACCGCTCCGCATTTTGGTGCGCGATCTGTTCTTTCTCCGCGTCGCCGATGTTTGCGACTTGCAGGAGCGTCGGAAAGGCTGCGGGTTCGTAGAGCGGCGAATCAGTGCCAAACAAAATTTTGTCAGCGCCAAGCGCACGCACGACTTGCGCGATGATGCCTGTGCGAATCGCGCGCGCCGTACCCATGTCGGTGTAGAGGTTGCCGCTCTTGCAATCTTGAATCGCATCCAACGCTTCGTGCGTCTGACCGGGCGTGCCTGCGCCGAAGTGCGCCGTGATGATGGCGAGTTCGGGGAACGCTTCGGCGAGGTGCCGCAAACGCGCGGGCGCCGCATACGATTCGTTCTCGCCGTGCGACAACACAGGCAGCTTGAGCGGCGCGACTTTTTCGAGCAAGCGAAACGTCGCCTTGATGTCGGCAGGATATTTGTGGAACACGGGATGCAATTTCACGCCGACCACTTTGGGATGATCCTTGTAGCGATTGAGCAACTCGTACGAATCGCGCTCGCGCAACGGATTCAACACGAGCCACACGAGCAGATGGTTGCGCTGCTCGGCTTGCTGAATCGTCCACTCGTTGCCATAAATCAGCTCGCCGAACAACGCGGCGGTTGAGGTGACGACCGTGCGCTCGATGCCCGCACGCTGTTGCAGCGCGACGAACTCTTCGGTTGTGTACGTCCAAATTTCCTCGTGCCATGGCCCGAGGTGGGCGTGGGTGTCAATGTAGCGCATCATCCATCTCTTCAAAAGGTTGGATTTTACAGATGCCTATTTTCCACGAAAACGATATATAATGAAAACCAGCTTGACCTCCTCAACGTGTTGTTTGCGTGACCGCAACCTATTGGAGGAACCCTTATGGCTGCACAGATGGTGGCGAGTCTGATTTTTGTCCATCCAACCCCCTGCTTTAGCGAATACTTTTGTGAGCGCCTGCGCGACGCGGGCTTTGCCCGCGTCGCGCAGGCGTATTCTCCAGCGGAAGGATTAAACCTCATTGACCGCATGCAACCAAACCTTGCGCTCGTTGGATCCAATCTCAACGCCTACGCAGGCTTTCGTGACTGCCAACTTTTGCATCAATACGTGCCTACCCTCAAGCTCATTCTCTTTTCTGTGCATAGTGCTGAACTTACGGCGCAAGCGGATGCCTATGCCGTTGGCGCGCTGGCGTGTGTGCATCCGAACCAGCCATTCAGCGCATTCTTGCCCATCATCGCGGATGTATTAGCAAACAAAGTGTTGATTCCACCCATAGCGTTACAACCTGTGCTTGAACCAACAGAGAAAGAATGCGCCATCATCCGCTGTTGGGTGGAAGACTTAGAGATAACCGAGAAAGAGATTGCGCAACGCTTACACCTCTCATCCCACACCATTCATTCGCATGTCCAGCACATCTACCAAAAGCGTGGTACAACCAAGAAACGAGAGATCCTGTTACGCGCGTTGCGGCGAGGTTGGGTGTGACGAGCAGAAACATTTGTGAGTGGACGATTTGTGACAAATCTAACAATTCACCTATGTAGGTGAGAGAAAAATCACCTGTGAAGAGGGTGGCGGTGGAGGATAGGAGTTGCTATACTGTCTCCATCTTTGGAATATCAACATTGCTTTTTTTATCGCCAGTTTACAGGAGGGTTCTGATGGGCATGTCTAAAATTACGCGCAGACAATTACTCAAAGGCATTGGCACCACAATTCTGGGATACATGATTTTTGCGCCGAACAGAACGAGCGCAGCCTCGTCAGCGGCAGTCAATCCAGATAATTATCTAGCTGGTTCGATTGAGCGGTTGGAGACACCCCAGACAGCTCACCTAAAAACTCCAAAAGGGGCGGTGAAAGTGCGATTTACCAATGATGCCGCTTTTTGGCGTTACGGCTCACACGGTGGCGCAAAGTTCACCGACTATGCACAGCGCGAAGAAGTCGTCGCTGAAGGCGAGTGGCTCAATGACGTTTTTCAAGCCAAAGCGCTGCATACAAAGTTTCGCTCAGTGGAAGGACGCATCACAGCCAGACAGGTCAATCGTTTGGAAACGACTGTTGGAGTGTTGCATTTGACACCAACAACGCGCGACCAAGGTAGCAATAAATCAGTTGCTAGACTCGCGCTGGGCGATGAAGTCAGAGCAATGATTGGGGTTGAGCCAAATAGTGGCAATCGTTTGGTTGCGGCGATCCAGGTCAAGGAGTAAGAGCAATGGGCGGGTTTGCGTTACTGCTGACTGCGATTCAAGACACACTGCACGCTATATTTGAACCACCCGGTTCCGGTGTGGTCGTTTGGTTTCTCGTAGGGGTGTTTGGATGGAGTGGCTTTGTGAAACTGCGTCACCCTGAACTAGCAGCGATGGCGATGGTGGATTTTCGTGTGTTGCGTCAGGTTCACCCCATCCTTGGCAGCCTATTAGGCATAGGGGAAATGTCATTAGCAGTGCTGTTGGCATTAGGCATCGTGTCACAGTGGGTCTTGTTGTTCACGGCTCTCTTGCTTTGGTCCTTTGTTGTGTTGATCGCACGTGGTCTCTGGTTGGGTGAAAAATTTGCTTGCTTTTGTTTTGGTGAGAGCGATGCACAACTATCCGTTTGGACGCTGGCTCGCACGACCCTCTTGGCGTTACTCGCTTCGGGTTTGGCTTTAACCACACCGCTAAGAGCGATCCGTTCAGATTTTTTCAGCACGCAAAACTTCTGGCAGGCATTATCTGCTTTAGCTTTACTTGGGTCAATTGTATTGCTTACGACTATTCCCAATCTATGGCACTGGAATGAGGATTTCGTGAAGTCGCGCAATCGCCGTGGCGTGGAGACACAGACATGAACAATTTTGAAACAGTCGCATTGGTTATAGCTATGGCTTGGCTTGGCGTGTTGACGTTGGTCACGCTCCTGCTCGTGCGGCAGATGGGCATTCTGACTGTGCGCCTCTCAATGGGTGGTAGTAATTTCTCGCTGGCTCACGATGGCCCTGAAGTCGGCAGCAAAGTGCCTGCGGAGGCGCTTGCTATATTGCCACGATTGGAGCGAGGGCGTACGGTCATCCTCCATGTTTCTGCAACCTGCAGTCCGTGCCGCGAACTCGTCACCAGCCTGAAGGGGCGAGCCCTTGCACCACACACGATTGCGTGGGTCGCGGGTCGCACAGAGCTAGCCGATGCGCTGGTTTCCTTGCTGCCAGCGGGTATGACGATTGTGCGCGATCCTGACGTGACCGAATTGGCTAAAATTTTTCACATCCACTTGATTTATCAGGTGACGTAGGAGTTTCAAATGCAACGACATCGAATCTATTTAGCTATGCTAGTCTTCATCAGCCAAGCTAGCTATTGCACCCCCAATTACTCAAGTGAAAGCTTGATAACGCCCGTTCTGCTTGCTTCACCGTCCCCCACACCCATGCCACCACCTATGCCACAAACCGTCAGGATCGCTGGGTATGACACAATAGTCCAATGGGCTGAGAAGGCTAGATTTTCTAATAGCTGTAGCCCTGCTAACGTAATGCAGTTGCTGGAAAAATTCTTAATTGCTTTTAGACAGGGCGATCAAGTAGAGCTTGTGCAGCTCTTTGATTTTAGCCCTATAGCCGATTTTCCGCCCCAATATCAAATATATGGTGTGCGTGAAAAAGAGTCACTAAAAAGTGATTTTCAGGCGCGAGATTTAGATAGTTTACTCGCTTATTTCGCAGAACGACACAAGCATAGCGAGCAATTTAGTTTACTAACATTACAATTATCAGAATTTTGGCATAAGGAAATGACTAACCTGTCATTTTCATTGCTTCGTGAAGCAGATGATGTTGGTGCCTACCGAAAAGTTGAAGGCACCGGCGCAATTCACTGCTTTAAACAAAAAATAATTACATGGCTCATGCTTGTGTCATAAGTCAAGCGAGGACATTGTGCTTATCAACTCATGCGTCATACACATCTTCATTTTTTACCTCACAAACTGACATGACAACAACACTTCCTAATCTGCCTATGACAACCGCTTGAGGAAATCAGCAGGAATGAATACAGGCAAAGTAACGCCGACAAAGTCGCGCGTGTCACGCGTGATGATGGCATCCATGTGATTTTGCGTGGCACTGGCAACTTGCACTGCGTCTTCATAATCGCGCAGGGACAACGCTAACGCCATTTGCAGCGCGGTCTCGTCTAACAGACAGACTCGACACGCCGCAAGCAAGCTGGTGACGATGATGCGTGCTGTGTTGGCGTCCTTCAACTTGCGCGCGATATAGAACACGTTGATGGGTGTGATCGCCGAAATGTATGCCTCAAATTGTCCGCGTGCGTTAGCTACCCAAAGCGCTGTCGCGTCTGCGGCAAATGGCTGCCTGTCCAACAGATGGTCAAGCACTACATTGGTATTAATCAACGCGCGCATCATGCATACTTCCTGATCAGATAGTCGGCATAATCGTCTTGCCACGTATCATCTGAGGGTGGCGCGCCATTCTGTTTAAGAATGCCACACAACCGCTCAAAGGGTATCGTCTTCGGCGGGCTCACACGCGCGCTTAGTTCTTCGCGCACCGAACGCAACAGCACTTCAAGTATCGCTAATCGCTCTGCTAATGGCAAGCGCACCACGGTTGGCACAATATCCTGAATCGTCATAAGCACCTCACTGGGTATAAATTATAGCACGCTCCCATGCGTCATACACATCTTCATTTTTTACCTCACAAACTGACATGACAACAACACTTCCTAATCTGCCTATGACAACCGCTTGAGGAAATCAGCAGGAATGAATACAGGCAAAGTAACGCCGACAAAGTCGCGCGTGTCACGCGTGATGGATGTTGTTTTTTTGCTAACTAGACAAGCCGATGACATTAAGCTAACTCCAACCAATCCAAAAAGTGAATCACACGGTAAGGGCAACATCAATTGTAAGAAACAACGCATTCGTATGTGGAGCATGGGGATGATAGAGTAAGGTAGAGTTTGGAGGTTCTTAAGATGCTGAGCTCACCCCCAATTTTTGTGACACTCGGACTTTTGGCGCTCTCTTCAGGGATTGTCGCCCTCACCCAACAAACCCTACCCTGAGACCCAACGCCATCTTCGCAATCAGCCTAACAGCGATTCAAGCCGCAACTCGCCAACAGGAGGCTACCCATGTCCGATAATCTCAAACAAATGGTTGATTTGGATGACGAGCAGTTAGGCGCAGTCCCGTTAGGCCGCAACCGCATTTTGCGCGCTGGGTGTGGCGCTATTTGGCCTCGCTATCAAGTTGAGTGTGCCATCACTGACATCAATTGCCCATGCTAGCCATACTGGTATTTGCTATGGCAACCATTGCAACTGTTGTACTTCTGGGCCTAGCTGTTGCACGTCGGGGTGTTACTCAGTTGAATATTTTTGCCCAGCCTATGGAGGCGGGACGTGTTGGTTTGTATGTGTGAGCGGCAATCTGTTTGCTTGTTGTGATTACTATGAGAGTCCTAATTTCTGTATGTGTATGGACGTAGTTGGCAATTGTTGACATTCTCTGAAGTGGAGAGGCTCCAACTTGAGCTATCAGTTCGTGCTCTCACGTTTTTTGCGCCATTCGATTATTTTTAGCTGCTTCACAGCTGTGGCGTTTAGCCTTGCTGTTTGCAGTTCCACTGTTACTTCAGAACCTCCCCCCAAGTCCGTTCCTGCAAAGCCGTTCATTTCGGCTTGGACGCCGACTCCGCCGCCCAAATTTGTCACAGAAGTGTTGAACCGCGAAGGCCATTCCATCGTGATACAATGGAACGAGCAACACAAATTTTCCAATCACTGTCACCCTCTCGACATCGCCAGGCTCATCACCAAATTTTTTGACGCCTTCAATCGGGGTAACCAGAATGAATTGGCAACATTATTTTTTGGCACAGGACTAAGAGATGGCATGACACCCGGGGAACTGTTCGGTGCGCACGCAGGCAAACCCGACGGAACAATTTTTAGAACCTCTGAGCTTCCTGAATTGTTAACATATTTTGCGAGACGACATCAGCAACATGAAAAATTTACACTACGGAAATTAGTGGTTGAGGGACACACCGATGAGCAGGACGTTGGTCATAGTGCAGGTATCTACTTCGAGCTGGATCAGCAAGCTGACGACTGGCCGGTTCCATCGGGCAAAACTCACAACAAGCTAGGCGGCAAAGGTTTAGTGGATTGTCAAAAACAGAGATTTGCTGCTTGGGGCATGGGACGCATACCCGAATAGAGCTTAGGTGTTGTTATCGTTGGGTTATGAAAATATCCCCTTAGCTGATTTTATCCTACAGTTTGCCTCGCCATCTCAACCAACCCATCCACAAGTTCTTCTTCTGTCATCAGCTCTGATTACAACACCTTGCCTAGCGCCTCCACACACCGTTCAATCTCCGCCTCGTTATTATAAACGTGCGCGGAGATGCGTATCTGATTTTTTGGCGCGGGGCGCGGCATGGTGATGATGCCCTCACGTTCCAACGCATCACCTACGCGCTTCGCATCGAGGTTGTGAATCGTCACCATCCCACTACGATTATCCGCAGGCGTCCACACCTCCGCGCCGATGTGCCGCAAGCCCTCATGCAATTGCGCGTTCAACGCGAAGACGCGCGCCTCGACTTTGTCCATGCCAAGCTCGTTCAAAAATTCCAGCGACGTTTGCAGCTCGACGATGCCTTGAAAGGGCAGCGTGCCATACTCAAACTTGCGCGCATCGGTGCGGAGCTTCAACGCGCGCCCGCGCACGTCGGATTGCTCGGCCTGCAGCCAACCCCAACGACTCAGCTGCAACTCGTCCAGCAACTCCTGCTTGCAATAGAAGAACGCTAGCCCCAACGGACCCAGCGTCCACTTGTACGTCGCGCATACGAGGAAGTCCACGTCCAACTCGCGCACATCCACACGGAATGAGCCAATCGCTTGCGTCGCATCGGCGAACAGATATGCACCATGAGCATGGGCGAGCTGTGCTAACGCTTTGAGGTCGTGCCGATAGCCGTTGTGATGTGAAACGTGCGCGACGGCAATCAGTTGCGTGTTGTCATCAACTAGTGATGCGAACAGTTCTGGCGTCGCCGCGCCATTCACGCTTTGCACTTCGCGCACCTCAAGCCCATGCCGCTTCGCAATCTCACGCCAGACGATATGCCCCGATGGATATTCGAGGTCGTCAATCACGATGTTCTGTCCCGCGCGAAACGCGAGCCCATTGGCGACGACCGTTTCGCCGTCGCCCGTGTTGCCCATGAACGCGACCTCGTTGGGTTGCGCGCCGATGAAGGCGGCGACGACACGCCGCGCCTCTTCCATTTGCGCGAGCCATGTGTCAAGCGCGTCGGGCCTCGCCTGATACAGCTGCTCACGCCAACGCGCGCCTGCCGCTTGCGACACGAGCGGCATGAGGCACACGGCGGCGGAATTCAGATAAGTGACTTTGTTCAAGAGGGGGAATTGCGAGCGGATGGTAGGATTCATGATTTTCCTCAATCAGAAAGCGCGAATGGATTTGCGGTATAATAGCGCAAGCGTAAAGACCGAACAAACTTATTGAATCATCACACAGACGTAACATAT
>CAZDYP010000042.1:13936-31439 GCA_964509505.1 uncultured Anaerolineae bacterium | reverse complement strand
CTCGCGGCGATTCAAGGCTTGTATCGCATCACGCAAGACCAAGCCGCACAAATCGTCACGTTGCAACAACACAACGCCGCGCTCGAAGCGCGACTCGCAAAGTTGGAACAAAGCCAAGCGGCAATCGTTGCACCCGCACAAACCTCGTCGTTCAATGTGTTCAACCTTTTGAGCGTCGTCGCGTTGGTGGGCGTGGTCGCGTTGTGGCTGCGCCAACGCGCGTCACAAGGAGCGAAAAAATGAAACGCTCACTTTTTCTCCTCACGCTGATTGGGCTGTTGGCGTTGCTCGTCACCGCAACTGCTTATGCCCAATCGGGCGGTGGTTACAACCTGACGTGGAACAAAGTCGCGGGCGGCGGCGCGACCTTCAGCACAGGTGGTAACTACTCGCTCGGCGGCACTATTGGGCAACACGATGCAGGGCAGCTGTTCGGCGGCGGCTTCACACTCAACGGCGGATTCTGGAACAGGGCGTCGGCGCAAGCGTGCGGGGCAGCGCCTGCCTCGCTGATTCTGTCTATCGTCAAACCAAGCTTTGGAACAACGGCGGCATATAGCATCACCAACCTCAGCGCTGTCTCTATTGCTAATCTGACGCACACCTTCTATCAGAACGGCTTTGCCAATGGCGTTTCCGTGCATACGTTTGCCGATACGTTGGGCGGGAGTCAGAGCCGTTCCTATCTGATGAACACCATCACGGCTGTGCCTGCGGGCTTCGTCGGCGAGGTGGTCATTTGCGCCGACCAGCCTTTTACAGGCACTGCCAGCTTGCCACCGCTCGCGGTGCAATTCAATCCTGCGAGCTACACGCTCGGTGAGAGCGGCATCGCAGTGCGTTTGACGACAACGCTCAATTACCCCACTGCGTTTAATGTCTCCGTCGCATACAACACCAGCAACGGCAGCGCGCTCGCGGGCAGCGATTACCTTGCGGCGAGCGGCAGGCTCACGTTCACGGCTGGCACGACGACGCGCGTGTTTCAGGTGTTGCTCGTCAACGATACCATCGCCGAATCTGGCGAGTCATTCAACGTGACGTTGAACACTCCCATCAGCGTGACGCTCGGCGCGCAAAGCAACGCTACCGTCACCATCCGGAATGACGATCCAGCGACACCACCGCCGCCATCCCAGCTCATCTACGAACCAAACAACCTCTGCGCACAGGCGACGCCGATTCAACCCGACGTTTTGTACAGCGCGTACATCACGCCGACCCGCGACGTGGATCACTACATCTTCACCAACACGATTCCGTATGCGACCATCGTCGTCACGCTTTACAATGGGTTGAATGACTACGCCATGAAATTGTATGGCGCGCAATGTCCAGCGACACCGCTGGGTGGGTATGAGGACATTGGCGGCTATGAAGACATTGGGGGGTACGAAGATATTGGAGGCTATGAAGACATTGCCCATCGCCATGATAAACGAGGTCATCATCGTCCTGCCACGGCTGGGCAATATCATCTCGCCATCTACGACCTCAACGGCGTGTCGAGCGCGAACCCTTACACCTTCACGGTTCATATCGAGCCATTGCTGCCGATCAACCCCAACGTGACGCCGACGATACCAATTAGCGTCACAGCGCCCATCAGCACGACACCCAGCGCAACTGCCAAGACGATTCTGCTGACCAACTATACACAATTGGCGCAACGCTATGGCTTGGCAGAAACGGCGTTGTTGAGCCAAACGCTCGCCGCCTTAGCCGCGCATCCCAGCGTGCAAGGGCAAGTCATCTTCGTGGACAGCTACCCCACCGTGCAGAGTGCGTGGCTAGGCTGGAACAGTTTGGATCCCGAGTCGGTCAACTCGGTGGTGTATGCGATTCGCGCGCTCCTGTATCAACAGCTGTTACCGTTCATGCCCCAAGTCGAAAACATCGTCATCGTCGGCGACGATTACATCATTCCGTTTGGACGCGTGCCAGACGGTGTGGTGGGACACGGCGAGGACCGGTACAGCAGTCGCGTGGATTTCGCCGCGCCGGTGGGTGCTGCGCTTTACTACAACTACACCTTGAGCGACGATGTGTATGCGACCTCCATCCCCAAGGGTTGGCATGGACGCTTCCTCTACATTCCAGATCGCCCCATCTCACGGTTGGTCGAAACGCCCACGCAGATGCGCGCACAGATCAACGCGTTCCTCGCGCGTAATGGGCAACTCGCCGTCGGCATGGCGTTGGTAACGGGCTACGACTTCCTCAAACCCGTCGCGACATACGAAGCGAACCGCTTGCTCGCCAGCGGCGTCGTGCAGACGACACGCCTCATCAGCGACACTTGGACCGTGGCGCAACTGCGAGCGCAATGGTTCAACGCCAACCAGCAACTCGTGAGTTTGAATGGACACGCCAGCCACGATGCCTTACTCGGTCCGCTGTATCAACCTGCCAATAATGAATTCGTGTCCAGCGCGGAGGTCTTGGCGGCGACGTTGCCCACCTCTGGCACATTGGTCTATACGCTCGGTTGCCACACGGGGTTGAACATCCCGAATAACGATCTCGTCAACCCGTATGCGGAGTCGCTCAATCCCAGCACGACGCTCGACTTCGCCGAAGCGTTCTCGGCGCGCGGCCTCACGTTCATCGGCAACACGGGTTGGGGTTGGGGCTTGAAGGACGAACAAGCGGGCAGCAGCAGCGCCCTTGCGTTGTCGGAACGATTGATGACGTTGTTCACCGAAGAGCTCACGCGCGGCGGCGGACAAACGGTGGGACGCGCGTTGATGCGCGCGAAGCAACGCTATTTCAGTGAAGCGTTCTCGCCCGATGGCACATCACCTATCTTTCGCGGCAGCAATTTCAGTTTCTACGACGAAAAAATCGCGATTGAAAGCACGCTCTTCGGCTTGGCGATGTTCCGTTACACGGTGCCGAACAATCTGCCGCGCCAAAGCGAGCCACCGACGACGATGCGCGTGTCGCAGGGCGCATTGACACGCGTGAACCAGCAGACCGCGTTGTTCAGCCAGCTCGTCACGGCGACATTCACCGTCACGCCGACGATCAACGCCTTCGGCGAGTATTACCACGTGAACGGCAAGACGTTGGCGCTGCCCAACAAACCCATCGAACCCAAAGACTTGACCGATGTCACGCGCCCCAATCAAACGCTTAAAGGGGTGTTGCTGCTCTCGGCAGATTACACACGCCTGAATGGCTTCAATCCCGTCATCGCCGCCGTCGTGACCTCGACCTACGCGGGGCCTGCGTTTGAGCCTGCTTACACCAGCGACCAATGGTATCCGACCGTGTTGGCGACGCACAACAACTTGCTGACGAAGACGCAAGGTGTGACGACGACGCAAGCTACGTGGGTAGCCATAGTGGGACAATATCGCAACGGCACGCAGCGGCTCTATCAGCGCATGACCGTGCAGACGTTCTATGTGGACAACAGCGACAGCGTGTTGTTGGCGGATACGTCGCCCGCGTTGGCGTTGAACGTCGGTGCGGTCAGTGCGAACGGGTTGGTGACGTTCACCGCATTCGTCACCGATACATCGGGTGTGCAGCGCGTGGTGGCGACGTACACCGACGGCAAAGGCGCGTGGCGCAGCGTGGACTTGTCGCCGACAGCAAATCCCGTGATTTGGTCGGCGACCTTGCCACTAACGACAGGGATTGATTTCGTCGTGCAGTCGGTGGATGGCGCGGGGAACATCTGGATCAACGACAACCGCGGAGAGTACTTCAAGGTGAACGGCGGCGCGATAGTCGGGGAGGTGTATTTGCCGCTGGTGGTGAGGTAGTCGAGTAGTCACATGGTCGCATGGTCATGTAGTCGCATAGTCGTGAGGTCGCATGGTCACATCATCCTTTGACCAACCGACCATACGACCAGCCGATTATGCGACTACGTGACCATGCGACCACATGACCATGCGACCATTCAAACCCAATTCAACACATTCGTCTCTTCACGTTGTTCGCGTTCTAGGTCGAGTTGCGCGCCTAGCTCCGCGAAGACGCGCAAAGCTTCAGCGTGATACTGTTCGGCGAGTGCTTGCCATTCCTGATTGGCAGGTTCATGGGCAAGGCGTGTGCGATAGAAGTAGCGCAATGCGCCAGCTGTGAGCGCTTGCTGGTGACGGTTGTTGGCTTGCCCTAACAAGACGTAGCTTTGCTGCAAAGAGCCTTCAGCTGCTGCCCAATGCTCAAGCATACCTTGTACGAGTCCCTGTGTCCGCAAGACAGCGCCATGATCAGCCAACGAGCGCGCTTGTTGCGCATGAGTGATGGCTTTTTGGATGTAATCACTTGCGAGCGACGTGTGGCCACGCGCTAAATGTGTAAGGCTAAGATAGTGATATAACTCTGCGTCTGATTGTCTGATGCCTGTTTGTTCTCTGACGGTTTGGGCTTTTTCTAGGCTTTCGATAGCAGAGTCCAACCGGTAATCTTTGGCATAGATCGCGCCCAAGTTCATTAATGCGAGGAGGCGTAACACAGGTATATTCGATGTTTCGAGCAACTTCAAACCCTCTCGGTTACAACGCTCGGCTTCGGACAACCTGCCCAATCGTCGAAACGCCTCTCCGCGATTGATTTGCAAACTGGCTTTGCGATTAAGCGGCAAAGGCCATCCCGCCTCTTGCGCCAAAATGAAATCAAATTGTTGCAGCGCCTCACGCGCAAAGCCTAAGTCATTGTAAATGAGGGCTGCGGTGCTGCGCGCCTTATCCAACAACGCATAATCAGGAATGCTCTGGGCATAGCGAATGCTTTCGGTGATGTGACGCTCGGCTTCAATCAGGTTGCCGCTGCGCCGATACAAAATCGCTCTTAGGTTATGACCTTGCGCGAGCTGTGCAGGCGTTTGCGCCAACGCCAAACCACGCTCACACCATTGCAACGCCTCGTCGCTCTGATTGGCCGCGCGATAGAGCAAGCCACCCAGCAGCGAAATCTCTGCGCGCTTGTCGAGCTGATGTTGCTCTGCCAGCGCCCAAGCCTCCTGTATCAATTGCAACGCTTCCACCTGTTGTCCCACATAGTCTGCCAAACGCGCCTTGAGATACAATGCGCTGACTCGCCTTTCGGCGCGCACACGCGCACTCAATGCGTCGGCGGCGATTTTGGTTTCTACCTCCAACGCCTGCTCACACCAGCGCCGCGCATCCGCCAAGTCCCACGCCGCCAAGGCTTGTTCGGCGGCAATCACGCACCAACGCAGCGCAGGCGCGGCTTGCTCGGCGCGCACGTAATGTTCAGCGATTAACCCCGCATACTCTTTCGCGCGCTCGCCGCTCTGCGCGATGAGCCACTCAGCCGCTTGCGCGTGATAACGTCGTCGCTCGCGACGCAGAATGCTCTCGTAAATCACGTCGCGCATCAACGCGTGTTTGAAGATGTATTCCAACGCGCCCGCAAACGACGAAGACTGACGCAAAAACACCAACTCTTTTTGGCGTAGATTACGCAAGCCTTGTTGGATGTCGTCGGGCGAAAGACGAAACATCCCCGTGCCCATTGGGCGCTCCCCTGTTTTGTTGTTGAGATGTTCCACCGCGCTGTCCCAAAAAACGCGCCCCAACACCGCCGCCTGTTGCAACTCCATGCGCTCCGCCGCCGACAATGCCTCCAAACGCGCTTGCAACACCCCCGTCAAAGTCTGCGGCACATGCACTTCCTTCAAACGTTCCAGCGCGACACTCCATGTCTCTGCGTGCGTCACAATCACTTTCTCGTCAATCAGCATCTTGACGAGCTCTTCAATATAGAACGGGTTGCCCTCGGCGTTGTTGGTAATCGCGGCGCGCAACGTGGGCGGGATCTCGGGCAGCTGTCGAAGAATTTCGTCCACCAATCGTCCCACGTCTTGCGCGGAAAGCGGTTGCAGCTCGATGCGCGTGAGGTGGTTCAGGTCAGCGCCCCAGTGAGCATGGCGTTCAAAGAGAGACGGGCGTGTCATGCACACGATCAGCAGAGGCGCGCGACAGGTTTGCGCCAGATGGCTGATCACATCCAACGAGCCATCATCAGCCCAATGTAAATCTTCGAGCATCAACACTCCCGCTTGCTCGCGCGTCGCCGTTTCAAAGCATTGCGTCAAGTAGTGCAGGGCGCGCTCACGGATATGTTGCGCCTCGTTGCTCACGCCGCGCAGGTGCGGACTCTCGGAAAAGTCCAAGCCCAACAAGTGTCCGATGATGTGCGCTTGCTTGACGGCGTCGGGCTGCTCGCCCAGCAGCTCGACGACACCCTGCTCCAGCTTCTGGCGTGCGACGACGACGCGATCGCTTTCGAGCAGCCCGCACAGGAACGCAAACACATCGCGGAGCAGCGCGTAGGGTTGGCGGAGCATCTCTTCGCTGGCGCGACCCCTGAACACACGCAGAGGTTCAGATGACAGCGCCAGCCAATTTTGGAAATCATAGAGCAAACGCGATTTGCCCATGCCTGCCTCGCCAACCACAGCGACCAGACGCGGAGCGCATTCGCGGCATACGGTTTGCCATACCTCTTGCAATTGGCGCAGCTCCGCCTCGCGTCCAATCGTGCGCGTCTCGATGCCCTCCACGCCGCGCGTGGGCACGCGGAACGCGCGTGGTTTGGCGCGCAGCACAACGTAAGTCTGCACGGGCTCTGTTTTGCCTTTGACTTGAATCGGCGCTTGAGGTTGCACGTCGAAGAGACCGCGCACGTGGCGATAGGTGTCGTGGGTGATGAGAATGCCGCCGACGGGTGCGGCGTGTTCCATGCGCGAGGCGAGGTTCACCGTGTCGCCCATCGCCGTAAATTCTTGGGTGGTGCCGATGGTGCCCAACAACACGGGACCCGTATTCAACCCGATTCGCATTTGCAAGGGATGAGCTTGGGTCTCGGCAAACGCGCGCAGCTCTGCTTGCATCGCCAAGGCAGCGCGGATGGCTTGTTCGGGGTCGCTCTCGTGCGCCCGCTCTGCGCCCCACAACGCCATGACCGCATCGCCAATGTGTTTGTCTATCAAGCCGCCGTGCGTGGTGATGGCGTGATCGAGGCGTTGCCAGAGCGCGTTCAGCGTGTCGCGCACTTCTTCGGCGTCCAGTGTTTCGGACATCGCCGTAAAGCCCGACACGTCGGCAAATAGCACCGTGACGATTTTGCGTTGCTCGTCGGTGGGCGCAGGCGACGGCGTTGTAGCAGCGGTCAGCGCCGCGAGTTTGTCGCGCAACGGCGCCAACGCTGTGTTCACAACTGCCTCGCCCAACACCGCGCGTTGCGCTTCGAGTGCGGCGATAGCTTGCTCAAGCTTTTCGCGTTCGGTCATGGGGCGATTATACAGCTCACGAATGCAAATAGCTAATAGCTGTGACGCGCCTGGCAGACGTTTTGTGCGGATGCGTCAATTCGCCGTGAGCGCACTACATCACCATATTGTTAGTTAGGCTACTATGACGCTCACTTTGTCTTGAAAGCCGATGTGCATCGCTTCTTGCACTGGCAAGCGCTTATCCATCCAAATAGCCGTTGAGCTCGGGTGTCTTCACCAGCGCCTTTGCCACCGCCTTGAGCAACAGCACTACAGGCAACAGCCGCTCCTTAATTGAACGCTTCAAATTCTCCGCTTCCAACCGCTTGAGCGCGCGATTCATATCAAGGCGTGATTCCAAATAGTAATGTGGAATCGTGCGGTTGGAGCGTGCCATCGCCGCCGCATTCAACGCCTTGCACAGTCCCGCACTATACGCGATAAGCATCACGGCGTTGCCTCGCGCTGCACACGCGCGTATGAGCAATCTCGACGGACCCCGCGTCGGCAGGTAGTTCACCCGTCATGTTGTACAAGCCATTGTTCTCGAAGGGCAGCACGGGGTTGGGGTCTGCGAGTGCCGTCCACAACATGCTGCGCGCATCTTCTAGCGCTATTAGATTGGCAAAGTGTTAGTGACTCAGCTCATGCGCCCATGTCAAGAAAAGGCACCTCTGTGAGGAGCGTGCGCTCTCTAGCGCGTGGGTGGCGGCGCGACAAACAACGTCGAGAACGCCGACTCCTCAGTACGCACGATTTCTGAATATGAGCGAACTCATGCTACGCGCCCATTGTCATTTCGAGCGTTTCCTGATAGAACAAGGGACCTTTGTCCCTCTCCATTGCAAAAGCTGCTAAAATGGTGGCATGAGCAGCCACTTCCCATACACATTCGATTTCGTCATCGTGGGCTCTGGGTTCGGCGGCAGCGTCTCGGCGCTGCGTCTCACGGAGAAAGGTTATCGCGTGTTGGTGTTGGAGCGCGGCAAACGGTTCCGTGATGATGATTTTCCTAAGACCAATTGGACATTCTGGAAGTATCTGTGGGCGCCTGCGTTGCGTTGCTTCGGCATTTTGCAAATCAGTTTCTTCCGCGATGTGTTCGCCTTGCATGGCAGCGGCGTCGGCGGCGGCAGTCTTGGTTACGCGGCGGTGTTGATGGAACCCGACGCGCAAGCCTTTGCCGAACCTGCGTGGCGACAGTTTGCCGATTGGCAAGCGCTTTTACGTCCACACTATGACACCGCGCGGCGCATGTTGGGCGTTGCGCGCAATCCACGCTTGAGCGCAGCGGACTATGTGTTAAAAGACCTCGCGCATGAGTTGGGGCGCGGCGAGACGTTTCAAGCAACCGAGTCGGGTATTTTCTTTGGCGAGCCAGGTCAAGAAGGACAGCTCATACCCGACCCATTTTTCGGCGGCGAGGGCCCCGCGCGGCGCGCGTGTCAGCATTGCGGCGGGTGTATGATCGGTTGTCGTCACAATGCAAAGAACACACTCGTCAAAAATTATTTGTACTTCGCGGAGCGACGGGGCGCGGAGATTCGTCCTGAGTGTGAGGTGCGAGACATTCGCCCTTTGCTGACGGAGCAGAGCGACGGCGCGCGTTACGAGGTCACGTATCGCAGCGCAACGGCGTGGTGGCGCAAACCAGAATGCAAGGTGCGCGCGCGCAATGTTGTTGTTGCCGCAGGCACGGTTGGCACATTGCGCTTGCTGTGGCGTTGTCACGACGTGACGCGCTCGTTGCCGCGGTTGTCGCCGCGCTTGGGCGAGCGCGTGCGCAGCAACGGCGAAGCCGTGCTCGGTGTCACCAATCCACAGACGCAGACTGACTACTCCAAAGGCATTGCCATCACTTCCATCTTTCGCGCCGACGATATAACGGCGATTGAGCCTGTGCATTATCCGGCGGGTTCGGATTTGATGCGCCTGTTGGCTGCGCCGTTGGTGGATACAGGAGGCGTGCTACGCTCCATCAGCAAGGCGCTGTGGGAATGGCTCACGCATCCGCGCGATTTTTTTAGCACGCTGTTGCAACGCGACTGGGCGAAACGCACGACGATCATTCTGGTGATGCAAATAGCGGACAGTCGCTTGCGGTTGCGCGTGGGGCGCAGCCTGTTCACGTTGTTCCGGCGTGGGCTGGTCTCGGAACGCGATGCCACGCATCCCATTCCAACGCGCGCGCCAATTGGGCGCCACATCACGCGCGAATTTGCGCGCCGCACGCAAGGCATCCCACTCGGCGCATTCAACGAGAGTCTGTTCAACATTCCCCTCACCGCGCACTTGTTGGGCGGTTGTCCATTCGGGCGCAACGCCGACGAAGGCGTAATAGATGACCGCGCGCAAGTTCACAACTATCCAGGGCTCTATGTGATAGATGGTTCGATCATGCCTGCCAACCCTGGCGTCAATCCCAGCTTGACCATCGCAGCCATGGCTGAATACTTCATGGGGCATATTCCCGCAAAGACGCATTGCGCCGCTTCCCCCTAATTTCCCTCATTTCCATTTTGAAAAAGGAGCGTCACACATGGACTCCACCACACTGACCTTGCACACGCAATTCCAAATTGGGCGCGTTGACCCGCGCATCTTTGGCGGCTTTCTCGAA
The DNA here is from genome assembly GCA_964509505.1 of uncultured Anaerolineae bacterium. Taxonomy (GTDB): domain Bacteria; phylum Chloroflexota; class Anaerolineae; order JACRMK01; family JACRMK01; genus CAZDYP01. Next base: position 21,564 of record CAZDYP010000042.1, on the reverse strand, counting down.
CACATGGGGCGCGCGGTGTATCAAGGCGTCTATGACCCTGAGAGTGCGCGCGCCGATGCGGATGGGTTTCGCATAGATGTATTGAATGCGTTGCGTCGTTTGCAGCTGACGGCGCTGCGTTACCCCGGCGGCAACTTCGCCTCGGGCTATCACTGGTTGGATGGCGTTGGTCCGCGCGCGCAACGCCCTACGGTGCGCGAGTTGGCGTGGCAAAGTCTGGAGCCAAATCGCGTTGGCACCGATGAGTTCATGCGGCTCTGTCGCAAAATGAATTGGACGCCGATGCTCACGGTGAACCTTGGCACCGGCACACCCGAAGAAGCGCGCAACTGGGTCGAGTATTGCAACGCGCCTAGCGGCTCGAAATATGCGGACATGCGCGCCGCCAATGGTCACAGCGAACCGCACGCCGTCAAACTGTGGTGCTTGGGCAATGAGATGGATGGACCTTGGCAGCTCGGTCACGTGCCAGCTGACCAATACGCCATTCGCGCGCAACAAGCGGCGAAGATGATGAAGGATGTGGACAAGACCATCGAATTAGTGGCGTGTGGCTCATGCACGATCAATCTACCAACGTATATGGAATGGGATCGGCAAGTGTTAGAATACGTCGGCGACTATGCCGACTACATCAGCTTGCATCGCTATGTGGGCAATCGTGACGACGACACGCCCAACTACCTCGCCATCACTCACTCGATTGACCGTCAGATCGAAGAGATGGATGCGGTCTGCCGCTTCGCACAGGCGAAACGGCGCAGCGTCAAGCGCGCGTATCTATGTTTCGACGAGTGGAATGTTTGGTACAAGAATATGCAGAAAGATGGCGAGGGGAAATTTGCGCCACACCTTATCGAGGAGATTTACAATCTGGAGGATGCGTTGGTGGTCGCAGGCTTCTTCAACAGCTTCATTCGCCACGCCGACGTGTTGAAGATTGCGAACATCGCGCAAATCGTCAACGTCATCGCGCCGCTTCAAACGCGCGGCGACGACTTGCTGCTTCAGACGATCTTCTATCCGTTTGAGATGTTCACCAAGCGGCGTGAGGGCATCGCGTTGCGCCCCAGCGTCGTGGGTCCAACCTACGAGAGCAAGACATACGGGCGTGTGAACTATGTGGATGCCAGCGCCATCGTGAATAGCGACACACTGCACGTCTTCGTCATGAATCGCAGCCTGAACCACGTTGCGCCATTGCGTGTGACGGTGGCGGACCGCACCATCGGCGCGTTGGAGAATGCTGAGCTGCTCACAGGCGCAGACCCGAAAGCCGCCAACACCTTCGAGCAGCCGCACACGATTCAAGCGCAACTGTTCAACGACATACGAATCGTGTCAGGTGAGGCGCGTGTGGAGCTGCCACCGTTGTCAGTGGCGGCGATGACGGTGCGGTTGGGCTGAAAGTGGAGGTTGGGCGTCGGCATGATAGAGAAGGCGTATGGCTTGACGCCCAGCACATTTGTATATTAGGATGAGGCTATGGCAAAGCGAACTCAGAAAGTCATTTCAGAGAAAACCACGACGCGACAGTCGCGCGCGCGTCCGCAGTGGCAAATTTCCCCTGAAGCTTCAGCTATCCCGTGGGATGCGGAAACTGTCAAGGCACTGCGCGAGCATTTGCAAATGACGCAAATGCAGATGGCTGAAACGCTCGGCACGCGTCAGCAAACCATCAGCGAATGGGAAGTAGGCATGTATAAGCCACGCGGCGGCATGGCGCGTTTGCTGTCGCTGGTTGCCGAGCGCGCTCAATTTGCATACAAGGTCAAAGACAAAAAATAAGGTGCGCTGCTGAACCTTAAAGTTTACCTTTCAATGCCACCGGCTGCTTGACAATTAGCCGTTTCCGTGTAGAATGAATTCACACACGGAAACGGATAACTCATTTTCTGCGAGGTTTTTATGGCAGCCTATTCGCTTGACACCCTTTTGAAACGCTGGTCGCTCAACCAACTCACCACCGAGCAAGCCATCGGTCAAATTTTGCAGTTCATCCAACAGCTAGAGGCGCGCGTGAAGCGACTCGAACCAGTGTCGCTTCCTCCCAAAGCTAAGCCACGCCGACGCTCCTCTGCACGCCCTGCTTCACCGCCTGCAAGCCAAGCGCCTCAGCGGACAAAACAGGGTGAGACATAACCTGATGTTTCAACTAGACCTATTTGAACCGACTTACGCAGACCCATAACGCGGGGGCGGGCAGAAACTATACGAAACAGTCGTCTGCCTCAAAAAGGCATGAGCTCACATCATGTCGAAAGTGCTGCTCATCGCGCTCTCTCTGTTTGTAACGATTTTATGCGTTGCGCGTGTTGTGGCGATAGGCGAGCGTATCGGACAAGCCCATCAGCCGATTTCCCCTGTAGCTCCCCATCCACATTTCATTTTAGGCTGTATGCCAAATCTCTAGGTGGAACGTCAAGCTCACTCGCCAAAAAGTTTGAAAAATCTTTTCTTACATATCTCCCAATTTGCAGTGCAGGCTGGTAATCAGGTTTCCGCCGATGCGCGCTGTGATGTGCTTGGGGTTGTTGAGAAAGAACGGCGCGAATGCAGGATCACTGCCAATGAGTTCAAGGAAACTCTCCTTATCGGTAACATTTTCAAATCTCTCATCTGCCAAACAGCTTCTACTTTAGTCGCATTTGAGTCAACTCCAAAAACCTCGCAAACATTTCATCATATTTTGCGTGTCGCGCTGTATCAGGTTCGATGGTGCGCGCGACATGCACCATCGCTTGCGCTGCCGTCACGTAATTGCGTTGCGCGCCCACCCCCACTGCTGCCATCATCGCCGCACCCAACAACGACGCTTCGATGACTTGCGGCACACACACAGGCACCCCCAACATATCCGCTTTGATACGATTCAATAATTCTGTATGCGCCGTGCCGCCACACACGCGCAGCTCGTCCATGCGCCCGCCTGCTTGCGTGACCATTTGCGCGATGTGTCGCAAGCCAAATGCGATACCTTCTAACAACGCGTGCGCCACATGCGCGCGGCGATGATGCAAGCCCAAGCCCACGAATGCGCCGCGCACCTCGTCATCCCAAATAGGCGTGCGTTCTCCCGCAAAATAAGGCAGGCAAATCAAACCATCTGACCCCGCAACGAGGTTCTGCGCTTCTGTGAACGCTTCGTTCAACGCGCTCATGCCCCCAAACATTTTCGCCAGCCATGCGATGTTCGTGCCCGCGCTTGCCGTCGCGCCGCCCACGAGGTATTGCCCCTCGCACAAGCCGGGCCACGCGGCAATCCCTGTTGCGGTTAATGGCTCGTGCCAACACAATCCATATCCGCCCGACATCCCACCAAAATCACACGCGCGTCCATTCACGACGAGCGCCGCGCCCAACGTCGTCGGCGCCGAATCATAGACGCCTGCGATGATGGGGATGCCCGTGGGCAGATGCGCTTCGCGGCACCATGGCTCGCGCGTGACGCCAACCTGCTTGCCCATCGGCGCAATCGGCGGAATCCACGATGGGTCGAGCTCGGCGCGTGTGAACTCGTCGGCAGAGAACGGCGGCCATGGTCCGAACTGTGAAGCGAAGGCGTGTCCTGCCAAGCGTGCTGCAATGAAATCGTAAGCCTGCATCACGCGCGCGCCTTTGGCAAATACATTGGAGGAAGCAGGAATTGCATGCCTGCTCTTGCGCGCGAGCCAACTTACTTTGGGCAACAACGCATACGCTGAAACTTCATAGCCCAACTTTTCCGAGAGGCGCACACGCTCAGGATGATCGCGCCGATCCGCCCACAACAATGCGCGAGCGCGTGGGCGCAGCTTGTCATCACACACGACGAGCGTGGGCCCCTGTCCAATCACACACAGTGCGGCGATGTCGCGCGCATCGGCTAACCTTGCGAGGTTTTGCTCTTCGACAAGCTCAGGATGCAAACCTCGTGGGTCTGTTTTTTCAGTGAGCAATATGCCGATGGCTTCGCATACATTGCGCCACCAATCTTCGGGATTTTGTTCTGCGCCCGCATCGGCGAGGTAGTGAATCGGATAAGGTAAACGTACTGTGTGAAGCGGCGTGCCATGCGCATCGAACAAACCTGCTTTGAGCGCGTTGGTGCCGAGGTCGAGACCGAGGAACATGGGAAAGACTGAAGATTGAAGATTGAATGGACGAGTCAACAACTCAACGAGGAAATATAGTGTTAGCTCCTCGTCTCCTCGTTTAGCCGTTTACTCGTTTACGCGCTCTCGATGGATTGAGTTGCGGTAGCCGCAGCGCGTCCACGCCACCAGATGACGGCGCCGGGCAGCGAGGAGATAATGACGACGAGCTGCATCATCAAGCCCATCGCAAAGGCATGTTCGGTGGTGGTCACTTGGGCGATGAGCGCGTACAGCACGACGAATGCGCCTTGATTGACGCCGATGCCGCCGAGCGAGGGAATGATGAGCGGCGCAAAGACGACGAGCGCATTGCACAAGAAGATATATACGAGCGGTACGTCGGCATGCACCGCGAAGTTCACCCACCAGTTGACGAAGTGCGTGACGATCATCGAAGCCGTCGCCAACAGATAGCCGATGAACAACACGCGCGCATTGTGACGATAGGGCGAGAACGAATCGGACAGTTTGCGATAGATGGGCAAGGCGATTTTCAGAATGGGAAAGTGAAAGAGGTATTCGACCAACGCACGCAGGCGACGACTGAAGATAGAAGCAATGGCAAGGAGCGTGCCCAGCGCGACGACGCACGTGATGAACGCGAATTGCAGCATATCGTTGCGTCCCAATGTGACAACGATGACGACGCTCATCACCGCGCCGCCGAGGATGAACGCCAACAAGCCAATCATACGGTCAACCAACACTGAGACAGCGACCTCTGCTGTCCGCTCTGTGTAGCGCGCGATGCCATAGCCGCGCACGACATCTTGCCCGACCATCGGCAAAAAATTGTTGAAGAACAAACCAATGTAATACTGCTCCATCAACGCGCGAAATGGGACGCGAATGCCTTGCGCTTGCAACATCACATCCCACTTCCACACGCTGAAATAGACCGAACCAAACCAGAGGAAGGTCGCTGCTGCGAGCCAGACGTAGTTGGCGTCGGCGGCGATGGCGAGAATTTGCGCCGCGCCAACGCGCCAAATCAAGAAAGCCAGTAAGCCGACGCTGATGAGAATTTTGAGGAAAGTCAAAAGGTGATTTTTCAATGGAGGTATCCAACTCGTTGCAAAAGTTCTGCCGCCCATGCGACATCTGTTTCACGCAACGGCGGTTCTGGCGGTTGGCGATAATCAACTGCCATGTCGAAGCTCGCGCGATCATAGAGGTCGTGCAAGACTTGATTGAGCGGTAACAGCGGTTCCCCTTCGCCTGCGCGCAATGGGATGGGAATATCGGGAATGGGGTCGCGCACCGTGAACACATAAATGTCCGCGCTCGGACGTTGTGGTGCGCGACTGACGACGATGCGATAATCTCCCCCATGTCCGTTGCCTTTCAGATAGATGGGGAATGGTTCGCCTGCGCGCAACAAATCAATCTCGACTAAATGCGTGCGACTGCCTAAGACCTTCATCCGCTTGCGCTCATATTCTTCGCGTCCATCGCGCGTCAACTTGTTCGTAGGCGACCAGAGCTCAATGGTCGTGATGACTTCGCCTGTTTCCACATCACGAATTTCGAGAAAGCGCTCGATGACTTCTTCGGGCATGGGCAATTCGCCGACTTGTAGCATAGGCGACACGGGCGCAGCCATCGTCAACGTGCCTATGGGCGTAGCGTGCGGTGCGAAAACTAGTACATCAGGTTTGCCCGCCAATTTTTCCTGAGTGTCGGTCACTACATATACACGTCGCTCAACACCCACGCGATAATGCGGGCGCACACGCGGACCAAGGACATCGGCTATTGCTACATTAAGACGTGTATGCACTTCTTCCCATAAGCCGCGTCGCTCAAGATAGGGATCCATCCCGGGAAATGGGGTTGGCATCATTCACTCCTTTCGTCTCAGCTCATCAACTCTTTCGGGTCCGATTCAAATTGCTTGGTGGTCGTCGCAATCTCCCAGATTTCGTGTTTCTTGCCCATCATGCGATAGTCCCACCAGCCCAGCGCGCGCGCATACGATTCGAGCGTCGCCAACAGAAACATCGCCCACAAGAAACGTGCGACGCCCCACAGCTCTTCAAAGGCAAGGCGCAACACGCGCGTTGTCTCGAGCGATGAAACGCGATAGCCGTATTTGTGGCGCAAGTGCAAATGCCCCGCGTGGTTGCGACGACGTTGGCGCACGAAGTCGCCGACGGTGTGTGGCCCCATACTAAACACAATTGCATCGGGCGCGTAACGAATTTCAAGCCCGCGCCGAATCACAATCGCTTCGACAAAGGCTTCGTCCATCGCCACGTCGCGCGGAATGGCGTCCAGCACCTTGCGGAAAGCGATGAGCTCGCCCAACCGCGGAATCTCGAGACACAGCGAATGTTCCAGCTTGAGGCGCAGATGCGACAACAAGCCAATGACGTGGTCGGGCGTATTCGCCGCCACTTTTTGCGCGCCTGTCATGCCGATACGCGCATTTTCAAACGGACGCACCAATTTCTCGATGCTGTCGGAACGCGGCAGGGTGTCGGCGCTTTGCAGCACGCAGATGTCTTCTTGCGCATGTTTCAGGAAGACGTTGATGGCTGACGTTTTGCCTTCGCGTTTTTCTTGAACGAAGAGTTTGATACGCGGGTCGTGCTGCATCGCCGCCTGCGTGACAGCAATCGTGCTGTCCGTGCAACCACTGGCGACGACGATGATCTCGCCGATGGCGACGTGATATAGCTCTTGCTCGCCCAGCGCAGTGAGCAGTTTGCCAATATTCTTTTCTTCGTTATATGCGGTGATGCCGATACTGCAACGGAGGGTAGGATGAGTCATAGTAATCAACAGTCAGTAGTCAGTAGTCAGTAGTCAGATTCAACTCATCTGACTACTGACTCCTTTTTACTTAATTCAGGGTTCGATAGCGAGCAGCACGTTCATCAGCCGCTCATAATCGTTTTTCAGCAGGCTCGCAACCGCTTTGCCTGCGCGGTCGAGCCACGTGTGGTCGTTGCCGCGCGCACGATACATTTCACGCACATTCGCCGCGAGCAGTTGGTCTGCGGGCAACTCGCCTTGCGTATTCAGCAACAATCGCAGGTAGTCCAACTTCTCGCTGAATTGCACGATGGTCGCGTGCTCGCAGCTATGCAATGAGTAGTGCAATGGCGGCGGTTGCGACGGGAGACGTTGCCAGATGCGCTGGCGTTCCGACCAGCCGACGAGCGCCGCCGTGAACTCCGTGCGGAGGATGCGCGTCAGTTCAGGATGATGTTGGTAAATCGCCGCATCGCTCACCGCCTCGTTGCCGCGCTTCACCGCGCGCCGCGACGGGTCGAGTCCGCCTGTGCGCCCAAACGCGACGACGGCATACAGCACGCGCCCATCATCCAACGTCGTTTGACACAGAGAACCAAGCGGCGGCGCTTGATTGAGCGTCTCGCTTTCCGCGATGAGGGTCGTGCTGGAGGTTTCGATTATTTCGCCGATACGCATAAGTTTCTCTCACTTCATTCATGTTTCAGGGTCAACACCCAACGCGCGCAATTGTGC
>CAZDYP010000042.1:0-13836 GCA_964509505.1 uncultured Anaerolineae bacterium | reverse complement strand
CATGCACCCACGCGGGCGAGATTTTGCCGTGCCAGGTCGCGCGCGATAAATTTTGCTTGAATGACTGAGCATCGGCGAATGGCTCAATGTCAATGTATGCCTTGCCGATTTCGTAGGGGATGTGCGCATCACTGCCTGCGACAGCGGGCTTGCCGAGTTCTGTGGCAAACTGTTCTGCCATTTTGTTTTCGCTGCTCAACAACACCCGTGCATTGCACACTTCGAGCATATCCGCGAGCGACGCCACCCGATACAACGTCGCGCGCTTGATAACGGACTTCCGCAACGAGTCGAAGGGATGCGGGATGTTGACGAGTCCGCCTTGCGCGTGAATGCGCTCAATCGTCTCTTCGGGCGACAAGTCGCGTGGGATGTAGTCTGTCAAAAAGTAACCGATGATTTCACCCTCGCTCGTCATGATCTCTTCGCCGATAATGACAGGGAACGGCGCGCGTTTCTGTAGCTCAAACGCGCCATCTATCTTGTTGTGGTCGGTGATGGCGATGGCGTCCAGCCCGCACGCCTGCACGCGCTGGATAATCGCGTCATACGACATTAGCGAATCCTTAGAGACGAGGGTGTGACAGTGTAGTTCGACCTTCAAAATCTAACCCCCATTCTTTTTCGATTTGTGTTTTGTTGATGGTTTAGCCCATGCCGCTTTGTCGTAAATATCAGCTAGCGGAATCATTACGTGCAACACCGATAATTTGAGTTTGTCGCTTAACTGGCGATGCTCGGTCAGCTCCCACGTGCCATCGGGCCTCTTTTGAAAATAATCTACATAAGGTTGCTCCGAGTCCACGATCACATACGCTTGCAACGATGGCAACGTGCGATACAACTCAAACTTGCGTCCGCGGTCATACGCGCGTGTGGAAGGCGACAACACTTCGACAATCACGGTGGGGTTGGTGATGGTGTCATTGCGTCCTTTCGCAAATTCGGGTTCGCCACAAATCACCAGCGCGTCGGGATAGACAAATGCTTTCTCACGCACTTGCACGCGCAAGTCGCTGCCAAACGCTTGACAGGGTTTACGTTTCAGAGCGACTTGCAAAGCCACAACCACATTGGTTGCGATCCGATTGTGCGGGAATGACGCGCCCGCCATCGGGATAATCACGCCTTGATCGTATTCGCTTTTGAACTCAGCGGCTTCTTCACGTTTTAGATATTCGAGGGGTGTGTAAAATTTTTTAGCCAACAAGGTTATTAGATTCTCCTATCACACGAACCTTGCGAAGATTTTGAACCGCTGCAAGGATGCACGGTCAACGACTAGCGACTAATGACTAACGACTCTCCTGTGAAGAACCGTTTCCGATAATAGACAAGCGCGATGAGACCAATGCCCACGCCGAGCCAGAGCGTGCAGAGACGAATGAGCAACGTCGCCGCCGCCGCTGTATCCTTCGACAAACCCACGAGCAAGACGAGTAAGCCGCCAATGCTTGCTTCCGCCGCGCCGAGCCCACCGGGCAACGCCGACACCGCGCCGACGACGGTGGCGAAGGCGAAAATGAATGTGGCTTGCAAAAGCAGCTGCTCAGTCGGCGCTATGCCCAAACCCATCAACACGTAATAGAACGCCAAACATTCGGCGAACCATGAGATGATGCCCACTAGCACCGCTGAAATAAAATTGCGCCAGCGAAACAATTGATACGAGCTCTCGTACATCTCGTGAAGGTGATGGATGAAGCGCGATACGATGGGCAAGCGCTCGCCCAGCTCCAACAACTTCAACGAGAGCGTGCGCGATTGCACGACCAACACCGCGCCGCCCATGCCCACCAACAAGGCAAGCAACACTGGCTGCGCCGCAGCATAAAACGTGAGTCCCACCATCGCCAACACAATCATCGCCAACCCGTCAGTCACGCGCTCCGCGAAAATGATGGGCGCGGAGCGCGCGAAGGGTGTGCCGTCGGTGACGCGCAAGAGATACGCCTTCAACAACTCGCCTGCTTTCGCGGGCGTCATTACCATGCTCATCGCGCTCGTGAAAATCGAAAAACTGCCCTCCCAACTGACTTGCGAACCGATCAACCGTGTGTACCAATGCCACTTGAAAAAACGCAAGATATAATTGACGATGGTCAACACAATGACCAACGGCAAATACGCCCATTGAAAACGCTCAAGCGCGGCGACGGTCTGCGGCAAGTCGCCAAAGAACGCAAGGGCGGCGATGACCGCGAAGCCGAAGACGAGCGAGATAATGATTTTGTTCTTAAGATCATTCCAAGCCATGAAAACTCTTGAGAGGGAAATAAAGGGAGATTAGGGGAAATAGTGCGCGAGGCACATTTCTCCCTAATTTCCCTTTATCTTCTCTAATTTCCCCTGATTTCCTTTGTCGTTTTTAGCGCAACAAATCAGAACATTCCGTCTCGATGGCGGGCCGCAGCTCGACGAGCGTATCTTGAAACGCTTGGATGAGATGCGTAATGTCGTCGTGCGTCATCACCGTCGAGGTGTTGGCGATGCCACTGCGCGAGGTGAACACGCCGCGATTGAGCAAGCCCACGTGCAGCAACTCACGCAACAGTGGGCGTACGCTTTGCGCTCCGCTCGCATCGCGCACAGGTTGCGCGGTGAGATGGAAGCCAACGAAAGAACCATAGCCCGTCGCCTGCCCTTGCACGCCTTGTTCAGCTAAGACATCGGTGATACCTTGTCGCAGCATGTCGCCCAGCTGGTTGACGTGCGCGATCTTCTCGCGCGTGAGATGCGTCATCGCCGCCATGCCCGCCGCCATCGTCACAGGATTGCCGTTGAACGTACCTGCGTGATGCACTTTCACTTTGCGCGGATCGTAGAGTTCCATGATGTCCGCGCGCCCGCCGAACGCGCCGACGGGCAACCCGCCGCCGATGATTTTCGCAAACGCGGTCAGGTCGGGGCGCACGTCATACATGGTTTGCGCGCCGCCATAGTCGAGGCGGAATGTCATCACTTCATCGAAGATGAGCAACGCGCCCTCGCCGCGCGTGAGTTTGCGCGCCGCTTGCAGATAGGCTTTGTCTGCGGGGATGAAACCCACGGACCCCATCACAGGCTCCATGATCAGCGCTGCAATTTTGCCGTGGTGTTCTGCGAAAGCTCGCTCTAATGCAGAGAGGTCGTTGTAAGGGACTTGCGCCGTCAGGTCTTGCGTGGCTTGTGGCACGCCTGCGCCGCTCGCGACGGCATCGTGTGTGCCATGATAGCCGCCGATGATTTTGATGATGAGGTCGCGCCCTGTGAACGCACGCGCGGCGCGAATCGCGTGCATCGTTCCTTCGGTACCGGAGTTCGTGAAGCGAATCAGATCAACCGCAGGCACGCGCTCGCACATCAACGCTGCGAGGCGAATTTGATCCGAGTTCGGCGCGCCCCACCCAGTGCCGCGCAGCATTTGTTTTTGCACGGCTTCGACGATGGGCGGGAAGGCGTTGCCGTGAATGAGCGAGGTGTAGTTGTTGAGGCAATCAATGTACGTGTTGCCATCTACATCGTACAACCTCGCGCCCTCGCCGCGCTCGAAATACGTTGGATACGGTGCGAAGTACGTTGAGGTGCGCGTGTCGCCGCCAGGCAATGCGCGCAACGCTTGTTCGGCAAGTTCGGCTGACTTTGGTGTGCGCCGACGATAGACGCCTTCAAATTCGGTTTTGGTTTCTTGCAAATTAGGCATGAGCGTGCTCCTTATTTCGATTTATGCTTGCGCTCGCACTTCATTGAGATTCAAAACTTCCATCATTTCATCCCCCATCGCCACGGCATACACGCGTTGACGAGTCAGATAGAAGACGACGTCTTCAGGAATGTTCAAGGCTGAAAAGACAGGCACCAGCGGTTTGTTCTGATACTCAGGAAAATACTCATAGAACTCACCATTGCGGAGAAACTCGACAAACTCACGCGCCCACTCGGGGCGCGCAGTGGTCTTCGTCTGATTGAACAACACGGCCTGCGTGCCTTCGATGATCAGATCAAACTCGCGGCGCAAGCGTGTGCGGGGATGGCGTTGCGTGATGCGCGACATCTTCCGCACGATGTCGCCGCAGTGCAGTTCAGCCGTAGCCATCCGCACCAAACTCGGCGCGATCATGTCCTCGACGATAGTGCCGAGCCGATTGGACATTTCGCCCATTTGCCGCCGAAAATCGCGCAGCTCTTGGTCAACCTGCAGGCGGTTTCTTTCAGATTGTTGTCGTCCCAGCTCCGCTTGCTGGCGGTCTTTTTCCGCTTGCTGGCGGTCTTTTTCCGCTTGCGCTTTGAATTCGGCTAACATGGTATTCGTCGAGCGCATGAATTCCTCCAGCGCAATTTCCAGACGATCAACACGGTGTTCCAAAACAGCCATCGCACACCTCCTGCTGTAATGATTTAGATTCTTCGATAATCGTTGCGAATGAGAGTATAACCGAGCTCAGAACACGCGCCAAAATCCTAGCCTGTTTTCTTTCCTCTGTCTGCTTTCTTCGGCATTATAATCATCCCATCTTTCAGGATAAGGAATGCTTATGACCAACACTTTACAACCTGAGCGCGTCATCGCCGAGCTCAAAGCGCTGCGCGTTTTGACAGGCGATGCGCATGGCGCACAGCGCGTCTGTTGGACGGATACGTGGGCGCGTGCGCGTACATGGTTGCGCGAGAACCTGGCTACGTTGCCTGTGGAGGTGACGAGTGATGAAGCAGGCAACTTGTGGGCGACCTTGCACGGCGCAGCCGAGCGCGCGTTGCTCATCGGCGGTCATCTCGACTCGGTGCCGAATGGCGGCTGGTTGGATGGAAGTTTGAATGTGCTGGCAGCGCTGGAGGTGTTGCGACGCATCGCGCACGCAGGCACGCCGCCCGTCACGGTGCGTTTGGTGGACTGGGCAGACGAAGAAGGCGCGCGTTTCGGGCGCAGTTTGTTTGGCTCCAGCGCAGCCGCAGGGCTGTTGAGTCCTACGGAATTGCAAGCGGTGATTGATCGGGATGGCGTGCGTTTGGTGGATGCGTTGGCGGCGCATGGCGTTGCGTTGCAGCGCATGAACGAAGCGCACCAGCAATTGCGTAACGCGGCGGCTTATCTTGAACTGCACATCGAGCAGGGACCTGTGTTGGAGGGTCTTGGCTTGCCGTTGGGCGTGGTCGTCGGTACATGCGGCGTCGAGCGGTACGCGATTCGCTTCACAGGGCAAGCGGCGCACGCAGGCTCGACGCCAATGGACAAGCGACGTGATGCGTTTGGCGCGGCGGCGAAGCTGGGGCTCGAAATCCGCGAGATTGCAAAACGACACGGCGGCGTCTGCACCGTTGGCAGCGTCGTCACGAAACCTGGCATCGTTACGGCGGTTGTTGGGCAATGTGACATTACGCTTGACCAACGTCATCTGCGCGCCGATGCACTCGCGGCGATGTGGCGCGAAGCGCGCCAAGCGAGCGAACGCTTCGCGCAAGAAGAGAACGTGGAGGTCGGGTGGCAGCCCATTTGGCGCATCGAGCCGATTTTGTTTCACGCGGATTTGATCGAGCTAGCCGATGCCGCAATTCGTGAAACGTGCGGCAGTGCGCATCGTTTGCCGAGTGGACCGTTGCACGATGCGGCGTCGGTGTGTCGTGCGGGCGTGCCAACGGTGATGATCTTTGTACAGAGTTTGCGTGGCTTGTCTCACACAAAGGAAGAGGACACGCACGAAGAGCATCTCGCGTTGGCGGTGCAGGCGTTGGACCGCTTGACGACGAAAACGATGGAGTGGGTCGTCCAACAATAAAATCTATAATGCTCGCGCGAACTCGTCCGCCAGCTTCAACGCTACCGCGCCAATCGTCGAAGCAGGGTTCACCGCGCCGACGGTGGGGAATATGCTGCCATCACACACAATGACATTGGGCGTCGTATGCACGCGACCATGCGCATCCACGACGGAGGCGCTTGGGTCGCGCCCCATGCGCGCCGTGCCAAGCAAATGCCAACCCGTGTTCGCCGCGAGTGGCGTGCGATGTGTCTTCATCGCGCCCGCCGCGCGCAACACCTCCTCTGCGCGATCCAAGCCATAGTTCAACATGCGTTGGGTGTTCTCGGACAATGTGTATTCCACCTTCACCGCAGGCAAGCCATCGGCTTCGATTTTGTCTGTCAGCGTGACACGGTTGTGCGATTCGGGCAAATCCTCAGTCATCACCAAGATACGAAAGTTGTGGCGAAACTCCTCACGCAATTGCGCTTGCGCCGCGCGCCCCCACCGCGGCTCGGCGAGCGTCGCTTGAATGAGCGCGGAGTTCTCGCGCGTCACTTGCAACTGCAAGCCGCGCACAAAGCCGCGCGTTTGGTCCGTCTCGTAAAAGTGATGGCTGTAAAGCGCGTTGCCAATCGGACCCGCAGGTCCATCTAAGTCTTCTTTGAACACCCCGCGCACATACCCTACGGGATGAAACATCAGGTTGCGCCCGACTTGCTCGCCGCCAAGATGCGACGCGAGCAACAAGCGCGCCGTGCCGATGCCGTTGCACGCGACGACGACGAATGATGTGGGCTGTTCATGTTCCTGCCCATCAGCATCACGATACCGCACACCCGTTGCGCGTCCACCTTGCACGATGATTTCTTGAACGATGCAACGTGTGCGTAGCTCCACACCTTGCTGGATGGCATCATGCCAATACGTCACATCGGTTGAAGCCTTTGCGTGAATCATGCAACCTTGTTGACAGGGACCGCAATGGTTACATGCCGCGCGTCCTTTGTATGCGATGGAATTAATCGCCGCGTCAACGGGCCACCATGCCCACCCCAACGTGTTGAAGCCATGCGCCGCCCGCTCGCCCATGCGTCCAAGCGGTAATGGCGGCATGGGGCGCGGTGCTTTCGGTGGATAGAATGGGTCGCCATTCAAACCACTCACACCCATCATGCGGTCGTTTTCGTCGTAATACGGTTCGAGGTCGAAGTACGAGAAGCACCAATCATCGCCAACGCCGTCGAGCATTTTGGTTTTGAAATCGGAGGGATGCAAGCGGGGAAAGTGCGCCGCCCAGTTGACCGTCGAGCCGCCGACCGCGTTGCCCATCAGCGGCTTGATGGGCGAAGCAGTGTCGTCAATCGGATAGTCGGCAGACCAGGCGGGTTCGGCTGCATTGAGGCGCACATTGGGCGAGCCAGCCCATGCGCCGAAGGCAGCGCGTTGCCAATCGGGTTTGGCGTTGGGCATGTCTTTGGGTTTCACCCAATCGCCGCGTTCCAAGCAGACGATGCGCAACTGTGGTGCGCGTTGCGACAATTTCCAGCAGAACGCCGCGCCGCCCATGCCTGAGCCGACGACGGCGACATCAACGGGAGGGTGTTTGATAGTCATAGATAAACCTCATGGGGAAGGGTGGTAGTGAACCGTGAACCGTGAAACACAAAACACAACATTTGGGAATAAGCAATTGTAACGGAGTTTGACGATTACTCACATTTCACCATTTGAGACGAGGCCATCGAAAAAATTTCCTTGCAATCTCTTCTCGATTTAAGTATAGTTGTGCCTACTAATTCGCTCCCCAGATCGTCGCCGTAACTCTCAGTTGAAATCCCATTTCCTCTGGTTGGTCAGGTGGTTATGCCTTCGAGTCTTGCGCATCGTCTCAACGCAGCGCGGCAGCGCCAGTTTGTGGGTCGCGCGCACGAATTGGCATTGTTGCAATCGGCGTTCACATCGGATGAACTTGCGTTTCAAGTTCTCTATATCTTCGGGCCCGGCGGTGTCGGCAAAACGTCATTGCTAAATGCCTTTGCCCGCGCGCGCACCGACAGCAAAGCACCAACGATCTATCTCGACTCGCGCAACATCGAGCCGACCCCTGAAGCGTTTCTCAATGTGTTGCGTGCGCTGTTGGACTTGTCGTCAGAGGTTGCGCTTATGGAGGCATTGGCGGAACGCGCGGGGCATTACGCCATCTTGATTGATACGTATGAGTTGTTAGCGCCGCTCGATGGTTGGTTGCGTGAAGCGTTCTTGCCACAATTGCCTGACCACACGCTGCTTGTGTTAGCAGGGCGCAATCCTCCCTCGCCCGAATGGCGCGCTCATGCAGGCTGGCAGACGTTGATTCGCCCCTTGTCACTGCGTAATTTCAACGTTGACGAAAGCCTTGCTTATCTCACCCAGCGGCATGTCCCCGCTCATCAGCAGAAAGCCGTGCTCGACTTCACGCATGGTCATCCGCTCGCACTCGCGCTCATCGCCGAATTGTTCGCGCAACGCCCCGATGCGCAATTCCAACCCGAAGCCGCGCCCGATATCATCAAGACGTTGCTCGAACAGTTCGTGCAGAAAGTGCCTGGTCCCGCGCATCGCGCCGCGCTCGAAGCTTGTGCGCTCGTGCGTGTGATGACCGAGTCGTTGCTCGCAGTGATGTTGGCGATGGCGGATGTGTCGTTGGGCGCATCGGAAAGCGCGCGTGAATTGTTCGAATGGTTACGCAGTTTGTCGTTCATCGAAACGGGCTCGCCAGGTCTGTTCCCGCATGACCTCGCGCGTGAAGCGTTGATTGCTGATTTGCGTTGGCGCAATCCCGATTGGTATGCCGAGCTGCATCGTCGCGCGCGCGCCTATTACACGACTCGGATGCAACAAGCGCGCGGAGTAGAACAACAAACCGTCCTCTACGACTTGATCTTTTTACACCGCGATAATTCTGTCGTGCGTTCAGCCTTTGAATGGCAGGCAACCAACGTCATGGCTGAGGCGTTGCGCGCGAGTGATGTGCCTCAGGTGTTGGCGATGGTGCGACACCACGAAGACGCAAGCGCTGTGAACATCGCGGCGCAATGGCTTGAAGCGCAACCCCACCATGTCGTCGTCGTCCGCGACGTGGGAGGGCGCGCGATGGGCTTCGTATTGATGCTCAGCTTGTCGCAAGCCACAGCCGCCGAGTTACGGCGTGACCCTGTGGCGTTGGCTTGCGCGCGTTACTTGCAACACCATGCGCCCTTGCGCGCAGGCGAAGTAGCGACGTGCTTTCGCTTTTGGATGGCGCACGACACCTATCAAACCGTATCGCCTGTGCAGAGCCTCATCTTCGTCAACATCGTGCGCCATTACCTCACAACGCCGAGCCTCGCCTACACCTTCTTCCCCTGCGTTGACCCTGACTTCTGGGCAGGCGTTTTCGCGTATGTCGAGCTGATCCGTTTGCCTGAGTTGGATTTCGCTTGCGCGGGCAAACGCTATGGCATCTATGGACACGATTGGCGCGTGATGCCGCCTGCGCGCTGGATGGAAATTTTGGGCGAGCGCGAAATAGCGACAGAGGTGGTCGCCGCGCCCACGCCCACCGAGTCCATCATCGTCTTGAGCGAGCTAGCGTTTGCAACGGCGGTGCAAGAAGCTTTCCATGATTTCACACGCTCCGATAAATTGCAGCACAACCCGTTGCTGCGCTCACGCTTGATCATGGAACGAGCTGGCGCACGCGCCAATGTCTCAGAGCGCGTCGCCGCGCTCCAAGCGTTGTTGCGCGAAACGAGCGAGGCTTTGCAACATACACCCAAAGACGCGAAACTCTACCGCGCACTGTATTATGGGTATTTTCACCCTGCCTCGTCGCAAGAGAAAGCCTCCGAACTCGCCGATGTGCCGTTCAGCACGTTTCGGCGTCATGCGAAAAACGGCGTCGCGCGTGTGACCGACCGGCTGTGGCAGCTAGAAATCGGTGGAGGCGAAAAGTAGAGCAAATCAATTCTTACGGTTTTCTCACGCAAGGAAACGCAAAGCACACTGAAATTGCTTTGCGCCCTTTGCGAGTGCTTTGCGTCTTTGCGTGAAAGAAGAAACGGCTGAACTGTAACGCAAGTTAGCAATTTGCTCTACACCCCAAATGAGCAAAAAGTGAGCAGCTTTTGGTCTGGTATTTACAAGGCGAATCGGATACACTGCGACTGTCCATTGCGATAGTCGCAGTGTGTTTTGGGGTAAAGTCTATGTCAACCGTTCTACAAATCGCCGCCGAACTGATCGCCGCCTGGAACGCGCACGACCTGGAACGCGCGCTCTCCTTCTATGCGCCCGACTACCAGGGTGTGGATGTGGATGATCGCATCCCACATCAAGGTCATGCTGGCGTGCGTCGCATGGTACAGCGCTATTGGAGCGCCTTCCCCGATTTGCAGTTCATAGGCGAAGAGACCATCGTACAGGGGAATCGTATCGTCATGTTTTGGCGTGCGTGCGGCACGCACCGCGGTCCCATCCTGCATATCCCTGCGACGGGCCGCACCGTGAACACGCGCGGCGTTTCGCTGCTAACGATTGAAGCGGGCAAAGTCAAGCGTGGACGCTATTTGTGGGATGTGGCGGGGATGCTGCGCGATTTGGGACTGTTACCAGAACCGTGACTCAGTGTTCAGTGTTCAGTTTCCAGTTTTCAGTGAACAGTGAACAGTCGTCAGTCGCCGGTAGCCAGTCGCCAGTAGCCAGACGCTTAATCTGACTACTGATTCCTGATTACACTGAATACTGACCACCGGTCACTGTTCATTGACTACTCCCCCCGAGGTGATTGTGTTGACTACCCAACAATTTTACTTGTGTGCGTCTTGTTTCAACGTGAGCGAATCGCGCGACGTATGTTGCGGGCGCCCGATGGTGAGCTGCAACTGCGGCGAGCTGGGCGACGAGCGTCGTCAACCGCCGCGCGCTGTGGATGGACATTTCGCCTCACGCGCGCCACGCTGGTATTGGGAAGCGGTGCGCGGTGTTGTAGAGCAGTAGAGAAGAAACAGTGTTCAGTATTCAGTGTTCAGTGAACGTAACTAGCTGAACACTGAATACTGAATACTGAACATTTTGAGGAGCTCGCTGTGGCGACGAACGATTATCACTTCATCACGCATTGGCGCGCGCAAAGCACCATCGAAGAAGTTACGTCCATCCTTGCAAATGCGCCTGATCTCGTGCGTTGGTGGCCCTCGGTTTATCTTGACGTGAAGGTGTTGGAAGCAGGCGATGAGCGTGGCGTGGGCAAGGTCGTGAGTTTGTTCACGAAAGGCTGGCTGCCCTATACCTTGCGCTGGCAATTTCGCGTGACGGAATCCAATCCACCGCACGGTTTCACGTTGGTCGCTGAGGGCGATTTTGTTGGTCGCGGCATTTGGACATTTGAACAAGATGGCGCATGGGCGAACATCACCTACGATTGGAAAATCTCCGCCGAAAAAGGTCTGCTCAAATACTTATCGTTCATCATGAAGCCCATCTTTGCGGCGAATCATCGTTGGGCGATGGAGCGCGGCGAAGAAAGTTTGAAACTCGAATTACAGCGCCGTCATGCGCGCGGCGACGAAGAACGCGCCCGCATCCCCGCGCCGCCAGCACCGACTTTTCGGTAAGGTCATCGTTTGCGTTCCCTGCCCGAAAAGAGTAACCTTTCCACACACTTCAATCCTCTACTCTCAGTATCCTATGTTGCGGGCATAACGGTTCAGCCGTTGCGCCCACAACTATTTAATTCACAACGTCCTATCGGGACAAAGGAGACCCTATGTCACAAATTGCTACAGGTTTATTGCGTTCGCAATTCCAGCTCGCGCACAACTGGTTCGAAGGCACGGTCGGCGACATCGCCGCCGAGCAGATGCACTGGGCGGCGGGCGGCAAAACCTCGCCCATCGGCGGCATGTACGCCCACGTCATTCTTGCCGAAGATGCGTTCGTGAACGCCATGCTCAAAGGCGCGCGCCGTTGTTCGCCTCGTCCTTCGCGGGCAAAACGGGCCTCAGCGAAATCCCATCCAATCCAGCATTGGGCGAGTGGGCGAGCCACATCAAAGTTGATCCAGCCGCCGTGCGCGTGTACGGCAAAGCCGTTCAAGAATCGCTCGATGCCTACGTAGCGAGCCTGCAAGACGACGACTTGCAGAAACCGTTCGACCTCTCGATGATTGGCATGGGCATGCAAACTGTCGGCATGGTGCTGAATCTGACGCTCTTGAATGTCTATTGCCACGCGGGAGAGATTTCCGCTATCAAAGGTTTGCAGGGGTTGAAGGGCTACCCTGGCTAAAAACATGAAGCGTCACAGCCCATCACATTGCGCTTCATAGCACATATCGTCCCATGAGGAACAAAGGAGCTTCTTATGTCAGTTGAACAGAACAAAGCGACCAATCGTCGTGTCTTCGAGGAAGTTTGGAATAAGGGCAATCTTGCGGTCATAGACGAGATTTCCGCTGCTAATCCCGTCAATCACTTTATCCCGCCGGGTATGGCCGCTGGTACCGAAGGCTTCAAACAATTCGTCATGCTCTATCGCGGCGCCTTTTCAGACCTGCACTTCACGCTTGACGATGTGATCGCCGAAGGTGATAAAGTCGTCACTCGTTGGACCACCCACGCCACACATACGGGGCCACTCATGAACATTCCGCCGACAGGTAAGAAGACGACGGTGACAGGTATCACCATCGCACGCTATGATGCCGATGGCAAGACGGCAGAGGCGTGGGCGACCTTCGACCAACTCGGCTTGTTGCAACAACTCGGCGTGATTCCCGCGCCGGGCTAAATAATTCCAATCGTGACGATGGTGTTCGCGGGCGCGTACGCAACGGCTGCGGGTGAAGAAGGCTTGCCGCTCTATTTGCAAATGCAAGGACAGGATCCTCTATGCGTTTCTCGCGTACTTCGCGCGCAACGCGGACGAGCAAACGCTGCGACACCTTGTTGGTCCGACGATGTTCTTTGGCTTTCTCGCCCAGTTCCTCGTAGCGACCTACGTGCGCTTGACCGGCGGCTTCAATAACTTCGGCTGGATCTTCTCCGTGCTCGGCCTCATCTTCATGTCCGCTTATGCCTATTTGTTGTGGGGCAAACGCTCAGGCTAAGAGTGAAGAAACCCGTTTTCTTGGAGAAAACGGGTTTCTGACTGCTCAGGCTAACGCACTACCATGAGCTGTTTGTCGAGCCATGCGGCATCGTCGGGCGCGAGCTCGGGCTTGGGGGGAGGTTGGCGGTAATCAATGCGGAGGTGATAGCGTGCGCGCGCGTAGATGCGGTGAATCGCTTGCGTTAGGTCAAGTCGCACATCAGGGTCTGGTTCGCGCAATGGCACAGGCAAAATGGGAATCGCCTCGCGCAAGCTCAGGGGCCAGATGGCGAGTTGTGTCGGATTATTGGAGCGATGCAAGAAAACGAGGTAAGGCGCAGCTGGCAGCGGTTCTGTGGAAGGGGACGTGCGACGGCCCCCACGCAGCAGGTCAATCTCCAACAAATTGACGGCCGCGCGCATCAAGTCGCGTCGTTTGCGCTGATGCGACTTGTACGCTTCGTGGTTGGGGCGTTTGTTCACGGGCGACAAGATTTCGATGGAGGTGATCAACGCGCCGAGCTCGGTCTCGCGGATTTCCACGCTCCACAACTTCAGCGGCAATTCAAAGGCGACGGGCGCGACGATGGGCGGCGGCGCAATCGCTTCCATCACGCCTGCCATAGGCGAAGCATCACTGGTGCGCCAAACGCTCACATCGGGTTTGATGTTGCGCGGCTGTTCTTGAATGGTCACTTCTTCGTATGTGACGTGCGGTGTCAGCCCCGCAAAATAGCGCGGTTCAATTTGCGGCGCCAATTGAGTTTGAATTTCAGCCGCTAAATTCTGATGGAAATCTTCCCAGATGTTGGGATGCTCCAAATAAGGATTCATTCCCGGTAAAGGTGATGGCATTGTTTCACCTCCGCCCAAACTCGAAACAAGGTTACATTCATTCCTAGGCGAGATGATAACAAAGAAGCGTGAAAAATCCAATCGCCCAATCGTAAGAACTGAGTAGAACACATCTCAAAAATGGTTTCGGATAAAAATGACGATACAAGCCAGA
>CAZDYP010000041.1:28291-31662 GCA_964509505.1 uncultured Anaerolineae bacterium | reverse complement strand
TCGCTGTGCCATTGGCTGTGCTGTAATTCACGGTGACGGTGAGACCACTCGGCGCGCTCAAGGTGACGGTGAACACGAAGTGCGCCGCGCCAACATTGCCTTCGCTCTTGGTTACATCGGCGATGACAAGGCTAGGCGTTGGATCGTCGTCCACAATCGTCAACGTCGCGAGATTTGTCGCGCCTATTGTGGCGCTCACAGCTCCACTGAGCGTAAGATTGACGGTTTCGTTGGCTTCGTCCAGTGTGTCGTTGAGAATGGCAACCGCGAAGGTTTGACGCGTGATGCCCGGAGTGAAGGTGAGCGTGCCGCTCGCTGCATTGTAATCGCTGCCCGCCACCGCAGTGCCGTTACTGGTTGCATAGTTCACTGTAATCGTGAACACGGACGGATAATTCAAAGTCACAGTCATTGTCGCCGCGCCCACGTTCTCGCTGACGCTGTACGCGCTCGCGCTGAACTGCGCGGTTGGCACTGCTTCGTCCTCCACAATCGTCACGACAGCCGCGCTCGGCGCGTTCAAGGTCGCGCTCACCGCGTTGCTCAAACCGACGTGGAAGGTCTCGTCGCCTTCATACGCCACATCATCGTTAATGGTGATAGGTTGCGTTACGCTGGTCTGCAACGGCGCAAAGGTCAGGGTCGTAGTGATAGCATCATAGTCGCTCATTGCCGTCGCCGTGCTGTTGCTGGTGGTGATGATAACCGTCGTCGTGAATGCGCTCGGCCCGCTCAACGTCGCCGTCACTGCTACGAAGCCCGCGTTCTCGTTCACGCTGTAGGTTGCGTTGCTAAGTTGTACCGTGGGCTGCAGTTCATTATCGAGAATCGTCACGACAGCCGCGCTCGGTGCGGCTACCGTCGCGCTCACCGCATTGCTCAAACCCACATTGAAGGTTTCCGAATCCTCAAACACAGCGTCGTCCGTAATGGCAATGCTCGCCGTCACGCTGGTTTGCAAGGGCGCAAACGTCAAGGTCACGTTTTGCGGCGCATAGTCGCTGGCGTCGCTAGCGATGTTGTTCGTCGTCGTCAGGGTGACCGTCACCGTAAACGCGCTCTGTCCGCTCAACGTCGCCGTCACCACTACCGCGCCCGCCGTCTCACCCACGGTATAGGTTGCGCTGTCCAGCTGTACAGTTGGTTGCAATTCGTCGTCAAGGATAGTCACAACGGCTGTGCTGGGTGCGCCAAGCGTTGCGTTACTCTCCCCACTTAATCCGATATTGAATGTCTCAGAGCTTTCGTACACTACGTCATCGCTGATGGCAATACTCGTTGTCACGCTGGTCTGCAAGGGCGCAAAGGTCAACGTCGCGGAAAGCGCTGCATAGTCGTTGCCCGCCGTCGCCGCGCCGTCGCTCGTCGTAATGACGACGGTTATGGTGAACGCGCTCTGTCCGCTCAACGTCGCCGTCACCACTACCGCGCCTGCCGTCTCATTCACACTGTACCCGCTGGCGCTCAAGGTGATGCTTGGCGTCGGTTCGTCGTCCACAATCGTCAGCGTCGCCGTCGGCGCAATGCCAAGTGTTGCGCTGACGGGATTACTCAAGGTCAGGGTAATCGTCTCGTTGGGTTCGTCAATCGCATCATCCATGATAGGCACGCTGAACGTCAAGGCGGTTGTGCCTGGCGTGAATGTCAACACGCCTGTCGTCGCCGTATAATCAGCAGATGCGCTCGCCGTGCCGTTGGTTGTGCTATACCCCACCGTGATGGTGAACGCGGAGGGGTTCGTTAGTGTGACCGTAATGACTGCAGCACCAACATTCTCCGCTGCCGCGTAAACGACGCTTTCAAAGTTTACTCGCGGCGTGCCGTCGTTATCCACAATGACCAGCGTCGCGGCATTGATCACGCCCAGCGTCGCGCTGATGGGGCTGCTCAACGTGAGCGTCACCGTCTCATCAGATTCGCTGATGACATCGTGCAAGATACTGACGCTGAATCCCTGTTGGGTCATGCCCGGCGTAAATGTCAACGCGCCGCTCGCGCTGATGTAATCTAAGCCCGCCGTTGCGGAGTTGTCGCTTGTTGCATAGTTCACGGTGATGGTGAACGCCGACGGATTTGAAAGCTCGACTAAGATGGATACCGTCGTCGTGAGTTCATTCGTGAAGTATGTGGGTGCGCTGAAGCTGACGCTTGGCGTTGGATCGTCGTCCGTGATGATGAGCGTTGCGGTGTTAGTCACGCCCAACGTTGCGCTGACAGGACTGCTTAAGCCAAGCAACACCGTCTCGTTTGCTTCGTCAATGTTGTCCACGATGGTCGCAACCGCGAAAGTTTGTTGTGTTGTGTTCGGCGCAAACGTCATCACGCCATTCGCCGCAACGTAATCCGCCCCACCCAGCGCCGTGCCATTGGCGCTGGTGTAGTTCACGGTGATCGTAAACGCCGATGGGTTGCTTAACGTGACCGTAATCGTCGCAGGGCCCAGATCTTCAACCACACTATACTGAGTCGAGTTGAACTGTACACTCGGCAGTGCGTCGTCGTTCACAATCGCGCCAATGGCGCTAGTGATGGCAAGCGTCGCGTTGACTGGATTCGTCAACGTCACAACGAACGTCTCGTCTAACTCGAACTTCATGTCACCATTGACCGTGACCGTGATGAAGCGTGTCGTCGCGCCTGGCGCGAATGTGACTGTGCTGCTTGTCGCATTGTAATCACCATCGGCAGTCAACGCTGTGTCATCGCCTGTCGTGTAGTTGACGGTGACGGTGAGACCACTTGGCGCGCTGAGTGTGACCGTGAACACAAAGCTCGTTGCGCCGGTGTCGCCTTCGTTCTGCGTCACGCCGCTAATGGACAGACTCGGCGGCAAGTCGTCGTCAAGAATCGTCAACGTCACAGGGTTCGTCCCTGTAATCGTTGTGTTAATCGCGCCGCCCAATGTCAACAGCAATGTCTCATCCAACTCATCCAACAAATCGGGGGCGATGCTCACGTTGAATGTTTGTTGTGTTACGCCCGGTGCGAACGTCAATACCGCGCTAACTGATGCATAATCGGCTGGCGCAATTGCTGTCCCATTTGTGCTAGTCACGGTCACCGTGACAGTGAACGCACTCTGCCCGCTCAACGTCACTGTGATAACGGCGGGACCCGCATCCTCCGTCACACTGTACGCGCTTGTGCTGAACTGCACGGTTGGCTGCGTCTCGTTGTCCACGATGGTGAGCACGGCGGGATTCGTCCCTGTAATCGTCGCATTGACTGGACTACTCAATGTGAGTGAGACTGTTTCATTGCCTTCATAAATTACATCATCGCTAATTGTGATGGTCGTCGTGACGGCGGTTTGCAACGGCGCGAACAGCAGCGCTTGCGTCAGCGCCGCGTAGTCGCTCAGGAACGAGGCG
>CAZDYP010000041.1:24595-28191 GCA_964509505.1 uncultured Anaerolineae bacterium | reverse complement strand
GAACGCGATTTGCGGCAAGGCATCGTCGTTCACAATCGTCAGCGTCACGGGGTTGGTGCTTGTGATGGTTGCTATGGATGGACTACTCAATGTCAAGAGCAAGGTTTCATTGCCCTCATAGATGTTGTCCACTGAAATCAGGACAGTGAACGTCAGCGCCGTCTGACCGGGCGCGAAGGTCAACACACCTGTCGTGGTCGCGTAATCGGTCAGGAAAGAGGCGGTGTCATCGCTGGTCGCATAGTTCACCGTCACCGTCGTGAACGGCGACACATTAAGCGTGACTGTGATCAGCGCGGGACCCTGATCTTCGATCACGCTATACGTTGCGCTGCTAAATGAGACTTCAGGTAAGACGACCGTCACAACCGCCGTACTCGTGTTGTTCGTCGGCGTCACATCGCTGGTTGTAGTGATGGTTGCGGTGTTGGTGAAGCTCATCGCGCTGGCAAGGTTCGGGCTGATGTTTGCCGTGATGGTGATGATGCCGCCTGAGTTCGGCGGCAGATAGGCAATTTGCCAAACGTAGCTTGACCCGCCAACTAGCGTCAACGCAACGCCGCTATTAGTGTAGGCTGCATTGGTCAATTCCGCTGGCACAAGATCCGTGATGGTCACGTTCAGCGCCACTTGCGGACCGTTGTTGGTGAAAATGATGGTGTAAGTGATGGGTTGATACGGCAGGGCAGGCGCGTTATACGACACGCTCTTCACGATGGACAAATCTGCGACGGATGTGTATGGCGATTCGTCATAGCCGATGTCGGACGCGAGCCCTTGCGGACGGAGATCGTTTTCGAAGTCGCTCGTCACACCCGCATTCATGCCTGCGTCAATCGCCGCGCTGGTCGCCGTCAAATGATAATCGTCGCTGGCAGGATTGTTGAAGGCAGGGTTGCCCGTGAAGCTCTGCCCGCCACTTGTGACCGTGCCAACGATGTTCGTACTGTTGCCGAAGAAGAGATTGTAGTCTTCGTTGACTGTGCCGCCCGTTTGGTGGATGCCTGTGGTGTAACTGGTGATGATCGTGTTGGTGACATTGGCTACACCATTGGTCACATAGACTGCTGAACCGCTGCCAAGCGTCGGGCTCGCAATGGTGGTATGCGCGATGTTCACGACGCCTGACGAACTGGACCAGAGCGCCGCGCCGTTGCCACTCGTCGCTGTATTGCGCGCCAACAAGGTGTTCACGACAGTGCCTGTGCCGCTGGTAAACCAGATGCCGCCGCCTTGCGTCGCGCGATTTTCCAAAAGCGTGACGTTGCTAATCGCAAATGCGCCGAACAAGCGCACCGCGCCGCCTTGACTGCCAGCAACATTGCCCGAGAATGTCGCGCTATGCAAGGTCAATGCGCCCGCGATATTGATGCCGCCGCCATCGGCGCCTGAACTGTTGGTTAGGAAAATGCTGTTGGTGATGGTCACGAGCGTGCCAAACCCAAAATGCGCAATCGCACCGCCTGCGCCGCCTGAAACACCCACATTCCGCTCGAAGTAGGCGTTCTGCACGCTCAGGTTGCCGTCGGTGTGCAACGCCCCGCCATTGGTTTGCGAGGTGTTGCTGATGAATTGCGCGCCGACGATGGTTACATCTTGCGTGTTTGCTCCTAGCCCTGCGCCATTGCATGACGCCCCACAGCTGTTCGCTCTGAACACGCCATCGGTGATGCGCGTCGCGCCGCCCACGTACGCGCCGCCGCCGTGCGCCGTCGCCGTGTTGGTATAGATATTGACATTGCTCAACGTCAACGCATTCGTCGTGCTGATGCCGCCGCCATTGCCTACGCCATAGCCATTTTGTATCGTCACATTCGAGATGGTGAGCGAGGCAGTGACGACGGCGACGCGCCCCTCATTCTGCGCGTCGAGCGTCGTCGGTTGATTGGTGGGGTCGGAAGTGGTCCAGTTCGTCGTCGTGTAACCGCCTTGCAGCGTCAAGGTCTTGCTGATATAGACGGTTTGCGTGGTACCGCCGCGTGATTGGACGCTGGCGCATGTGCCAGCGACTTTCACCGTATCGCCTGCGCTGGCGGCGTCAACGGCGAGCTGCACCGCGCGCGCATCGTTCGAGCGGAAGACGGTGACGCCATTGTTGGGTGTCGCGGCGCACAAACTTTCAAGAATAGTGAAGGGCGTCGTATAAGAGTTGTTCGCGCTGACGTTATCGCGGAATGTGCCTGTGACTATGACTGTGTTGCTAAATGTCGAAGGGGCAGCGGTGGAGCTGATTAAGCCCGTCACGGTGATGATGGCGGTCGTGGTTGGCGGCAAACTGGCAATTTTCCAAACGTAGTTCTGGCTGCCAATCGTTGTCACGGATACGGAGCTGGCGTAGCTCGCGCTAGTTACCGTGAGGGGGATGATGTCAGTGATAATGACATTGTATGCGGAGGCATTGCTGGCGTTATTGGTGATGCGAATGGTGTAAGTAATCGGCGTGAGGGGCACACCGCTCGTCGGGGTAACGAGCTTGAGGACGGCGACATCGGCGCTGGCGACTTCGTCGTAGCCGATGTCACGCGCTGTGCCTTGCGGGCGGGTGTCGCCGTCAATGTCGAAGGTGGGGAAATACGCCGCGCCGTTGCCTTGATCAACCGCAGGGCTGCTCAGATTGATGTGATAGTCGTCGGTGGATTGGTCAACGAAGAGTGGGTTACCCGTGATACTATTTCCCCCACCGGCCACGCCAACGGAAGCGTTGGTCGTATTGCCAAAGAACAGATTGTAATTCTGATAGGCTGTACCACCTGCTTCGTTGATGCCCGTGGTGTGGCTTGTGACAATCGTGTTGGAAATACCAACCGTGCCGCCGTTGACGTAGATGGCTGAACCACTAGCCAATGTTGGGCTGGCGATGGTGCTGTTCACAATTTGCAACGGGCCGTTCGTATTATTAACATAAACGGCTTCGCCGTTGCCTCCTGCGGCATTGCGCGCAAACAGCGCATTGACGATGCGGCCTGTGGTCGCGCTAGCAGCGCCTTCTACATACAACGCGCCGCCATTACTCGTGCCTGAGCTGGGATTAGCAGCATTGTTGATGAACAACGTATTGGTCACACCCACCATGTTGCCATTGTTGGTAGCATACACCGCGCCGCCGTCACAGCCGCCCGTTGTACAGCGATTGTTTTGGAAGGTGCTGTTGAAGATTCTAGCGGTGTTGTTGGCATAGACCGCGCCGCCATCATCAGCAGTAGCTGTGTTGGTGAGGAAGGTTGTATTGGTGATGAGGAGTGTCGCATTTGCATACACCGCACCGCCCAAGCCTGCCGAGTTGGTATTACTTACAAAGGTGGTGCTGGTCAGTACGAGCGTGCCTTGTACATTGAGCGCGCCGCCGTTACAATTGTTAGCGGTGCATTGATTACTCGCAAAATACGCGCTGTCGAACTGCGCGGTATTAGCGGCATAGACTGCGCCGCCATCATCCGTGGCGGTATTGCTGATGAATTGGGTATTAGTAACCATGAGCGCGCCGCTGACATACAAGGCGCCACCATCGCAGCCGCCACCGCCCGTTGTACAGCGATTGTTTTGGAAGGTGCTGTTGAAGATTCTAGCGGTGTTGTTGGCATAGACCGCGCCGCCAT
>CAZDYP010000041.1:0-24495 GCA_964509505.1 uncultured Anaerolineae bacterium | reverse complement strand
TGCTGATGAATTGGGTATTAGTAACCATGAGCGCGCCGCTGACATACAAGGCGCCGCCATCGCAGCCGCCACCGCCCGCCGTACAACGGTTGTTGCGGAAAAGCGTGCCCGACACAATCGCCGCGCCGCCTACGGCAACACCGCCGCCATTGCCCGTCGTGGCTGTGTTGGAGAGAATAGCCATGCTGGTTAGCGTGAGGTTGGTCGTGCTGCTAATGCCTGCGCCTGGACCTGCAACATTACCCCGCGCGACCGTGAACGAGATAAAGGTGGCGGGCGCGGTCACACTGAACACACGAATCGAATTTGTGACCAGAACCATTAGGTTCACCGCGGAGGAGCCGTCAATCGTCAACCATTTTGAAACCGTGAGCGTCGAGCTAGCTGTGATAATTGAATTGGCAGGCAAGCTAAAGTTAATGGTATCGCCAGCGGCAGCCGCCACCAGCGCATCCCGCAATGAACCGGGGCCATTATTGGCGGTAGTTGTCACGGTAATCGTCACGGCCAGCGGCTTCGCCTGCGCCCGCTCGACGACCCACGTTGCGCCGAACACCAAACCCAACGCCAACACGATGCTGAGACATAAACGCAGACCTGCAACGCGAGCTGATAAGATTGGAAGTGTGGAAAATGACCGAAACATAACGCTCCCTAAAAATTGCCATAAACTCATAAGCCCACAGGGGCAAACCTCTCCGCCTGTGGGGCTAGCCATCGGCAACGATGTTGGCGCAGCGCTCTACGCCTTTTAAGCACTGCTTTGATTATAGAAAGTTCGCGCGAAAAGAAAAGGCGCGAAACCGTAAGAAATTCGTAAAGAAATCATCACCTTCAGGCGGCGCGCTAGTTTTCTACGCTTCATCGTGCTATAATCGCGCCCACAGCAAATGGCAAATAGCGGATAGCGAACGGCGCATGGCAAATAGCGCGTGACTACTTGCCAACGATTACCTTCATTCCCATTCGCCCGCTGCCATTCGCAATCCGCCATCCTAGGAGGCTCTGCATGTCCAACTCATCCGACCTGCTCATTTGGGAATCGCGCTGGCTCGCGCTCGATAACCTGATGGCAGCCATGGCAAGTCAATCCACAAGTGACTTTGCGCGCAAGCAAACATTGGTCAGTCTCGCGCAACGTCTCCGCAATTTTGCGCGTGGTCATTACAACTTCTTCGCTGACCATCTCAGCAACCCTGCGGATCCCTTGCTGATCACGTCGCCCGACTATCCACCCGAAGCCATTTTTACTGCGATCTTCAAGCAAATTGGCAACGACATCCAAGCCATTTCATCCGCTATTGCCCAACGCAGCACAGGCAATGAGAGCATGGTCGAGACGTTACGCCACGCTGACCAGCTGGCCTACGCCGCCATCAAACCCGTGCTTAATACCTGGCTAAAGCGTCCGCTGCACAGCGAGCCGCAAACGGTACTGACGTACTTCAATCGTTCGGCGGCGGTCTCCGTCATTCCATACGCGCCCGTCGCCCTCGTCGCCATTCCCTATACGTGCATGGTCGCGCCACAAGACTTCCTCGCCATCCCCCACGAAATCGGCCACTACGTCTTCTGGCATGGACAACAAGGAGGCGACAGCTCGTTGCGTCAACAGCTACGCGATCAAACCTTGCAGCTGCGTTCAGTTTGGATTGCCAGATGGGTCGAAGAAATTTTTGCGGATGTGTATGGCGCGCTGATTGCGGGCGAGTCCATCGCGCAAACCGCGCAAGACGTGCAATCGGCGTACGCGGGCGTAAAATTTGTGCAGGATGATGGACGCTTTCCTGTGCCTGCCATTCGCCCATACATTTACACGAAGACGCTGGAGCTCATGGGGCAATTTGATCAAGCAGAAGCGCTGGAACATCGTTGGTACGTGCGTCGCAGCGGTCGCCATGTCAAACTTAGCACGACAACACAGCTCGAATACGCGCAAGCTGCCGTGCCGACCATGGGGGAGGCGCGCAGTGAGATGGGGAAGATCGTCGAGGATGTGGTGCAGTTGCTCGGCAAGTTGTCCAGCGACTGGCCTCAAGCCCTCACGACAACGCCTGCCGCTCAGCTCCCTGCGTTATTCAAGCCGCTGGCAGCCCCACCGGAGCTCAATCCACGCGCCGACATCAGCAACCTCTACGATCATTGGCGCGCAACCGATCCCATCACCGATGGGCCCACGCTCGACGAGCAAGGTCCTATCCCCATTGAGCGTTGGCTGCGGTTGGTGTATGCGAATGGCTGGACTATGTTGAGTTGAAGTTGGGTCGTTTAGATAGTAGATATTGGAGAGCAGAGAGCGGAAGTCGGGTAGCGGTCATGCAGTAAATGATGCATCATGTATGACCTAACACTACCGGAAGTCGCACTGCAAGGACGCAGAGGCGCAGAGAACGCGAAGTTCTTTGCGCCTCCGATGTTTATAGCGCGAGTTGAAAGCCTGAAGGCTGCAGCGGCGTGAAACTGTCTTTCGGAGTTTTTGCGGGCAGGCTGGGATTTTGGGACTATTGTGTTTTTAGCCAATTCGATGTATAACTAAACCGTAGTTGCATAACACCCAATTCTCTTGCAAAGGAGGTGAATCGCACATGTTGTATATGCCTCGTGAGGAAGGTCAAGGCTTGGTGGAGTACGCGTTGATCTTGGTGTTGGTTGCCATCGTCGTTATCGCCATTTTGGCGTTGCTCGGGCCCGCCATTGGTAACGTCTTCAGCGCTATCAAGAACGCCTTCTAAAATTTATCTCGCAGGTCTCAATTCTCTTTCTATGCGCCCCGTTCCTACTGGACCGGGGCGCGATTTTTTGCGTCTTTACACCTCGCTATCGCCATCCACTGACCAATGATTACAATCCCTTCGACCGCACGATGCTCCACAACAACCACGCGCCCATCAGCGTCGAAAACAAGAACGATAGTTGCGCGATGGGCAGCTCGATGCCGAAAATCGTGAACGAAAAATTTCCGCTTTGAATCAACAGCGCCGAGCCGACAATCGAAGCGCCGACAATGAGGCCCGCGGCCAAGCGGTTGAAGATGATGTCGAGTTTCTCGATTAGCTGCGGCTGCTCGGGTTGACTCATCTTCACTTGCAGCTCGCCGCGCTCCAACTGCGTGAGCAAACCGTCGAGGCGGCGTGGCAACGTCTGGGTGAGCGCGTTGGCTTCGCGCACCGAACGCACGAAATCGCTGCCGAGTTTTTGCGGCGTGTACCGCTCGCGCACGAGTTGCGTCACGAAAGGCTTGGCAACCTCGACCAACACGATGTCGGGGTCGAGCTGGCGCGCGACGCCTTCGAGAATCGTGAGCGTGCGCCCTAGCAACGCGAAGTCGGCGGGGAAGAAGATGTGGTGTTTGTTCGCAATCTTGAACACCTCGCCCATGAAGTCGCTGACGCGCACCTCGCGCAGCGACAAGCCATAGTAGCGAATCATGAAGCGCTGCACGTCGCGTCGTAGTTCTGCCTCGTTCACCTTCACATCGCCGCCGAGATGCGCCATCGCCTGCGCGATGCCTTCCACATCGTTGTTTACCAAGCCGACGAGCAAATCGGCGAGCTGGGTTTTCAACTCGTCGCTCAAGAAGCCCATCGTGCCGAAGTCAACCATCGCCAGCTGGTTGCCGACGACGAACAAATTGGCGGGGTGCGGGTCGGCGTGGAAGAAGGCGTGCGCGAAGACCTGCTGCATATAAATCTCGGTGCCCATCCGCGCGACCGCAGGCAAGTCGTAACCTTCAGCGCGCAAACGATTGAGATCGTTGAGTTTGAAGCCTTGCAACTCTTCGCTGACGATAACGCGGCGCGTGGTGTGCGACCAAAAAATTTTCGGGATGAGGATGCGCGGGTCATCGCCGAATTGGCGGCGGATGCGGTCGGCGTTGCGGCCCTCATAGGTGTAGTCGAGCTCATTGCGAAGCGCGAAGGCGAACTCCTCGATCAGCGCGACGGCATTCAATTGGCTCACGCGCGTCGAGCGGCTTTGCAAGAAACGCGCTTGGCTCAACATCAAGTCCAAGTCGGCATTGATGACCTGCTCGATGTTGGGGCGCTGCACCTTCACGACGACGCGCTCGCCTGTGTGCATTTTGGCGCGATGCGCTTGTCCAATCGAAGCGGAGGCGAGCGGCTTCGGATCGAACTCGGCAAACAAGACTTCGATGGGGTCGCGTAACTCGGCTTGAATCACGCCGCGCACTTCCTCGAATGCAACAGGCGGCGCCGAGTCTAACAACTTTTCGAGTTCGTGAATCACGTCGGCGGGGAAGATGTCGGCGCGCGTCGCTGCGATTTGTCCCAGCTTGATGAACGTGGGCCCCAGCTCTTCAATCGTGAGGCGAATGCGTTGCGCGGTGGTGAGCTGTGCAATCTCGCCATTCGCAGAGACAGGCGCGCGTTTGCCGCGCGGCAAGAAGCGTGTGAGCTCCCATTGTTGCGCGAGCGCTCCTAAGCCATGGCGCATCAGCACATCCACGATCTGACGCGCGCGAGTGAACTCGGAAACTTGTTGCGTGAAGGGTAAACGAAGCATGACGAGTTGATTATACGAGGAACGCGGGGAAAGAGGGAAACGAGAAGGCGGGAGATGGGGGGACGGGAAAGCGAGGGACGAGGGAATGAAAGAAAGAAATGTAATTGTCGCTTTGGTTGCGCCGTGTTATAATCGCGGTTGTCAATTGAGCGTGTGTGAGGAGAGGTCGCATAGTGGCCGAGTGCGCCCGTCTCGAAAACGGGTAGGCGATGAGCCTCGCGAGTTCGAATCTCGCCCTCTCCGCCAAAAGCAAAATCCCCAACCAGCTGTGTGATGGTTGGGGATTCTTGTTTGTGCGTTTTCGCTTATGCCCATCGAGCTGTTGACCAGGCGCCCCTGCGTCACCCAGAAAAATCTGCTTACCGTTGCTCCCTTTCGGTTCTGGCGGGGTTCGCAGCATTCTGCCGCGCAAGACCCAATCAACAGCTCGATGGGCATAAACTTGTTAGTCCTATAGTCGCGTAGTCGCTTGCTCGCTTGGTCATTGGGTCAATTGGTCTTGGGGCAGGCGACCATGTGACTATCCGACTAAGCGACTATGCGACTCGGGGACTAACCACGGAGAGGGCGGGATTCGAACCCGCGAGGCTCAACGCCTACACGCTTTCCAGGCGTGCGCCCTAGGCCACTAGGCGACCTCTCCTCCACGCGAGATTATAGCATCGCCCTCTCAAAAATCCCAACTCCTAATGCCCCAATCCCCAAATTAAAATAACTCACGTTACGCATCCATTGTCATTTCAAGCATCAGCGTCGTTTGCGGTGCGAGAAATCGCAGGGCGAGTATGGCGAGATTTCTCGTCGCCAACTGCGCTCCTCGAAATGACATTGCGTAAGGTGAGTAAAATAAAACTTCCGAAGCGCGCTTGTGATAGGCGTTACGTCATTGATTGTTGGCGTAATGCCCAGGTGGTTTGCGCTTCAGAAGTTTATGTTGGGTATGACGTTGATGGATTGACTGCTTGGCTCTATCGGGTGGCGCGTAGTTTGCGGCTGAATACGAAAGCCAACACGGCGACGACGAACAATGCGCTTGCTATGAGCGCTATACTTAAGGTGGAATCCGCGCCTGTTCTAGGTAAGACGCCAGCGACGATGACGCCACAGGCAATGCGCCCACCACTGTTGCCCGTTGGGTCGGTTCGCTCGTCGTCTTCGGCGGCGTGGATGACCAACGCGCTGCCGTCGGCGTCGAACAACGAGGTCGCGCCCATGCTCAGTGTGATCTTCGCATTGGTCATGTCGAGTGTGCCTGTGCCATTCGCGGCAATCGTCAGATTGGGCAAATCGCCCGCATGTGCGCCCTGTGGGTTTTGCGCGCCATGTTGCTTGTTTTCAGGGTTGAAATGACCACCCGCTGTCGTGAAGTCGGGCCCCTCGCATTTGCCAACGGCATGAATATGCACGCCATGTTTGCCTGCGGGCAACCCCTTGGCGTTCACGACCATCTTTACCCCGCCTGTCTGTTGCGTGAAAACGGCAGTGCCTGCATCTTGTCCATTCGCCATTTTGAGCATGGCATACGCTTGTGTCGCTTGCGCCGAAACGATCAACGCGCTCAAGCCAAGCCACACCGCGGCGAGCGCTAATGACCACCACACACGATTCTTCATATTCCCTCCTTGAAAAACGAGATTTGACCGTGCTTCCCGCGCGCACGATGCGCGGATTATAGAGAAGTTTACAAGGGGATGCAATGCCTAGCGGCGCAACTCGCGCCAGATGACTTCCCCATCTACACCCGGAAAGGGGAGCAACACACCCATGCCAAGCAGCCAATTGATCACGGTGAATACGAGCAAGATATGACCATCTAACCACACCCAAGCCAAACCTGCGATTGAACCGACGACGAGATTAGCCAGTGGTCCGCCCAATGCTCTCCCCAGATGCGCGCGACGCGGTAAATCAGCAGGGTCATTGGCGTAGTGAGTAAGTATCTTCGTAGCGAGAATCAAATTGGCGGTCAGCGGCGCGCCGACATACTTGCTGCTCAACGTATGCCCGACGATGTGCAAACATTGTGTCGCCAACAAGAGGAGCGCGTAAATCACTCCATACAAAACCCGCGTGATGAGGCTTTCGTTGTGTGGAAGCCACAACGCGACCAACATACAGAATACTAAGCGCGTCGGAATGAACAACCACGATTGGGCGGTCCACTGCCACGGCACGTCGAACAAAGTGAACAAGGTGCGGCGTGAATCGAATGCGTTGCTCGCTGTCATACGGTTTTTGCCGATGGGCTAGCTTGCCATAAGCGATGGCGGCGCATGGCATAGCCAAGCGAGAGCGGGATACATAACCACGGCAGCAGGTAAAGTGAAAACGTGCCTGTCGTGGAAAGCCCGCTAATGTTGTATGGTCTGAATTCTGGCAAAGCGTTGAGCAACACTGCTACCAACGCAAAGCCCGCAATCGCGATGGTGAAGCCTATCAACGGCCAGCGTAGTTGTGCGCGTGATTCAGGTGTGGCTGCGTGATAATGTTGCGCTTGGGCGCCGAGACCTGCGCCCAAGAAGCCAATGAAAACTGCAAATACGAACGCTTCAGGCAACGTGGGCATCAGCCACCAAACCAAAGCCCATAGGCTCCATGCTCCAAGTAGCCAGCGTGTCCAACGAAGCGCGAATTGTCCGTGAGGAAACAAGCAGAGTAGCGTGAGCAAACCGCTGCACCCAAGCACTTGTATGGCGTGGAAGAATGGCTTCAGCGTGTCCGTGTCTGCGACGAGACTCGTGTAGTAGTCTGCGCCCGTATTGAACAACGCGCCGCCGAACAACAACAACGTCAACGCCGCGAAGCGAGCCATGCGCGCGCGGGCGCGTTGCCAGAAGATGAGGCTGCTGCCGCCAAAGTAGCCAAGCGCAAACAGGTTGAGCAGGAAAGGATTGACCTCGGGGTTCTGATGCAATGGGACGCCTATGTCATAAAATGCGCGCAAGACGCCAATAGGAATACCCGACGACGAAATTGATGCCATACCTAACACAGCGAGCTCTAACACAGCGACGAAGATGGCAAACCACAGGGCTTGTGGTAGGGCTGTTGTCACATGATGGGCTGAGCTGTGCGCCACCAAATTTTCGTGTGTTTCAAGTCGAGCGACGATGATTTGGACGACGAGCCCATAAACCAAAGGGATGGGCGCGAAAAGCAAGACGTTGCGCCAGGGATCGCCAAGCGCCGCCTCGCCTTCGCGATAGAACAGTAACGAGGGCGCAAGAAAAACGGCGAAGAGCAGCGCGCCATACGCGAGACCATTCCATGCGCCGCTGCCCGGCGCCAACGACCGTAACGCCATGTAAATCACGCCGAAAGGCACACCCATGATGGCGCCGTTGAACAGGATGAACAACGTGCCTTCGAGCGTGAAGATGGGGAATTGCCCAATCGCGTCGGCTACGCCACGCATCGCCACACGCGCGCCCAGTCCCGCGATGACGCCGCCTATCAGTCCTGCAAGTGCGCCAATGACTAACGCGCGCAAAAATCGTCGGGGTCCCCGATTGTCCGCGAACCATTCCTCGACGACGGTGATGGCGAAGTCCGTGAGCGTCGCCAACCAGAAGCACGCGATGCTCAACCATGAGCCTGTGCGCGTGTGGGCGCGATACGCCGTGCGAAACACTTGCACCATGTCGTAGCCATACTCATCGCGGAAGGCTTTGGGATACGCGATGAGTAGAGCGCGATATAAACGCACGGAAAGAGATATGGAATGATGCGAGGTTGTGGTGGTCATAGCTATTGCCTCAGCGTAATTTGGGAACAAGCCTTTTGGAACGCGCCGCGTCCACCAGCCGCGAGAGACGCTGGGCTTCGGCGCGCAAGACCTTCAAGCCTAAATCGGTCAGGCGATAGTAACGTCGCCGCTCGTCGTCGAGCTCAGGGTCGGGACGCTCATCTGATTCTTCGATCCAGCCATCCGTCAACAGACGTTTGAGCGTGCCGTAGAGCGTGCCGGGGCCGAGTTTGAGTTGCCCCTCTGTCAGCGCCACTACTTCCTGCATAATGCCATAGCCGTGCTTTTCCTCATCGGCGAGCGCGAGCAGAATGTGAAAAGCCGCAGAGGTCAGCGGCAAGCGTGTTTCAAATTCTGAATTGGACATAAGTCGCTTTCATGGAAAACCATCAATGCTTGATATATCAACTTTGGATATAATAACACACAATCGTGATTTGTCAAGAGGCAATCGTCGAGGCGGGCGCACAACGAAAAACCCGAACGGCAACCACAGCGCCCGCTGCGACGTTGAGGCCCTCCGGGTTTGAATCTCCAGGGTATCTTGGCTTGAGAGTATGTGTTTATTTGTTCAGACTGTTCCGCAAGCCTTGTATCAATTGCTCTTTTTCAGCAGCGCTGAGTCGCGCGGCGGGGTGCATCATCAGATAATCGCTCGGGGGCATGGTGCCGTTGCGAATACGCTGCGCCATGTCATCGGCTAACCATGAGCGGCGCGAACTTGGGATGTTGTCTAGCTCCGAAAGATTGATTCCATTACGCGCGCCTGCAACGTGCGAGGCGAGCAGCCATGAGCTGGGCGCGACGTTGGCATACCAGGGCCATTGGGTCTCGTTGCTGTGACAATCCATGCACGCGCGATCAACGAGCTTCTTCGTTTGCGCTGAATCCCATTGCACCGTCGTTTGGATGGGCGGGTTGGCGCGCGGAATGGGTATCAGCTGAATGACGATCAAGAATGCCACCGTGAGCCCAATCCCGCTAAACACCGTTCGACTTACTTCACGCCGATAGCTGAGTGGGTTTACCCTGCGAACGATAAATAAGTTATCGGGTTGCCTGTGGTAGTTTCACCGTGAATACGCTGCCTTGTCCAACCCTGCTGTCAACTGTCAGTGCGCCATCCTGTGCTTCAATCAATTCTTTGGCGATGGCAAGCCCCAGCCCTGCGCCGCTGCCTGTGCGTGCGGCATCCTCGCGGTAAAAGCGCTCGAAGATGTGCGACAATGCTTGAGGGGCGATCCCCGCGCCTGTGTCGCGCACATGGATGAGCAGATATCCAGCGTTGACTTCACTCGTCACGTGAATGGCGGCTTCTGGAGGCGTATGCGTGCGCGCATTGTCCAAGAGGATGAGCAACACTTGTTTGAGCGCGTCACGATTCGCCAGCACATCCCCATCAATCATGGTCTCAGACACCAGCGTCTTGGTTGGCGCGAGCAGCTTCGTTTGGCGGCACACATCGTCCAGCAATGGCTTGAGCGGCACAGGCTCGCGTGGCAGCTCGCGTTGCGCATCCATGCGCGCGAGCAGGAGTAGTTGATGGACGAGGCGAATCAAGCGCTCAACTTCAGCTGTGGTGTCAGCTAAAATCTCCCTCTGCTCTTGTGTATCCAATGGGGGCTCATGGCGCAACAGCTCGATGTTGCCGCGCACGGTCGTCAGCGGCGTGCGTAATTCGTGCGAGGCATCCGCCACGAACCGGCGCTGCGATTCCAGCGCTTGTTCGAGTTGACGATAAGCCGATTCCAACTCATTCAACATCGTGTTGAACGTCGTCGCCAACTGACCTACCTCGTCGTTGGGACCGGCGTGTTGCACACGGCGATGTAGATTGTGTTCTGCGCCGATGGCTTGAGCCGTTTGCGTGATGCGTTGGATGGGACTGAGCGCCGCGCCCGCCAACACCCAGCCGATGCCAAATGCGGCGAGACTGGCAAGCCCACTGCCAATCACCAGAACCAACCGCAGGGTGTTGAGCGCCTGTGCGCGCTCGGTCATGGGCGCGGCGAATTGCACGATCTCAACGATGCGACTCTGCGCTGAGATGGGTTGAGTGTAAATGAGCAAGGGTTCATCTTCGACGTACGCCACCTCGCTCCAGGCCACGCCCGCGAGTACGGCGCGCAGCCCCGCCTCGCTCAAGGGGAGAGTGGTATCACCCAAGTCTGCCGTGCGCGCAACCACCGCGCCCTCCGCATTGCGCGTTTGCGTCCAGCGGCCGGGCAGAACCCCGCCACTAGGCAGCAGTGGGCGCGGCGGTTCGTCTGGATGATCGGGAGAGCGGCGTGGGCCCTTGCTAAATAGGTCCGCTTGTCGCACCAGCGCCGTTTGGATTGTCTCCAATGTGGCTTGCGCTTCGACCAGATAGAGGATGATGCTGAAGGCAACGAGCGTCAACGCCACAATCGCGCTATACAGCAGCGTCAACCGCAATCGAATAGACATAGCAACTCTATCAGGTTTTGTCTAACCCAACTGCAATCCAATATCGAAAGTCGCCGCGTAACCCTGCGCGACCTTCGCCACATTAAGCAGCAATTGACTGCCGCCGCCTCGAAAGATGCCATCGCGCTCGTTTCTTAATCGCTCCTGTCCCTTGTTGGCGTACGGCGCTTGCGCGTACACTTGATCCGTGAACGATTCATCAAAGAACCATTGCGATGTGAACTCATAGCGGCGGCCCGCCGCCGTGTTACCGCGGATCTTGAAGTGGATGTGAACCGCTCGCCCTGGATACCAACCCGGATAGATCGTGATGAATTGAACGGCGCCGTTGGCGTTCGTCGTCTGATAACCGCGCAAAAACTTTTTGCCCCTCGTGTTGAAGCCTGGATCGGTGACATCCGAATAAACGCCCAGCGCGTCGCAATGCCAGATGTCCACTTGCGCGTTGGCAAGTGGCGCACAACCGCTACTGCTAATTTGCGAAACACGCACGGTCAAGTTCAACAGCGCGCCGTCCTTGATGGTGTTATCCGATGGATCCGAGCGAATGTCGGAGCGGTTGAGCTTTTCGTCCACGAAATATGGTCCTTCTGTCAGCGCTGGGCGCACGATACACGCTGGCAATGAAGTAGTCGTGGTTGCGGCAGCGGGTGCTTGAGTCGGCGCCGCTGCTGTAGGTTGTGTGGACGCACTCGGTGGTTGCGCAGGCACGCTGGTTGATCGTGGGGGCGTGCTTGTAGGTTGCGTCGGTGCGCGGGTGGGTTGCGCGGGCGCACTGGTGGGCTGGGGCGAATTTGATTGTCCGGGCGCGCAAGCGTCAAGCAACACTGCGCCCGCAAGCGCGCCGAACAATGCCAACACCTCTCGGCGACTTAAAACATAGCCGACTTGACGATCATCTATATCCATAATCAGGGTC
The DNA here is from genome assembly GCA_964509505.1 of uncultured Anaerolineae bacterium. Lineage (GTDB taxonomy): Bacteria > Chloroflexota > Anaerolineae > JACRMK01 > JACRMK01 > CAZDYP01. The sequence goes on along the minus strand of CAZDYP010000041.1, from coordinate 12,859 downwards.
TCCTCATTTGATTTCTTTATCTATGCTGCGATATTACTCTTCACGCAGCACGTAACCGACGCCGCGCACAGTTTGAATCAAACGCGGCTCACTGCCTGCTTCGGTCTTCTTCCGCAAATAGCCGATGTACACTTCCAACACGTTGTCTTCGCCACTGAAATCGTACCCCCACACCTCTTGCAAAATCTGTTCACGTTGTAGCACCTGACGGGGGTGACGAAGCAAATAGCGCAACAACTCAAACTCTTTCGCCGTGAGCTCGAAAGAACGCTCGCCGCGTCGCGTCTCGCGCGTGATGGGATCGAGAGAGAGGTCAGCATAGACCAACGGCTGCGCTTGCGCGGCGACGGCTGGGCGACGCAACAACGCATGGAGGCGCGCGAGCAGTTCGGCGGGCGCAAACGGCTTGACGAGATAATCATCCGCGCCGCTTTCCAAACCTTCGACTCGATTTTCAACCGCATCGCGCGCCGTGAGCATCAGAATGAGCGTCTTGTCGTTGGCGGCGCGCAGGCGCTTTATCAGTGTGAGTCCGTCCATGTGCGGCATCATCCAATCGAGCACGATCACGTCGGGGCGGCGCGTTTGCATGGCGTTGAGCGCCTCGGCGCCATTCGCAGCGGCGACGACTTGAAAACCTTCATACGTCAGCGTACGCCGCAACATATTCAAGAGTTTAGGATCATCATCTACCACCAACACAGTGACCATCGTCAATGTTTTGCCTCCAGCTCGCCAAAAAATTATAGCATACGGCAGCTGAGATAATGCTGTGCCAAAGCTGTGTGGCAGCTGAGAAAAAACATCCAACCTCTCAGCAACCTCTCAGCCACTTCTTGGAAGGGTTTCAGCTCGGTTGTTTACACTGCAGTTGTGAATGTTCGCAAGGACGAACAAAATTTTCAAAAGGAAAGGATTTTGTGATGACCTTAAAGTCTAATGGAGGGGTGCGAGCTCTGTTGCTCGCGCTAGGTTGGGGAGTGATGGGACTAATATCTGCTTGTGCTGCGTTCAGTAGCGCAGAACAAACGCCTGCCACCGTGATTGCGCCGACCACCACGCCGTTAGCGGCTGCGGCGAGTACACCCGCCGCTGCGACAGGTAACGCGCAGACGGTCCGCGTGGAACTTGTGTCTGCCAACAGTGAAGCGCGTTACCGTGTGCGCGAACAATTGGCGCGCCTCTCATTTCCCAACGACGCCGTCGGCGCAACCAAAGCGATTACGGGCGTCATCGTCGCCCGAACCGATGGCGCGATCAGCTCTGCCGAGTCAAAGTTTCAGGTGGATTTGAACACGTTGAAGAGCGACGAGACGATGCGCGACAACTTCATCAGGCGGGACACATTGCAAACGAATCGCTACCCGTACGCCATCTTCGTTCCGACAAAAATTGAAGGCTTGACGTTGCCGCCGCCTACCGCGGGTGATGTGTCATTCAAGTTGATTGGCGACCTGACGATTCGCAACGTGACGAAGCAAGTCACCTGGGACGTGAAGGGCGCGGTCAATAACAACGAAGCCAAAGGCACAGCGACGACCAGCTTCACCTTCGACTACTTCAATCTACAGAAGCCCAGCGTGATGTCGGTCTTGAGCGTTGAGGATACGATCAAGCTTGAACTGGATTTGCATTTGCGGCGCGTCACAGAACCGTAAACGGTTAGACAATCAGCAAAAATCAAGCGCATGGTTTCAGGAGGAAAAAATGAGTAAACGCACCATCATCATAGCGCTCGCCCTGCTCTTGGCGCTGGCAGGCGGTTATTATGCGTACACCAACTACACCCAAAGTACCTCGGCGTCAACGACCACGACCACACAGGTGGCGACGGTCACACGCGGTAATCTCATCGCAACGGTGGCAGGCGCGGGACAAGTCTCAGCGAAATCACAGGTCGCGCTCAACTTCGGCAGCAGCGGCGTCGTGCAAGAAGTATATGTGAAGGTGGGCGATGCGGTGAAGCAAGGACAAGTCCTCGCCGAATTGGATGCGAGTGATTTGCAATTCACACTCGCCAGCGCGCAGCTCGCCTACAACCAGCAAGTCGTGCGCTATGAGCAAACCAAGACGGGCGCGACGGCTGATGAGTTAGCGGTCGCGCACCTGCAAGTCGAAGTCGCGCAGGCGAATTACGAAGCGGCTGTGAAGAAAGCCAACCTCACTGACGAGCAGCGCGTCGTCGCGCGTGTGAGCCTCGACAAAGCGGCGTTGAGCTTGCAGAAAGCGCAAAGCGATTACGACAAAGCGACAGCGAATCGTCAAACCGATTTGACCGCGCAAGCCGTCGCGCTGCAACAAGCCAAGCTCGATTATGCCGCAGCGCAAGCGAACTACAACCTTCAGCTGGCGAACCTCAACGACACGAGCGTGCGCAGCGCCGCTGCGTCATTGCTATCGGCGAAAGCGAATCTGCTTAAGTTGCAGAACAGTCCGACCGCGCAAGAACTGCAGATCGCGGAGGCGCAATTGGAGCAAGCCCAGCTCACGTTGCAACAGGCGCAATACAAACTGCGCGACATGCAACTCATCGCGCCCATTGACGGCATCGTGACGCAAGTGAACGTTGACCGCTTCAGCGTCGTCGGCGCAACCATTCAAGCGATGCAAATCGCCGACCTGAATCAGCTGCGTATCACGGTGAATTTGTCGGAGGTGGACATTGCGAAAGTGAAGGTCGGGCAAGCGGTGAACATCTCCTTCGATGCGATTGCCGAGTTGCCACAGCTCACGGGCACGGTCGAGCAGATCGCATTGGTGGGGACGACGACGCAAGGCGTCGTGAACTATCCTGTCGTGGTTGCCTTGCCTGCAATGGAGGCAAATCTCGTCAAAACGGGTATGACAGCTAACGTGGCGATTGTCGTGGATAAGCGTGAGAACGTCTTGCTTGTGCCGAATCGCGCGGTGAAGACGCAAAACCGGCAGAAGGTTGTGCAACTCCAAACGGCGACAGGCACCGCGCAAACAGTGATTCAGCTAGGGCTGCAAAACGACAGTCAGAGTGAAGTGTTGAGCGGATTGAAAGAAGGCGACAAGGTGATCATTCAGACCACCACCACTTCTTCCACACAAAACAGAAACGCGGGTAGTCCCCCGCCATTCGGTCCATGAGCCGCGAGACCCTAAAGATCTGGGATACACAAGGAGTATGACGACATGCTTACCATATCGAAGCTGATTAAAACGTATCGTATGGGCGAGATTGAAGTGAATGCGTTGCGCGGCGTGAGCTTCACGATACGCGACAGCGAGATGGTTGCCATCATGGGGCCGTCGGGCTCGGGCAAATCTACGTTGATGAACATGCTTGGTTGTCTTGACAAACCGACAAGCGGTTCCTATCAGCTCGACGGCAGCGAGGTCAGTCAGATGAGCGACAACCAACTCGCCGAGATTCGCAACAAAAAAATCGGCTTTGTGTTTCAACAATTCAACCTGTTGTCGCGCACGGCCGCGCTCAATCAAGTCGAATTGCCGCTCGTCTATGCAGGCGCACCGGAGCGGCGCAAACATGCGCTGGCGGCGCTGGCGGCTGTTGGACTCTCTGACCGCGCACACCATAAGCCTAATGAATTATCAGGTGGGCAGCAGCAGCGTGTTGCCATCGCACGGGCGCTTGCCAACCATCCGACGCTCATCCTCGCGGATGAGCCGACGGGCAACCTAGATAGCAAGGTGGGCGCGGAGATCATGCACGTCTTACAGCGAATGAATCGGGAGCGCGGCGTGACGATTGTGATGGTGACCCACGACCCCGTCATCGCCGAGCACACCCAGCGCATCATCACCGTGCGCGATGGCCTCATCGAAAGCGACAGGGTAAATCTCAAACCGCGCCACGCGCTGGGAATGGCGCGAACGAACTGAGCAGCGTTCAGGATTCAATGAGTGCAATTTACTGAACACGGAACACGGAACACGGAGGGAGCCATGGTTATCATCGAAAGTATTTGTATCGCCTTACGCAGTCTCTCGGCGAACAAGTTGCGCTCGGCGTTGACGATGCTCGGCATCATTATTGGCGTGGGCGCGGTCATCTCATTGATGGCGATTGGACAAGGCGTGCAGACGAGCATTGTGTCGTCACTGCAAGCCAATGGCACGAACTTGCTATACATTCAGCCGGGCGCGACCAGTCAGGGCGGCGTGAGCCAGGGCGCGGGCAGCGCAGCGACGTTGACGCTTGCCGATGCGAACGCGTTGAGCGACCCCGAGGTTGCGCCCGCCGTGATGGCCGTCGCGCCCGAGTCGGGCGCAGGCGCGCAACTGACATATCAAGGACAGAACACACGCTCGCGTGTCACAGGTGTCACGCCTGCGTATGCAGCGGTGCGTAACGTCAGCATCAGCGAGGGTGAATGGTTGACCGAAGCACACTTGACGGCTAACGCAAGCGTCGCCGTGTTGGGACCAACGGTCGCCGCGAATTTGTTTGGCGATGGCGACCCCGTTGGACAATCCATCAAAATCAACGGCATCCCCTTCCGCGTGATCGGCGTGACAGCAGCGAAGGGCGGCACAGGCTTCGGCAGTCAAGATGACGTGGTGTTTGTGCCGTTGACGACGCTCAGTGTGCGCCTTGCGCGCAGCGGCACGTATCGCGGACAAATTCTTGTATCCACAATCAGCGTGCAGGTAGCAGATGCGTCGCAAATCCAAACGGTGATCACGCAAATCAGCGAGGTTTTGCGCGAGCGTCATCAGCTCACGTCGGGTGATGACGATTTTCGTGTGACGAGCCTTGACGACATCTTGAAAACGGCGACGCAAGTCACAGACACGTTGACGATCTTTTTGGGCGGCATCGCGGCCATCTCGTTGGTCGTCGGCGGCATCGGCATCATGAACATCATGCTCGTGTCGGTGACGGAGCGCACGCGCGAGATTGGCATTCGCAAAGCGCTAGGCGCGAAACGACGCGATATCCTCGTGCAGTTTTTAGCCGAAGCGATGGTGTTGTCCATTGCGGGAGGCGGCATTGGCACGCTGTTGGGTTGGGGCGTCTCGCAGCTCATCAGGGGTGTCTCGTTGGGCAGTACCACGTTGAGCCCTGTGGTGAGCGCAGACGCGGTGTTGTTGGCGACGTTGTTCTCGACGGCAATTGGTTTGTTCTTCGGTATCTACCCCGCGAACCGCGCCGCGAGCTTGAATCCAATTGAGGCGCTACGCTTTGAGTAGCGAGTGGCAGATGGCAGATGGCGAATAGCTGCGCGCCATGCGCTATGCGCTAATTTAAGGAGCTTGAAATGAAACGAACTTATCTCATCATCAGTTTGGGTGTGTTGCTCATCGTCGCCTTGCTCGTGGGTTATGCGAGCTATCAGACGGCGACGACGGCTGCGAGCAAGGGCGCCGCGACGCCCACGACGAATGGGCAAGCGCAACTGCCGATGAATGCGACGCCCATCGCCCAGCGCGCCCAACGCACCCCAAGCACACCATCAGCGCCAAGCACGCCGACGCCTGCGACGACCAACATCGTCGCGCCGACGGCGGTGCCTGTGCCGGTGATTGTGATACCAACGCCGTTGCCCACCACGACCACGAGCGCACAGTCGTCCCCGACGATTGACATGCCTGCACTGCCGACGGTCACATCACCCCAAACACAGGCGGCGATGACAGCCAACACCACGCCGAGTCTGGAATCGTTGCGCGGCCAGATCGTGTTCTTCAGCGATCGGGGTGGCGGCTATCCACAATTGTACGTAATGAACGCGGACGGCAGCAACCAACAACTGTGCAACTGTTCGGACTTATTGCAGACGTTGGTGAACGCCGAGGTGATGTCGCCCGACGAGCAACAATTCCTCTTCGTCAAAGCGATTGGCGGGGCGGGGCGCGGCGGCGCGGATTATCAAATCTGGACGCACCACAACGCGACGCACTACGAAACTGTCGTCACGGGCGCAGCGCCGGGCTTTCCGGGCGTGGACTATGATCCTGTGTGGTCGCCTGGTTCGAAGCACATCGCGTGGGTGAGCGAGACGAATGGCGCGGATGAAATCTATCTCTACGATGCGATGACGAATGAGAACGTGCGCTTGACGCAGAGCAACGGCGAATGGTACAAGCATCCGAGCTTCTCGCCCGATGGCTCACAACTGGTATATTGGACGAACCGTGAGCAAGCGGAAAAGAAACAAATCTGGGTGATGAACCTCGACGGCAGCGGTGCGCGCAATCTCAGTCAGAATCAGTTTAACGATTGGGATCCGCTTTGGGTGAAGTAGTGGGAGCCATCAACCAAAAACGACCGAGAATCTCTCGGTCGTTTTTCGTTTACAGCTAAAAGCCTCATCCGATTTGGTTGCCCTGTGCCACTCGCCTATAATCCGCACGCGGATGAATTGAAGGGAGGAGCGTATGAAAATTTTGCCCGAGGTTGGCTTGACTTATGATGATGTGCTGCTGGTGCCGCAATTTTCCACCGTGGTATCGCGCAAGCGTCTGAACACACGAGCGCGACTCACGTCAAAAATTGCGTTGCATATTCCCATCGTCTCGGCGAACATGGACACCGTCACCGAGTATGCGATGGCGATTGCCATGGCGCGCGAAGGCGGCATCGGCATCATTCACCGTTTCATGTCCAGCGAAGCGCAGTGCGAGCAAATCAAGCGCGTCAAGGAATCGGATTCGTACGTGATGACCGACCCGTTGACGTTGAACACGCGACACACGATTGCCGATGCGCGGCGACTATTGGAGGAGAGCGGCGCGGGCAGCGTTTTGATTGTGAATGGGCAACAGCAATTGATGGGCATTGTCACCACGCGCGATTTGCGTTTTGAATCCAACCCGTCGCCCATCACCAATGCGATGCGTGACGATGTAGTGACGGCGCCCATCGGCACGTCGTTGGCGCAAGCGCAGGAAATTTTGCATGAACATCGCATCGAGAAGTTGCCGTTGGTGGACAATGCGGGACGCTTGGCGGGTTTGATTACGGCGGCGGAGATTGGCAAGGTGTTCGATTATCCCAATGCGACGCGCGACGCGCAGGGCAGGCTCGCCGTTGGCGCGGCGATCGGCGTGAAGGAATCGGAACTGCGGCGCGTGGAGTGTTTGTTGGAAGCGGGCGCCGATTGCATCGTCGTGGACATCGCGCACGGCGACTCGCAAATGGAAGTGGACATCATGGCGGCGATTCGCAAGCGTTTCAAGGAGGCGCAGCTCATCGGCGGCAATGTCGCCACCGCCGATGGCGCGCGACGCTTGATTGACGCGGGCGCGGATGCGGTGAAGGTTGGCGTGGGCCCCGGCTCCATTTGCATCACGCGCATCGTCGCGGGCGCGGGCTATCCGCAGTTGAGCGCGGTCAGCGAGTGCGTCCAAGCTGCGCGACCGCATGGCGTTCCTATCATCGCCGATGGCGGTATTCGCTATCCGGGCGATGTGGCGAAGGCGATAGCAGCAGGCGCATCGTCGGTGATGATTGGCAGTTTGCTGGCTGGCACAGACGAAAGCCCCGGCTTGTTCACGACGCGCAAAGGACATCGTTACAAAGTATCGCGTGGCATGGCGTCAGCAGAAGCAGCGGCGCTGCGCAAGAAACGTGAGGACGAAGAATGGATCACGCAAGAGGAGCTGGATGAGTACGTCGCCGAGGGCGTCGAAGCGTTCGTGCCATATCGCGGCAAGGTGAAAGACGTGCTGAACCAGCTCGTCGGCGGCTTGCGTTCAGGCATGAGCTACAGCGGCGCGCATTCCATCGCCGAATTCCAAGAGAAAGCGATCTTCGTGCGGATGACGGGCAACGGTCTCAAGGAATCGTTGCCGCATGATGTGGAGTTGATGTGAACAATTGTGTGAACTATAATCGCTGGTAGCCATTTGATAGTGAATACGGGATATTAGATATTTGGATATTGGAATGAGGAATATCTAATATCCAATATCCAACTTACTGATCACCAACGGGACACAGATAGATGAATTCCATAGATGAAGTAATGCAAGCATTGGCGGCGCAGCACTACATCGCCGAGCGCGGACTGGCGACGGCGATTTTTTTGGCGTTGAAGTTGCAGAAGCCGTTGTTCCTCGAAGGCGAAGCAGGGGTGGGCAAAACCGAAATCGCCAAAGTGTTGTCGGCTAGTCTCCAGACGGAGCTGATTCGTTTGCAATGCTACGAAGGACTCGACATCACCACGGCAGTGTATGAGTGGAATTACACGCGGCAGATGTTACAGATTCGTTTGCTCGAAGCGCAAGGCGCGGCGCAGAGTGACGCTCTGCGTAATATTTTCTCATCCGAATTTCTGATTCAACGCCCGCTATTGCAAGCCATCGAGAACTCGCGCACGGCTGCGCCGGTGTTGCTCATTGATGAGCTAGACCGCGCTGACGAAGAGTTTGAAGCGTTCTTGCTCGAATTGCTTTCCGATTTTCAAATTACCATTCCCGAAATCGGCACGCTCAAAGCCGCGCATCCGCCCGTCGTCGTGCTGACCTCCAATCGCACGCGCGAGATTCACGACGCGCTCAAGCGGCGTTGTATCTACTATTGGATTGATTATCCGTCGCTTGACAAAGAGTTGAAGATCGTGCAGACGAAAGTGCCAGCCGCCGCGCGCCTCGCGCCGAAGATCGTGAAGTTCATCCAAGAGCTGCGGCGCATGGAGCTCTACAAAGTGCCCGGCGTCGCGGAGACGATTGACTGGTCGGCGGCGCTGCACGCGCTCAACGCGATGGACCTCGAAGCGCAGACGGTGGACGACACGCTCGGCGTCATCTTGAAATACCAAGACGATGTGCAGAAGGTGCAGGGCGCGATGGTGCGGGAGTTGGTAGCGAAGGCGCAGCTGTGATTCAAGATACACGATACAGGATGCAGGATAGGCGCATCTTGCATCCTGCATCCTGCATCCTGTATCGTGCATCCTATGTCCGAACTATGAACAGCTACTTTCTTAAGAACCTCCTCATCTTCGGTCGTCTTTTGCGACTCATGGGCATTAACGTCGGCACGAGCGAGATGATGGATTTGACCATCGCGCTGGGGGCGGTTGACATCGGCAAGAAATGGGACGTGTATCATACGGTGCGCTCGGTGCTGATTCATCGCCACGAAGATTATCCCTTGTTCGATCAGGCGTGGCGGTTGTTTTGGCGCAGACCATCTGACCAGAAAGCGATACGCCTCGATATGCCGGCCGACCCACGCATGTTGCCGAAGCCGTTGCGCCTGCCGCAGACGCCGCGCGATGCGACAGGCAATGGACGAGAGCGTGACGAAGAAGATGTTTCGGTGCATTCGTTACAGTCATTCAGCCAAAACGAAATTTTGCGCCAGAAAGATTTCGGCTCGTTCACGTGGGAGGAAGTGCAAGCCGCGAAGCGGCTCATGCAGCAGATGGATTGGCATGTGGGCGAGCGTCACACGCGACGCAAAGAACCGATTCGCACGGGTGAGTATCTTGACTTGCGGCGTGTGGTGCGGAACAACTTGCGCTATGGCGGCGAGTTTTTGTCGTTGTCGTGGAAGCAGCGCAAAACGAAGCCGCGTCCGCTCGTCATCCTCTGCGACATCAGCGGTTCGATGGAACAATATACGCGGATGTTGCTGCACTTCATTCACACCATCTCGACAGGTTTCGACTTCGACAAGGTCGAGGCGTTCTTGTTCAGCACACGCCTGACGCGCATCACGCGCCCGCTCGCGCACAAAGACGTGGACGACGCGATGGATGCGGTTGAGGCGCAAGTGCAAGATTGGAGCGGCGGCACGCGCATCGGCGAGGCGTTACACAAGTTCAACTTCTTTTGGGCGCGGCGGGTGTTGGGGCGCGGCGCGGTGGTGATGATTATTTCCGATGGCTGGGATCGCGGCGAACCGCAACAACTCGCGCGCGAGATGGAGCGCTTGCAGAAAAGTTGCCATCGTCTCATCTGGCTCAACCCGCTCATCGGCTCGGAAGGCTATCAGCCATTGACGCAAGGACTCGTCGCCGCGCTGCCTTACGTGGACGATTTTCTTTCGGTGCGAAATCTCAACAGCCTTGAGTCGTTGGGCAAGCAGTTGTCGCAGTTGAGCGACGCGCGACCATCCAGACGGCAGAGGCCGATCGTGATGGGGCAGGAGATAAGGGAGAAGGGACAAGGGACAAACGAATCCTCCATGTCATCAGACACAGCCGAAGCGCGGGCGAAGCGGGCAGAGGAGCAAAGGGGATTGTTGCAAAGTTTGGGGAGGTTTGGGGAATGACAAGGAGGACACATGCTCGCTTTTGAGCGTCGTATCAAAGAGGATAAACGCTGTCGTGGCAATACGTGGTTTATTCCATACGAAACTATCAAAAGTCGCGATTCACAAAGACCACACCCTGCGACATTTCCCGTGAAGCTGCCTCAGCTGTGTATTCAATTGCATGGTGTTGCTAATACACGCTTGGCGCTTGATCCATTCATGGACATTGGACATGCAGGTTTGGCTTGCGCCAAACTTGGAGTCGCTTTCGTCGGCTTTGAAATAGACGCGGATTACTTTGCTGAAGCCAAAGAACGGCTGACTCAAGCTCTTAAATCTTGAGAAAGCATCCCATACCTATCATCGCTAATCAATTCAATTTCATCGTACGCGGTTTCTTTATTCAAATAGCATGTCTGACTCTCTCCTCTCCTCCCTCAACCCACCCCAACAACAAGCCGTCACCGCCGACGACGGCCCCTTGCTCGTCCTCGCGGGACCCGGCAGCGGCAAGACGCGTGTATTGACGCATCGCGTCGCGTGGCTCATCGAGCGGCGGCGTGTTGCGCCGTGGCGCATCGTTGCCGTGACGTTCACGAACAAAGCCGCGCGTGAGATGAAAGAGCGGCTTGTCAACCTCGTCGGCGAGCAAGCTACCGCGCAACTCACCGTCGGTACGTTCCACGCCATCGCCGCGCGTTGGCTGCGGATTGATGGCCAGCACATCGGCATTGGCGACAACTTCACCATCTACGACAGCGACGACCAACAGAAAGCCGTCAAGCAAGTACTCGCGGAGTTGGAGTTGGACGAGAAACGCTTCCGCCCCAACGCGGTGTTGTCGGGCATCTCGAAGGCGAAGTCGGAGTTGCTCGATGCGAAAGCGTTCTCGTCAAGTACACGCGATTATTGGGAAGAATGCGTCGGGCGCGTCTATGCGCGCTATGAAGATTTGCTGGCGCGCAGCAACGCGCTCGACTTCGACGATTTGCTGATGAAGGTCGCGCAGTTGTTCAAAGAGTTTCCCGAAGTCTTGCAGAAGTATCAAGATAAATATCAGCATATTTTGGTTGATGAATTTCAAGACACGAACCCCGCGCAATACGCCATCGTCAAGCAGCTCGCGGCGCGCACGCAAAACATCCTCGTCGTCGGCGACCCCGACCAGAGCATCTACGCGTTTCGCTCGGCGGACATTCGCAACATCCTCAACTTCGAGCATGACTTTCCGCAAGCGCGCGTTATCAAGCTCGAACAAAATTATCGCTCGACGCAAACGATTCTCGACGCAGCGCAGTCGGTCATCGTCGCCAACCGCAAGCGCAAACAAAAGAACCTGTGGACGGAAAATGACGAAGGCTTGCCCATTGTCATGTCGGAACTTTACAACGAGAACGAGGAAGCCGACTTCGTCGTGAGCGAGATCGAACGCATGGTCGCGCGCGGCGTGTGTCAGGCGAAAGATTGCGCCATCATGTATCGCACCAATGCCCAATCGCGCGCGCTCGAAGATGCATTTGTCAAGCGGCATTTGCCGTATCGTCTCGTCGGCGCGACGCGATTCTATGAGCGCAGAGAAATCAAGGACGTGCTGGCGTATCTGCGCGTCCTCGCTAACCCCGCCGACTCCATCAGCCTTGAGCGCATCATCAACGTGCCGACACGCGGCATCGGCACGAAGACGTTGGCGGCGCTGCAGTTGGCGGCAGCGCAGAGAGGCACAGCTTTATTCGAGGTGGTGATGGAGGGAGGAAATAAGGGGAAATTAGGGGATATTAGGGGAAATGAAACTCCCAAATCCCAAACGCAAAATTCCAAAGGCGCAACGCGCAACGCAAGCACGCTCGCTGACTTCGCGTACATCATGCAAGAGTTGTTGGCGGCGCGCGATGTGTTGTCCGTGACCGAGCTGTTCGATTTGTTGTTGGAGCGCACGGGGTATGCGAAGTTTTTGCGTGATGGCACGGAGGAAGGCGAGGAACGCTGGGCGAATGTGATGGAGTTGAAGACCGTCGCGGAACAATACAGTGAAATGGAACCACCCGAAGGCTTAAGCACCTTGCTCGAAGAAGTCTCGCTCGTGTCGGACGTGGACAACTACGATGCGCAAGCCGACGCGGCGACGCTGCTGACGTTGCACACCGCGAAAGGCTTGGAGTTTCCTGTCGTGTTCATCGTCGGCGTCGAGGAGGGCATTATCCCACACGTGCGTTCGCGCGAAGACCCCGACGCGATGGAAGAAGAGCGCCGCTTGTTTTATGTCGGCATCACGCGCGCGCAGCAGCGGCTCTACTTGTTGTACACCTTCAAGCGTTCCTTCTTTGGACGTTCCGAAACCGCCGAGCCTTCCTCGTTCCTGCGCGACATTCCCGCGAAGTTGGTGCAAGCGCGCGCGACAGGCAGGAGCGAAGTTTCATCGCCTTTACAACAAATTCGCTCGCAGACGAAATGGGATACCAGTAGGAGCGAGGTTTCATTGCCCCCTGCGCCCACACCACGACCACGCACGTTGACCGATGGCGCGCAATTCCGCGTGGGCGACAAGGTGCGCCATCACACCTTCGGCGAGGGGGTGGTCATTCACAGCGAGCGGCGCGGCGACGACGAGGAAATCACGGTGATCTTCGTGGGGCAGAAACCGAAGAAGTTGTTGCAGAGCTTTGC